>JBFFIY010000088.1:0-19176 GCA_041556195.1 Enterobacterales bacterium
ATCTGAAACTGAAACGATATTTTGACGGGGTTGTGTCATGTTGTTTCCTCCTGAAACGATGTTTATACAATCCTTGTACTTGATTAAAGTATATGAAACAGGTTAGATTGTCAAAATAAGATTGGGGTGTCCCAGAAATAATCTTTACCACAGAGAAAAGCTCTTCGCACACAACGACCAATACAGTGATAATAAGGGGTATCTGAAACTGAAACGATATTTTGACGGGGTTGGGTCATGGTTGTTTCCTCCTGAAACGATGTTTATACAATCCTTGTACTTGATTAAAGTATATGAAACGGGGTAGATTGTCAAAATAAGATTGGGGTGTCCCAGAAATATCATGTGCATAACGCCGCGCTCTGCGGAAATTTAGGAGCGCTAGCGAGTAAATATTCCGTAGCAGCGCTTTGTTAGCTACCTCAAGCAAAATATTGGCCATCCAACATTTAGCCGCCACCATGCTTCAACAGCATATCTCAACTCATAGCTATCAATTTGTTTAAATCCGATATGCCATTGATGATTCGAAAATGGCTCCTCATCAATAACGCAACCGAGTTTGACAGTATCTACATGCCCTTGATTGAATAGATGTTGCTTCAATCTCTTTCTGATGTCTTCTTCTGTACCAGAGTAAGCGACATACAATTCCTGATTTTGCTGCTCGATAAGGCTCGTTCCGTTCGGAGGATTTTTTCGAAGTCGTTTATTCTTTCCAACAACTTCAGATATGGCCTCACGCATTTCCTCGACTGGCATCGTTGTTTCGATCCAGTACACTCCGGGAGCTGACGGCACATTATTGTCAATACACGCAGTACTAGTTACTGCAATGGAGCCTTTATCTCGCTCAACTTCTTTGCCAAAGGTCTCAAGTAGAGTTTTTAGTTGTTCTTCTGTAGATGGCATACATATTCCTTTGTGTAGCTAACGCCGCATTAAGCAGACTAAAATAGTGGGTTAAAATGTGGAGCGAAGCGAAACCTAACCCACTGTTTTAGTTCCGTTTAAATGCCTTGTTATAACACGTACTACAGATTTGGCAGATAGGGGCTTAAAGCCGAAATTACTTTCTCTTTATTCTTACCCTTGGAGATTCTCATAATTAAATTTACATATTGACCTTTTTTCAAGCCTAAAACTTCTCCGATAGCAGTTAGTAAAGACTTCCTGTTGTACAAACGAAGCATATCAAGGTAGTTTTTACTTTCAACTACCACATTGAACTCCCCTGCAACTGAGGAATAAATTCCATCGATGTCAATATCTGTAACGACACTATTGTATGATGCCCGAATTTTATCTAACCCATTACTTTTGTCATTGAAAGATCTAAGTTTGTGGAGTATTTCACCTGATGCACGCTTAGAAATCTGTACGTCTATTTCATTACTTAATGACTCTGTAACTCTTAATGTGATTTCTTCTTGTTTTTCCTCATATTCAAATTCCAAAGATTCACACGCAAGTTTTATAATTTCCGGAAGTATAAATAAGTTCTCCACTTCAGCCACATCGAGAACATGAATGTTATATTTTCCTAAATTTGATATTTCTGCTGTTACTCGCCGATCTCTGTCAATTATACCTATAATTTCTTTACCTTGAATTAACCTTGATTCATTTAACCCTTTTACTACCTGAATTACGTTCTCACAACTTCCTTTAGGTAGAACAAGGTGATTTGAATAAAACAAGCTATATAGTTGTAGATCAAAACTGTTCGAAGTTCCTTCAACGAATATTACAGAAGATCTGGCTCCAAGAACTTCTAGGACCAGATCTTCAGGTAGCTCTTCAAAATAAGGTAAAATATCCCATTCCCAATTTGAACCATCATAAGACTTTACCCAGATTTTTTCTGCGCTAGATTTTTGAGCTGCAAAGTCTAAGTCATGTGTAATATACACAAAAACACAATCACTTCTTTCACTTTCAAGAATTGACCACAACTTGGAATGGATGGATTTGTGCAAATGGAGTTCTGGTTCATCAATGACCAAAATGGAATTTTTTTCCGTGGTCAAGCATTGTCCTATTAGATAAAAAACAACTCGCTCACCATCGCTCATATCAGAAGCGTTATAAGCTCCATGACCAGCACCAGACATTTTAGTTTTTACTCTGCCGGCTTCTATGATTAGTTCTCTATGAGGAAGAACCAATTCCCAGATTAATTTTATTTTATGAAGTATAGAGTTGTTTTTAGCAGCCCTACCTTCTGAATGATCAAGTGTCTTCTGAAAAAGTTCAGTAAATAAATACACCATTAACTTTTCATAATCATTGAGAAGAAACGTAACAGGCTTTTGACCCCACCTTTGGCTGTTTTTCCAGTGAGATGGGTTTGAGTTAACTTGCTTCACATCTGCATAACCGTACTTTAAATCACACTCAGCTTCTTCTATTGCTGAAGTGCGACTAAATTCAGGCATTGATAATGATTTCTGTGCTGAAATTCTTCGAACAATATCTTTTTGATTACCAACTAATTCCAACCAAGCACCTAATCTTGTCTTGCCTGAACCATTTGCGCCTGTAATTACTACCGATGAACCAACAGGCAAGTCAATAGTCTCATGAGTGTTACCACTTTTGGGTAAGTTAACAAAATCTACCACATAAACCTCGATTAGAATGATAAGTGTTATAACTGCTGATTTTACCGCTGCCAGCGATATATACAATTTAGCTCCCAGCAATAATTATTTTTTTCACTTCAGTCTAAGATAGCCGATAAATCTTTTTTCATCAATCACTTATTATTATCTTTACATTTTCCCTCACCAGATAATTATCGCTGCCAGCGATAATTATCTGGGTGTTTTTTGTAATAATTACAGAAATCAAAAAATCACAAAAATCTGAATTAGTCACTCAAAATCAATATGTTAATGCATTTTTCTAAAATTTGTTAATTCTGTATTTATCGCTAGTAGCGTTAAAGATCAGCCTTTTCACTTAACTCCTCTTAAAAATACTACTCAAATGAATAGAGTTAATTGATTTGGAGTTACAACATGGATGATATCCCTCTACCCGTTTCAATTCAGTCGGATCGTTTTCTTGATAAACTTAGAGTATTCGCTAAAAAAACAATTTGGCATTTTCAACTGAAAAAATTATATCAGCTAGAAAAAAAGGGCATACATTAAAAACAATTCAAACATACTAGCAATGAAGTTCCCCATGAAAGTGCTAATTGCAAGATCCCCCTTTCAAAATTGCCCATAAGATTTTGATTTTAGAAAAGTAAGTAAACAGACAGCCTATCACTATTATCGTCGGGCTAAAGCCCGACCTACATTTGAAAAGCTTTAAAAAAGAAAAGAACAGCTTACGCGGTTAGTGGTGAGAGAGGGTATACTATCGCTCCTTTAACCTGAAATCATGCATCTTGAGGTGGAACGGGTGTATGAGTTAAAAAATAAGGTTTAACCAAAACTAGAAAAAGTGCAGAAGCTATTCCTGCCGCACCAAAGATCATACACATCACCATTATTTGATAACGTACAGCTATTAAAGGTGAGACACCTGAAAGTATTTGCCCCGTCATCATACCTGGAAGAGAAACAAGTCCTACTGCAAATAATGAGTTTGTAATGGGGATTATAGATGTTTTAAAAGCAATATTTCGGGCTTGTTCAAACTCTACCCCCCTATTCAACTCTGCCTGCAGTCTTTCTCCAGCCAGACTCACGCTATTCATGGCATTGGCAAAAATCATTCCGGCCAAAGGAATCATGTAACTGGCCAGATACCATGGTTGTAGTTTGAGTACCGCCTGTGAAATAAGGAGTAGTATAAAACCTCCGCTCAATGAAATAGACCAGAGTGTTTTAACATAGAGTACATACCGCGGAATTTTGAGGGTTCGAAGCGCAATCCAACTGGATGAAAATAACATAATGGAAAGAATCGCAATAACTAATAAAGAGCTGTCAGTTTTAAAAATATAAGCCAGTAGATAACCTATCAGCAAGAGTTGTATCAACATTCTGGCTACTGCATAAAGAGAATTCTTATAACCCAATTCCCATTTCCAGATAATCAGTATAACGATTACTACCGGTATAAATGCCAGAGAAAGGTTAATAAATGGAATAGGTTGAATGGAATTGTTCATGACAGAGTAATTGCTATCCAGTTTCAGGATTGTCCAGTTTTGGGTGAAATCATACCCGTGATACCTGAAACCTGCATTTCCAGGTATCACGGGTATAGTCGATTCGTTTTACTCAACCCTCTTAAGAGTATCAAATACTAGCACAGATACCCAAAAACCTGATTTTCACTTAAAAATGGCGTTTATTTTTAAGAGTCGATCAAGTTAAAATATTATGTCAAAATCTGATCGCCTGAACAATCTGTTTTCAAGCCAATAGACTAAGGAACAAACAAGCATGAAATTACCCATTAGTTTTTCTGCCATTACTCTGGCTTTATTACTTACCAGCTGTAACTCCGAAACAAATCATTCACCAGAGTCCACTCAATCCCAACAAAGTCCAAAAACAGCTACGGTGAAAGAGGCTGATGTTAAAAAATCTGATGAGGAACTGATTAAACTTTATCAGGAAGCCACCAAAATTTTATTTAAAGCACGAGCATTATCGGCCACACTTTATGGCCTATCAACTGAAGAAGTTGGTACATATTATGCCGATAAAATGGAAAACTATTCTCCGGAAAGTGAAAAAACATTACGCAATGAACTGTTAAGTCTATCTGAAAAGATTCAAAATCATGCATTAAGATCTAACAAACAATCAGATCTTGATACCCAACAGGTCATGCATAGCTTAACTAGATACTTTGCCGGTCATCCTGATTTCTCCATTGGTTATATTGATCCCTGGATGGGTTTATCCCCTTTTGTCGTCAATCAGATCAATGGCCCTTTAATTGATATTCCTCGCTATATGCAAAGCGATCAACAGGTAACTAATGAGAAAGATGCTTTAGATTACATTGCTCGATTAGGTAAGTTTGATGAAATGGTATCCAGTATTCAGGCAAAACTTCTGTCTGACGCAGAACAAAACTGGATTGCTCCAAAGGTAAACTTAAAAGGTGCCATTCGTTATTTTGATAGTTTTTTGAAGTCGGAGCCAACTAACCACCCTCTTGTGATCTCTTTGTCTGAAAAACTTCAAAAAATCGATGCTATGTCTGCAGACAGGAAGCAATCACTTGTTCAAATGGCACAAAAGAATGTTGCTAATGTCGTTTATCCTGCTTATCAGGCGATCTCAGCTCAAACAAAATTACTTATGGAAAAAGCTCCTCAGGAATCAGGGATCTGGGCACAACCCAATGGCGATAAGTTTTATCAGGATGCTATCCACCAATTAGGTGATAGCAGGTTAACAGCGGATGAAATTCACAACATTGGATTGAAGGAGGTCATCAGGATCACCAAAGAAATGGACAACATACTTCAAGCACAGGATTATAAAGAGGGTACTGTAGGGGAAAGAATGATTGCCATTACAGATGAGTCCAGATTTCTCTACCCTGACTCAAAAAAAGGGCGTGAAGCTTTACTTGATGATATCAATGGTTTTATCACGGAAGTGAACCTGAAAATGGCGGCGCTATTTAAAACAAAACCTCGATATAAAGTGGAAGTACGCGCTTTTCCTGTTGAAATTCAAGATGGCGCATCAGGTGGACAATATACCCCTCCTTCAGTCGATGGCAGCAAACCCGGGATCTATTGGATAAATCTGAGAGATATGAAAGCTGTTCCTAAATTTTCTCTTAAAACACTGACCTATCATGAAGCTAATCCTGGTCACCACTGGCAAATCTCGCTCAATATGGCTCAAGACGAGTTACCCTTTCTAAGACGCATTGCACCATATAATGCTTATACTGAAGGTTGGGCGCTCTATTCAGAGAAAGTGGCGGAAGAAATGGGATTATATGAAAACGACCCCTTTAGTAACCTTGGCCGCCTTCAAGCAGAAATATTCCGGGCAGTGCGTTTGGTTGTGGATACAGGCTTGCACCACAAACGTTGGACTCGTGAACAAGCTATAAAGTACATGATAGAGAAAACAGGTTCCGCAGAGTCTGATGTGACAGCTGAAATTGAACGTTATATGACCTGGCCAGGTCAGGCATTGGGCTACAAACTCGGTATGCTAAAGATTTTAGAACTCAGAGAAAAATCTCGCAAAGCCTTAGGAGAAAATTTCGATCTGGCAACCTTTCATGATTTGATACTTCTTGGCGGTGCCGTACCAATGAAAGTACTAGATGCCAAGGTCAGCCAATGGATAACCCATCAATTGGAAACTAAGAAAACCCGGCATGTCCATTAGTTTATTAACTCTGATAATTACCTCTGCCTCTTACATATGAAAGAGAGTGCTGTTTGTATCACTTGACATAATGACCGCCGGTCAGCAACATTGCTGACCATCAGTCATTAACAATAAAGGTAATTAGATATGCATGAATTTAATCAGTTAACAGCACTTGTAACTGGAGCATCAAGTGGATTGGGTGTTGATTTTGCACGGCAGCTTGCGAAATCGGGTGCCAACCTGGTTCTTTTAGCTAGACGTGAACCAGAATTAATCACTCTTGCTGATGAAATTAAACAACAATATGACTGCAAAATAACAATTATTGTTCAAGATCTTAACGAACCAGGTGCCGTGCAAATTGTTCTGGATAAACTTCTGGCTGCTGATATTTCAATTGATATTTTGATTAATAATGCGGGATTTGGTTTATTTGGTGAGTTTTTGGAAATCCCCCTAGAAAAAATATTATCAATGCTAAATCTTGATATGCTGGTTGTGACCGAGCTGACACATAGACTGGCCATAACCATGAAAGAAAAAGGAAAGGGGTATATTTTAAATGTAGCCAGTATTGGAGGTTATCAGGCAACCCCCAGTTATGCGGCCTACTCAGCTGCAAAAGCCTATGTACTACTGTTGAGTGAAGCACTCAATCATGAATTTAAAGCTTATTCAGTGAATGTATCAGCAATGGCTCCAGGAATTACTGCAACAGAATTTTTGAAGGTATCTGGTCAAAAAACCACCTTATATCAAAAATTGTTAATGATGAAATCTGAGGATGTCGTAAGAATTGGATTAAAAGCCCTTATTAAAAATAAACCCAGTGTGGTTACTGGCTTAATTAATAAACTCACCATATGGTCAAACCGCCTGGTACCAAGAAAGCTCCAGAGTAAGATAGCCTACCAATTAATGAAGAACTGATGAAAAGAGCACAAACTCTACAGCAAAAAAACGATCGTAAAATGAAAATTCTTTCCACGGCTGAAGATTTGTTTCGTGTGAAAAGTGACGAATTTCCATCCGTTCAAGAAATTGCTAATGCATCTGGAATTGCCAAGGGCACAGTTTATCTCTATTTTAAAACCAAAGAGGATATTTTTTTAGCCCTTATTGAAAACTATTATAATCGTTGGCTGATGACTTTTGAAACATCATTGCAAGATGGTTCACCGCCTGAAATCAAAATAGTCATAAACAACATTCTGAATTTTTTAACTGAAAATCCACTATTTTTCCGATTAAATAGTTATAGCACTATAATTGAAGCCTGTAATAGTCAGGAACATCTATTGGCCTTCAAACAAAACCTGGCCATCTTGATGAAAAAGACTACAGAGCTTCTTTCTGTTAAATTTCAAACAACTGAAGAACAATCGGCCAATTGGCTGCTGGATACTTTTGCTTACCTGACCGGATTATGGAATATGTCATATCCCCCTGAAAAAGTGGCCTTACTTTTAAAAGAGAATAATCTGAGTATTTTTTTACCTGAATTTAAACATAGAGCTGCAAAAACCTTACTGCTTTTTTGGAAACAAGGTATAGAAAAATATAGCTAAATCCCCGTTGTTTTTTGTAAAACAAGCCTGGATCTACTCTACATATATTGATACAACTTTCAAACACAAAAAATATAATCATTTGCCATAATGTAAAACTGAGCAAAGTGCTTTTACCTTGTTATGATTGAGTTAGTGAAGAAATACCTATTTCCATTTTGTTTGGGTATAATCCAACATTATGTCGGTAAAAAGATAATAGAGAACAAACTTACTATGATACACCTTAAAATAACGCTTGTTTTAACAACTTGTTTAGCATTACTGGCATGTGACCATCCTGAGCAAATTAAAAAATCACAAAAAGACACCGACTTGATAACACTTGCTATTCAACATTCTGAGCGTCCAGAGAAGGACGTAGCTCGTGATAAAACTCGTTTACCAGGAAAAGTTCTTAATTTTTTTGATATCAAAAAAGGAGACAACGTAGCAGAACTGTTAGCTTCCGGGGGCTATTACACTGAACTTTTATCCCATTGTGTGGGTGAACAAGGTAAAGTCTACATGCACAACAATCAAAAATTCTATGAATTCCAAACTGACAAATCAGTTTTAGAAAGACTCTCAGAAAACCGACTATCAAATGTTGTCAGATGGGATAAAGAATTATCAGATTTACAGTTTCCTGAAAATAGCCTTGATAAACTATTAATGATTCTTGTTTTGCATGACTTTTATTGGATGGAAAAAGATGTCGACAAAGTACTTATTGAGTCTTTCAAAGCACTTAAACCCGGTGGCACTTTAGGGATAATAGATCATAGAGCTGAAACAGGTACTGGATCTACGCATGCCGAAGATATGCAAGGCCTACACCGAATTGATAAAGATTTTGTCATCAAAACAGTTGTAAAACAAGGATTCTTATTTGATGCAGAAAGCGATGCACTTAGCCAACCAAAAGATAATTTAAACAAGGCATTTTTTAGTACCGAGCTAAAGGGAAAAGCCACCGATCGGTTTATGTTACGCTTCATAAAACCTTCTTTATAATACGCTATGGATTGCGTTAAAACCCAACAACGTATAGATCGATCCAGGTGGTTGCTCAACCAACCTATTAACGAAGTTATGCTTCGGCTAACAAGACCAATGCTTCCTGCCATCTTTGCCATTATGGGATTGGATTTATTTGACACTTATTTAGTATCACAACTCGGAACAGAGTCACTTGCTGCACTTAGTTTTACCATTCCTGTTACCAGTACATTATTTGCTCTTACTATCGGCTTATCTATAGGCATTGCAGCTATTTTATCCTTCTCACTGGGTGGAGGTGAACATCATAAAGCAAGACGACTAACAACAGATGGTTTATTGATTTCTATTATCATTTCAATACTTGTTGCAATAACCGGCTTATTAACAATTCAACCACTTTTCATTCAGCTTGGTGCAAATTATGCGCTGATCCCTGAATCATTTCATATGGGTCCCAGACCCGATATCATGCCTCTTATCGAAGACTACATGCAACTAAGATATTTTGGTCTGGTTTTTATGCTGATCCCAATTTTAACCAATAGCGTCATGCGTTCAACTGGCGATATGTTATTTGCCGGACGCCTGATGCTTAGTTGGGTTATTTTGACCGCGTTAATTAATACTACATTGATGTTGTTCATTGAGGCTGAACCAGATTTATCGAGTATAGGTAAAGGTCATTTAATCGCAGATGTTATTTTTTCAATAATTTCGATATTCTTTTTAATAAAACGAGAAAGGTTACTCGATTTTCAAATTCCAGAACTTTCTGATTTTTATGCGAATTGTCGTTGTATTTTAAGAATAGCGCTTCCTGCAACCAGCATGAGTTTACTGACACCTTTGGCACTGGCCATAATCACCAGTTGGGTAGCTTTTTATGGACGAGAAGCTATCGCTTCTTTTGGCGTTATTGTGAGGCTCGAAACCCTGGCGCTGTTTTTACCCATGGCATTATCAACTTCTTTGCCAATATTTGTCGGCCAAAATTTTGGCGCTGGTTATATAAACCGCTCTAATTTGGCTATAAAAAAATGCATGCAGCTAACTATTGTCACCCAACTTCTGATATATCTACTACTAATATTAGCAGCCAAACCCATTGCTCACTTATTTAGTGAATCTAATACTGTAATTAATATAATTACTACTATATTACTATTCCTACCCATAGGTTACGCAGGACAAGGGCTGGTAATACTTGTTAGTTCTGCTTTAAACGCAATACATCGCCCAAAATCAGCTCTTTCATTAAGCTTGATACGAATTTTTGCTTTATCCCTTCCGGCGGCCTACCTGGGCGCCTATTTTGGAAGTTTAACAGGTTTATTTATTGGCCTTATGATAGCAAATCTGATCATTGGTCTACTGGCATATATATGGTTTGGATATTTTTTCAAACCTGAAACAGAAACACCAATTTAAAATTTGTTAGCGCATAAATTAATAGAGGCTATTAAAGCTCGGTTCGAACAGCAAAGAGTTCAGGAAAAAAGCTAATATCTAATGCTTTTTTTAAGAAGTTTACACCCGAAGAACCACCTGTTCCTGTTTTATAACCAATAATCCGTTGTACAGTATACATATGTTTGAATCGCCATTGTTGAAAAGCATCTTCTATATCCACTAATTTCTCTGCCAATTCATAAAGTTCAAAATATTTTTCAGAACCTTTGTACACTTCTATCCATGCATTTAAGACTGACTGATTACTTTGATAAGGCAGGCGGACATCTCTATTTAATATTTCATCATCTATAGTAAACCCGGTTTTTGCCAGGGTTTTAATGACTTCATCATATAAACTGGGTTGATTTAATAGATTTTCTAACTCCTTATACACTTCAGGGTTCTTTTGATGAACTTTTAACATCTGTTGATTTTTATTACCCAATAAAAATTCCATCTTACGGTATCCATAAGATTGAAAACCTGATGAACGGCCTAAATCATCTCGAAATTTCAGATAATCACTTGGGGTTAAAGTTGATAAAATATTCCAGGATTGTGTCAATTGAAGAAATATTTGTTTCACCCGGGAAATAACTTTAAATGCAGGACCAAAATTTTCTTGCTGTATAAATTGACAAGCACTACTTAGTTCATGCCCTGCAAGCTTAAGCCACAGTTCACTACTTTGGTGAATGACAATAAAGAGCATCTCATCATGCTCATTAGATAGCGGTTGCTGCGCAGACAAAACTTTATTCAACTGCAGATAGTCACTGTAGGACATTTCTTCTTTAAAATCAGTGTGAATGGTGCTTTCCAGTTCACGATAGTTAGGTTGGGTTTTATCATTATCAGACATCATATTGCTCCAGTTTTTCTCCTAAATTATTTCCTAATCGTTGTAGAGCCAATTGATAAAGTCGTTCATAGACAAACTTTTCACTCCAACAGTTTTCAATATCAGGAATACGCATTATTTCTTTCATTATTTTGGCTTGAGTATCACCTATTTGTAATGCTTTTGAATACGGTAACTCCGGGGAAAATGTCACCATGGTGTACAGAGGGATCCATAAATCCGGATGCAACTCATAAAACTTAGCTTCAATCTTTTTTTGTAATAAAAATTTCTTATCGCCTGACAATTCACTCATTTCTACAAAGTTCCTTTTGGCAAGTTCCGTGATTGCATCGGCATTATTTTTACGTGCCAATTGATAGGCAGGAAATATTTTCTCCCAGTCATCCTGATGTAAATTAATTAAAGATGATAATTCTCTACAGTCTTCAAAACCACAATTCATACCCTGTCCGTAAAAAGGTACCATCGCATGTGCAGCATCACCTATAAGAGCCACCTTATTATTGATAACCCAGGGATTTACGTTTACCAAAAATAAAGGATTTGCAGATTTTTTCATAAACTCTTCTACAGGATCTTCAAGTAACTCAATGACATCTGCAAAATTATTTTGAAAGAACTGTTCAACATCTTCCTTCTCCGTTAACGCAGAAAAAGATACTAGGCCCTCGTGATCCATAAATAAAGTACAGGTAAAAGTTGCATCAGGATTTGGAAGAGCAATCAGCATAAAATCATTTCGAGGCCAGATATGTAATGCTTCTTTTTCAAGTTTAAAACTTCCATCATTATTAGCGGGAATGTTTAGTTCAATATAACTCTGTGGCATGTAAGATTGACTATAACTAAACCTTGGTGCTTCATGAGCCAAACGACGAACTTTTGAGTGCGCCCCATCGGCACCAAATAAGTAATCAGCTTTTACTTTTTGCGTTTTTAGATCTTGCTTATCTTTAGCGGTATGGCTGGTGTCGATAAATTCAGCTGTTGCAGTATTAAAATCAACATCAACAAGACGTTGTTCAAAAGCAACTGTCACTGATTTTTCCTGCTCAGCTAAATCTAACAACTGCTCATTAATGCCAGAGCGAGAAACAGACCAGATAGCCTGACCAGACTTGCCATAATCAAGGTGTGATAATGAGCCATCCTGTGCATGCATGATGCGGCGATACATCGGTATAGCCTGTTCACGAATTTTTGCATCAATACCGACAGTTTCCAGTGCCAGCCAACCTCGATCAGATAAAGCGATATTAATGGATTTACCCTGATAGATACTGGTTAAACGGGAATCAGGCCGTGATTCAAATAAATTCACCTGATAACCAGCCCTGGCCAGGATAACAGCTAATAACGAGCCGACAGGACCAGCTCCAGCAATGGTAAAGGTTGCCTTATTTTCTAACGTTGAATTGTCTAACTCTGATGAAAGACTCACGCTAAACACTCCTTCAAAATTTGAACAAATTGATAAACATCGAGAAAACTATTATATAAAGGCACAGGAGCCACTCTAATCACATTAGGCTCTCGCCAATCTGTAGTTACACCTCTGGCTTCAATACTTTGATATAACGCTTTACCGTCAAGATGTTCAACATTGACTGAAAGGGAAATTTGACAACCACGTTCATGTTCTGCCATTGGCGTTAAAATAGTAATTTTATCGGCTAAATTTTCATTTAATAAAAATTGTAGAAAGGCGGTAAGTTTCAAGGACTTTTTACGAAGTTCACTAATCCCCCCGGCTAATTGAATAACATCCAGAGAACCACGAATTGCGGCAAGAGATAATATCGGTGGATTCGACAGTTGCCAGCCTTCCGCAGTGGGAATTGCTTTAAATGAATTTTCCATTTTAAAACGAGAGCTTTTATCATGCCCCCACCAACCAGATAGTCGATTTAGATCAGGATTTTCACAATGTCTTTGATGTACAAAACAGCCTGCAACAGAGCCAGGGCCGGAGTTTAAATATTTATAAGAACACCAGCAAGCAAAATCCACCTGCCAACCATGCAATTCCATTTCGATATTTCCAGCAGCATGAGCCAGATCAAATCCAACAATAATATTTTTTTCATGAGCTTTTTCGGTGATAGTTTTCATATCCAATACTTGACCTGTATAGTATTGAACACCGGGTAATAACAACAAAGCGATTTCATCGCCCTGCTCTTCTATTAGCTGATCTAAGTCGTCATAATTTAATAACTCTTCACCCTGACGTGGCTTCCATAACAACATGTTTTCTTCAGCATTTAAGCCATGATGTTCTAACTGAGATCCAACCGCATAATGATCGGATGGAAAAGCATGATCTTCAATTAAAATTTTGCAGCGTTTACCCTGAGGTTTGAAAAAACTAGCCATCATAAAATGTAAATTGGCCGTTAAGGAGTTCATGTTAACCACTTCTTCTGGTTTGGCTCCTACTAATAATGCTGTTTGTTCTGTCAAAAACTCATGATAAGGCATCCAGGGGAAATCACCTTCAAAATGCCCTTTAACACCATATTTCTGCCAATCATCAAGCATTTCAATAACATATTTTCTTGATAAATCAGGCATAAGACCTAATGAGTTTCCAGTAAAATATAACTCGTCTGCTCCATTGGCCTGTTGAGGGATCCTAAAGTGTTTTCGTATTTTTGCTAATGGATCCTGTTGATCAAGCTGCTCTGCAAATGCTTGTGTGTTCTGAAAATTCATGCTTTTCCTCTCAAGAGAGCTTCTCCGTTAAATTTATTTGCCGAACTTATTTGCGAAGTAAAGCACCGGACGACTTGGTGCTGCATCTAAACTAAATTCAGGAAATTGTAAATTGATAAAATGAAATCCATCTTTTATGTGATTTGGTACAAAACACATTTCGGTTATTGTTTTATGTGTAAAATCCGGGATTAAAGGTAAAGCGTTGATTGTGTGACACTCTTCCTGCACATTCCAAAAAAGATGATGGCATGTCAATTTACCTTCATCATACATTCGATCGATAGAGGGAAAGTCAACCATCAAATGCATTACACCGCGCTGATTTAAATACTCTATAGCTTCAATACTAAAAAAAGGTGGAGCATTGCTTTCATCATAACAGCGAGATTTTTTTTCATCATTATTGGGTAAGGTACGTATTAAAACAACTTGAAGTTGTTTATCTGTAAATTGTTCTAAATTTTCAACTAATTGTTTTTTGCTGACGATAAAATCTCCATCATCAAAAGAGGGGCGATAATTATCTTCACTTGATGAGGCTTTTACAGGCTTAATGGATAATAATACTGCTGGCATTAAAGGTGCTGTTTTAATATCAGAGATGGCTCGTCCCTTCTCTATTGCATCATGACAAATATGTGCCACCGTTTCCGTGTGTGTACCATTACAATGAGGAATCAAATATAACTCACTCACGTTACAACTACCTCCTTGTTCGGTATCTCCAATAAAACTCCCACCACGAAGTGGTTTCGAACTCGCAAGTGGTGCTGAAAAGTGGTTGGGCTGCACTTGAACTTGAGAGCGGCTTTGAGAACGACTTTTAGAGTCAGCAGTCTCTGAGCCGTCTTGGGCAAATATTAGAGGTATAGCCAATGATTGCGCTGAATCCAGATCAACTTTGTAATGCAGTTTTTCTAATTCGATGATAATATTCATAGAAATTTTTCTTTGGTTAAACCAAGCCAGTTTAATGCAGTCCCATGAAATAATTTTTGTTGGGTATCGCTATCAAATTGACAGTCCTGAATGAGTTTTCCCGGTGAAAGTTCGCCTAATGGAAAAGGATAATCTGTACCTAATGCAATACGTTCTGCTCCCATAAGATCAATCAGGAATCGAAGCATTGCAGGATCATGTACCAGAGAATCAAGATAGATCTGCTTTAAAAATTCTCTTGGGTTAATTTGACAATCTACCGCACACAAATCAGGGCGAACATTAAAACCATGTTCTATACGGCCAATGGTGGATGGAAACGAACCACCGCCATGAGCAAATGCAATTTTTAAATTTGGCAAACGTTGAAGTACTCCACCAAAAATCATAGAACAAATGGCCAATGAGGATTCTGCCGGCATACCCACCAACCAGGGTAACCAGTATTTCTGCATTTTTTCCTTGCCGACCATATCCCATGGATGCACAAAAATTGAAGCACCTAAATCTTGTGCCGCTTCAAATATTGGAAACAGTTTTTCATCATCAAGATTCATGTCATTGATATGAGATCCGATTTGTACGCCGGCTAAACCAATATCTTTGACACAACGTTCTAATTCTTTAATAGCAAGTTCAGGATCTTGCATTGGCAACGTACCCAAACCAATAAATTGTTTTGGATGAGTTGTTACAATATCAGCAATATGATCATTGAGAAATTTGGCTAAATCTAATGTATCTTTTGCTTTAGCCCAATAATTAAACATAACTGGAACCGTCGATAAAACCTGTACATCAATATTGTACTGCCGAGATTCATTTATTCTTACTCCCGGATCCCAACAATTATGTTCAATTTCACGAAAAAATTGATCATCCATCATCATACGAGCACAACCACAGCGATGGTGTTCCAGATGTATGAAACCTCCATAGCCATATTTTTCTCTCAAGTTTGGCCAGGTTTTTGGTAAAATATGAGTATGTATATCGATTTTTAACATGTTAATTCTCTGTTTGTCTGCATGAGAGAAAAGTTACATTTTTTCGCATTATTTTTTTGGCACTATTTATTCAGCATTACTTTTTTGGCGCTATTTTTTCGGCATCACTTTTCTTGCATAACTGTGCCACACTTTTCACAGGTACGACGTTGTTCATTTTGATAAAAATTCTCAAAAACTTTAGGCAAATCTGTTTCAATATTATCAAGAAAAAACTCTTCTTGATAAAGTGGATGATGACAATTTTCACAGTACCAATGTAAAGCGTCTTTCATCCCTTCTTGTCTTTTTTGTTCTACCACTAAACCAATGCTATTTTCCATGCGCTTTGGTGCATGTAACATCTTAGGTGGCAGTAAAAATATTTCGCCGGCGTTAATGGGTAAATCAATAAATTCACCCTCATCAATGATGCCTAAAATCATACTACCTTCTAACTGGTAAAATAATTCCGGGGTTTCATTGTAATGATAATCTGTCCTTTTATTCGGTCCTCCCACAACCATTACAATAAAGTCATCCTGTTCAAATACCTGCTTGTTGCACACGGGTGGTTTTAATAACTCTCTATGAGTTTCAATCCAGGCATTTAAATTAAAGGGTTTGGTAAAATGACTCATGCTAATTTCTCCTGATCTAACACTGCAATACATTTAAGCTCTATGGCAATTGGAGTGGGTAATTTATTAATTTCTACTGTGGTACGACAAGGTTGGTTGTCAGCAAAATATTCTGCATAAATTTTGTTATAAGTGGCAAAGTCTTTATCCATATTGGTCAAAAACACGGTGACATCAACAAGACTTTTCCAACTGGAACCAGATGCTTCCAAAATTAACCGCACATTATCAAACACACTTCTACATTGAAGCTCTATGTCATAACTGGAAATAGAACCATCTTCATTTAACGACACACCAGGGATCTCTTTACTATTGCGTTTTCTTGGCCCAACACCCGATAAAAACAATAAGTTACCCACATTTCGTGCATGAGGATATAAACCAACAGGTTCTGGTGCTTGATCGGCATTATGCTGGTGATTGCCTTGAGCAGACGTGAAAGGTGTTTTTGACATAGAAACAATCCCCTGGTTGAAGGGTAAATTACATTAATAATAGTTGAAAAAACTTAAATTGGCAGACTACAACTTGCCAATAATATAGAGAGGTAGTTAGATCCTAACCCATTTGCAGCCATGAGAGCTGGCAAAAATAGTGCCGGAGGATTTTGATTGGAATGATGAGAAATTCATAAACTTATATATTTTTTATCTAGTGTTTATTGTTTAAAAAGTTTCAATTATAATTTATACAGACGTTTTTAGGTTCTGTAAAGAAGCGCATGGCCTCAATCCCACCTTCCCGTCCTAAACCTGAATGATTCATACCGCCAAAGGGAGTACGTAAATCACGTAATAACCAGCAATTAACCCAAACTATACCCGTGTTAATCTGTTCTGCAAGCCTATGACTACGATCCAGATCAGAAGTCCATAAAGTTGCAGCTAACCCATATTGACTATCATTTGCGAGTTCTAGCACTTCGTCTTCTGTATCGAAGGGCTGTATTGTGATCACCGGACCAAATATCTCTTCCTGATTACAACGTGCCTGATTGGTTAATCCTTCAATGATGGTTGGCTGGATAAAATAACCATTGTGACAACGACCGGATAACTGAACAGTCTGTCCCCCAGCTAAAATTTTGCCACCTTCTTTCTCAGCTAGTTCAATATAACTTTTTACCTTAGCTAAATGTTCAGCTGACACCAGTGCTCCCATTTTACTATTGGGGTGCAGAGGATCGGCTGGCTTTAACTCTTCGGCTTTGGCCACTAATGCTTGTTTGAATTTTTCATAAATCGGACGTTCTATGTAAATTCTTGAAGCACATAAACAAATTTGCCCCTGATTAGCGAAAGCTGCTCGAAATACACCTGCAACGGTTTTATCAAAATCACAATCCGCAAAGATTAAGGCAGAATTTTTTCCACCTAGTTCGAGAGACATTTTTTTAAATTTACCAGCTAGTTGACCAGCGATATGAGCGCCGGTTTGAGTACCTCCAGTGAATGAAATTGCCTTGATTTTCGTGTGGTTACATAAAGCCGAACCAATATTAGAGCCACGTCCATGAATAATATTTAACACGCCTTTGGGTAAACCCGCCTGAATACATATTTCTCCTAACATGGCGGCCGTTTTTGGGGTGATCTCTGAGGGTTTTGCTATAACACAATTGCCAGCGGCCAGTGCTGGAGCAATTTTCCAACTAAATAAGTATAAAGGTAAATTCCACGGGGAAATACAGGCTACAATCCCTAAGGGTTGGCGCAGTGTATAATTGATAGCCTGCTCTGCCATTGCATGTGATTCACTGGAAAATTGGGTACATGCCTGAGAAAAAAATTTAAAATTACTGGCTGCTCTGGGTATATCAATAGCTGTAGCCAATGATATAGGTTTACCGTTATCAACAGCTTCTGCACGGGCTAACTCAGGTAGGTTCTTTTCAATATTAATAGCTATCTGGTAAAGAATATCAGCCCGTTTTTCTAAAGACATCTTCTTCCATAAGGGAAAAGCCTGCTCAGCGGCATCAACCGCCTGAGCTAAATCGTCTTCATCCGAATCTGGTATTTTCCCATAAACCAATCCTGTCGCAGGCTCAATATTATCAATATATTGACCATTTACGGGTGGCTGGTGGCTGCCATTAATAAAATTACTCAGGATTTCCATGGGGAAAACTATAACATAAAATATTCTCCGGCAAGGCAATAAGTCTCTATAAATTCACTCCTCACACTAGACATTATATTTTAAATGCTCTCATCATTAATATTTGTAGGGGTTAAATCCACTAAAGGTAACTTAATAAAAGACAAAATTCTAAGCAGAGCAATTTTTTGTTTAATCATTCACCCATTACCCCCCCTATCCCAGACTATATTTTATTCATAAATATCAACCACTTAAAGTTACAGCTCCACCATAAAATTTAATTTGGGTGTAGTTCCTTTAGTTCGACGGCAAAAGTTAACTAACCGCATTGGTTTTTAAAATCATAAATTCATTTTTTAGATTGCTGCTTATGATATTTCCAATAGTCTTCAAATTCGTTACTGGACTTGAGTGAACGAAGTTTCAAAATTACTTCTGCGCCCTGTAAGCTCCATCGTGCGCCAGTGATATCTAATCGATCATTGATCAAGTGACGACAAGCTCCCTCTATCACGCCACTGGCAATTGGAAATCCGGTTTTAAGGTTTCCCCATATTGCAATCGACATTTGTTTTTCAATAGATAGTTCGCGCATTTATC
>JBFFIY010000089.1:0-19159 GCA_041556195.1 Enterobacterales bacterium
TAGGTCACTAAGTTGATTTTTTATAAAGCGTGTGTCCCTTGTTATTCCCGTTTTAACAAGCCTGATTAATCGTATCAAGGAAAAATGGTTGCTGAATAATCGGCAACCATTTTTATCATAATTTCAGTTGTCATTTTCAAACAAATAAACAGTCAAATTCATCATAGTTATAGAATGAGTGTTTTTTGTTGTCTAAAATATACGATAAGTATTTGGACAATTTTATGACGCAGTTTGGTCAGACTTCAGATTTTAATTTGGGAAAGGGAAAAACTCTTATGATGGGAGTGTGGCAAAACCATCGTAAAAGTGGCAAATCTTATAATGTTTAATTTGACAATTTATACGATGGTAATGTGGTGCGCTACACTTAATCCAGCAAAAGAGAAAAAAAAGGTAGCGTAATTTTACAACTTTAGGCGACAACTAGCTTGAAAGCTACCGAAACAAGGAGAATCAATAAAAAACATCGTTCTGAATGCCAAAAAGCCCCGTCATTTCTGGCAGGGCTATGGGGTGGTTTTTTCTGCTATTTAAAGACCAATAATTTAAACTCATTGATATCTAAACACTTTTTAGTTTTCAACTTTAGGGCGTCCTAGTATTTTCGTTTAACTATCAAGAACAAAAATCATTGTCTCTGACACCGTAGATTTTCTATTATCCATAAATTCCTCTCGACAATATTTCAACAACCTTACCATCTGCGATAATTTCATTAACTAAAGTAAGTTTAAAGTCCTCTCCAGCAGCAATAATATCTGAAATTTCATCCCCAGTTAAAAAGGTTATCTCACAATACTTCTGTTCACCTACTTTAATTTCTCCATCCTGAATATCGTATACTAACACCGATAACTTTTCATGTTTATACTCAAAAATACACCTTGATGAATCAATAAGTTTAATTCTCCAAAGATCTTTTGATGGTTTTCGTCTTTTTACCAAAGCCTTAATTGTTAATTTATTCATTTCGTATTCAATTCCTTAATACCTCCATTTTGAAGGATACTTTTATTTACTTGTCCCAAACTTTTTCGGTTAGGTGCTGTCAATATTAGGGTAGATCTTTTTAAATCAAGAATAAAACCTGGCGTCAAAGCACGTGCAGCATCAAATGAAGTTTGACCAGAAAATATACTATGGGGTAATCCAAAATCAGGGTTGCTACCTTGTGTTCCTAATGTAGGCAATGCTTTTTGAAAATCTAAGGCGTCAACCATAGATAAAATAAATTGTTTTGGAAACTCATTAGGTCCAAGTCTAAAAACGCCCTTGGCTCTGATGTCTCTTGATTCTGTGGGTCCTGCCACTCTGAAAAGAGTGAGAGTATCTTCCCCCCTTTCCTCGGCTTCACGAATAGCTACATTTATAGCACCCCTAGCAAGCATATCAGTTGTCAGTTCACTACCTCTACCAGCCTCTTTCATCTCGAATGCTGCAAGAATAGCTACACCAGCAGGAGATTTTGAAGCAACTCCTAATACTTTAAGAAATCCTCTATATAAATCACTTGAACCTGTCTGTGTTTCTGTTTGAGGTTGCGTTGTAGGTTGTGCGTTGGTAATTGGATTCGTAAAACTACCACCGGCATCAAAAAAGTTTGCCTGATCCCCCTTCGACCCATCCAGTTTTACAACAGTTCCATCTTCTCCACTAAAATCACCAGCTTTGTCTTTTGGCTTTTCCTGTTCTACAGTAGCTCCCTGCCCCGCGCCTGGTGAATTACCTCCAGGCCCAGAAGTAAAAAATGAATACCCGGTCGGATCAGTATAACTCAATGGATTATTCAGCACATAGGAATATCGATTGTAGTTTTGACTGTTCTTCACTTCCTGGATGATTGGATCAGCCTGCATAAAACGACCTGTGATGGGATCGTAAATACGACCATTCATGTGTACCACACTGGCATGGTCGATATGCTCATGTCCGGTGTAACCACGTTTTGTGATATCGGCAATCGATTGTAATAATTCAGAGGTCAGAGAACCGCTCCAATCCAGTGAGTTTCGACGTTGCCCAAAGGTATCAAAGCTCAAGCGCTCTTTTACATTACCCAGTTCATCGGTAAAGACATCCATTGATCCCAGATGGTCAGTATGCACATAACTGATTTCATTGACTGAGTCGCCCACGTCATGTATGGCGTGACCATCCAGATAGCGTTTAAACTTGGTTGTACCCGATGCACTGACCATAAACTCTATGCCATCTGCATAATAGGTTGTGCTTGAGACTGCACTCTTGGTATCAATGCGTTTAATACGGTTTCGGTTGGTATCGTATTGGAAATCAGTGGTCTCAGCACTTGATTCAATGCTTAGCGGTTTATCAAAATGACTATACTGGACCTCTCGACTCACTACAGATGAGCTATAGGTATGGGTTTGGTTTCCGCGTTTATCGTAACAATAACTTTTGGTTCCTACAGCCGTTAATGCGTGAGGCCCGGCACTATTTTCACTACAGCTTGCAATTGGGTTTGCATAGGTATAGGTGCCAGCAACGTCCGATTTGCTGAGAATATTACCATTACCCGCATAGGTCAGTGACAGGGTTTCAACGCTGTTCATTAAGGTCTTATTCACACGGTTGAGCGCATCATATCCAAAGACTTCATTCAAATCTTGTGCGTTAATTTGTTGGTTTTTATCCTCTCTGGCGCGTAGGTTGCCTAAACCGTCAAACTCATAACTCAATGACTGTACGTTGGCACTATTTCCTGTGGACACCGATTGTAAGAAACCTGCCGCTTGATTGTAAATTTTAACGGTATCAATACCATTGCCCTGAGTCGATAACGTGACATTTCCACGCGCATCGACTGATGATACCTGGTAGTACTTTGTTGTCGACTGTGAGAGGCCGCTGCCCTGGGTTTCGTATACTGTGGCGATAGTGCCATTTTTGTAACTATAGGCCAGACCTCTATCTGCGCCACTGGCGTCAAATTTTTGAAATAAGCGGCCAAATTGGTCGTAGGTTTGTCCGGTATTGAATACAAAACCATCTATAGAGACTGACTTATTGGAGAGCCTACCAAAGCCATCGTACAAGTATGAGGTTTCACTGCCTGTTGAAACAGTTTGAGACTCTAGGAATGCTCCAGCATATATGTTTGAGCTTGTCTCAATGGTGCTGGCAGCGGGTGCACTGCTGCTCTTAACCTGACTATCTGTCAATCTGCCTGCTGAGTCGTAGAAACTGACGCTAGTCACATTATCAGGTGCAATTGTCTGGATGGTTTCGCCTAAGGCATTGTAACCGGTTGTCCATAATCCTTTATCGGGATCATCAATGGATAATCGGCGTTGCAGTACATCATAGGTATTGCTGATCACGGCCAGATCAACACCCGTCGCCGTGAGTAGGCTTCCTTTTGCATCGTAACTATAAACAATTGTATTGGTCAGGTTATCGTTTATAGATAGCAGCTCTCCAAATCCATTATTGGTTTTGGTGATTGACTGGCTGATTGGTGCTGTCCAGGCACCTATGCTGCCTGAAAAATTACCGGACACTGTTCGACGCTCTTCTCCCAGAACATAATCATTGCTTGTAGTAACCGCTGCGGCTGAAGTGCTGCTAAGTTCACGTCCAAATACATCGTATTCTGATAGCGAATGGTGTTTTGTATTGCCAGTAAAATAGGGTTCGCTGACTTTTACCGCTCTACCTAATTCATCATAAAAAGCCTCGGTATGTGAATAGGTACCATTAAAGGTTAACTGGCTACTTTTTATTTCTCGACCTTTGAAGTCAAAATACATGATTGCATTGACATCACCCGCACCGTTTTTAGTGATCTTGTAGGCCGAATTGGCTGGACAACCAACTGTACAATCAGCAAATGTGGTTGAAACGAATGCACCGGTATTGTCCTTCATAAAATACTCTTTACCAAAGGCATCAAAGCGCATTTTTGTTGTGACGCCAGAAGTCTCGGTCATTCTTATGGGTCGGTTCCAGTTGTCGAACTGCTCAAATGTGCTAAGAGTAAATTCTCGATTACTCAATGAGGTTAAGTTGCGACCTGCTGCATCATAAACACTGGAATTGACTCTGAATATTTTTTGATTGTCATCGTCCAGGTCAACAGGATTAGCTGTGCTATCACAATTGTCTTTATAGTGATTGCTACAAGTTATTTGTTTAATGACATTACCAAATGAATCGTACTCTAACGCCGTTTTAAGATAAACACTGGCAGCGCCTAACGGCTCAACTTCTGTGAACTCCAGGTAAGCTCCATCTGTTGCATAACTCATATTTTGCTTGTTAACTATATTGGGCTTGCCTGTTCGAGTACTCGTTGTTGTCGAGGTTGTTGGTCTGGAAATTAACCATAATCCTTCATCTTCCTGAAGATAGTCAAAAATGGTGGTAGCTGTGCGAACATCCGTGCTAAACCCATCTGTAAGGGTGATCGCTTGTGAGGTGTTATTGACATAGCTATCGCCAACAGCAACAAAGCTATTGATGGTGTCCTTGGTGACGACGGTGGATGTATTAGCACTCAATACGCCATTGGTTACATCAAATTGTTTGGTAATTTCGGTTGCATCACTGACGGCAACGAATTGATTTTTTCCCGCGTTAAGACTGACATTATAAAAACTGTTATTGGTCAGTTGGTAAAGCGTTTTACCCGCTTTTGAACGTATAACTTCACTCAGGTTCCCATTGAAAGGGAAGTCTTGTCGATAGGTGGATTGGGTGACAATATTGGTCGTTACATCTGTTTCTGTAAAGCTCTCAAACCCAAGGAAACCACGACCACCATATTGTAATCGAAGTGCTCCGTATTGATATTGAGAGGTTAAAGAATTTAATACGCCCAACTCGTTGTAGACGTGTTCTTTATTCAGCTCAGACACCACGGCTGATGAAGAAATAATATCGAAAACGCCACTACCATTGCCCCAGTTTAACGCTTCAGCGTCGTCACCCATCTGATAAACTGAAGTATCGGTTAAGGGTTTATAACTAATGGTTGATTTTGCATTGAAACCATCTTCAACCTGCACCAGAACATCTGGCCCCTTAAATTGGGCTTCACTGTCTTCTCTGATAATAATTTTACCATTGAGCTTATCGAGATGGACAGAACCAATCAGGCCATCGCCATCTAAATCAGTCCATAAAATCTGGTCAAATCGAGCATAGCTGATATTGGTATCGAACATTAAGATTGGAGTTGGCGCGAATCCCTTGCCAGTATTGAGACGAGCATAGACCCCTGTACCCGTTGAATAAAGTTCATCAGCAAGTCCATCTGCATTGAGATCCAGTGCCTGCCAAAAAATGTCTTCGTCTTGACCTCTTATAAAACAATTTGTTGTATCTCCATCAAAATAGTACGGTTTAAACCCAAAACCATCTGCAAGAAATAAACGATCATCGGCAAAAAAATCAATGAGTCCGTCACCATTAAAGTCGGCATTACTGGTGCATCTGGGCAATACAGCAGGGACATCATCCAGCTGAGCAATTAAAGGATCAATATCTATATCTAATGCATTAGGCGGCGTCCAATTCCACACACCAGCTTCTGTTTGTTCAAGAATATAGGGTCGTAGATAGCTTGCGCTAACCAGCCTCACTTGTGGGGGACCGTCACTACAGACAAAATTCAGATCATCAATATGACATTCGGTGAAATAATAGCTGCTGATAAGGTCGGGTTGACCATCACCATTGATATCGGCAGGTCGTCGGAAACCATCCCTTAACTGCCAAAACCCAGCATCATCTAATACCGAATTATTACCAGCGCCGATATTTTTCAGAGCCAGTTCCGCATTGAGCTCTTGAGATTCGGGGTTAAATTCCATAATTTCCTGAAAAGCACTGAAGTTTGTAGTTTGCGATCCAGTATTTTTATAAAAACCAATACCAGTGAACAGATCGAGACGACCATCGCTATCCATATCGCTGAACATCCAGTCTCGTGCTGCTGTGGCTTTCCAGTTGTATGTCTGGGTATGACTGACTACAGCATCTTTATCAAAATAGTTAAGATCCCATGTACAATCGGAGCCACTGGGACAGGCCTTACCAAATGCAATATCGTCGGTGCCGTTACCATCTGCATCCCCAATCAACATCAGAGGCTGATAACTGGTAATACTGCCAGAGGTTTTGACTACGGCTAAAGTATTGAATTGGTGTAGTGAGGTTAATTGTTGATTTTCATATTGGAACACTTCAATTGTGGTTGCTGCGATCGCTTCAGTTGTAGGGATCGCATAGGTCAGCACCAACTCGGGTTTTCCATCACCATTAATGTCAGCAGGCGTTAAAGATATTATATCCTTGCCTGTATGGTTAAGAGCGTGATTTAGCTTAACCGCACTTAAACCAATACTTGGCTCGCTGTAATTAAAATTGGTGGGATTCAAACAGGTAACACCTTTTGAAACACATCGTTGAATATTCTCAACCAGGCTTCTGTTAGAAAAAGTGCTGGGTCTGTAATTAACTTCATAATGGTTAATTTGTATATTATTATGATTAAATACTTCTATATCCGTAAGTCTTTGATCGTTTTCAATGCGATTGCCTAAAAAGTAAATGAAGCGTGCATCGGGGCGAATTTTATACACGAAGTCAACTCGGTTTCCACTGTAATTAATACTAGAAATACGTCTTCCCGTACTATCGCTACCTGTATAGGTATAGGTGATTTCATTACCAAAGGTATCGGTGCGTTTTGACAATAACCACTTGTAGGTAGTGCCTTGATTGATCGCATTTAAACTGGAATCAAGGGTATTACCATATTCCAGTTGCTCTCCGTTTGACAGTTCAACTTGGAAATAACTGCCAACATCATGGAAAGTCACTCGTTGGTTTGATTCAATTTCTGTTCGGTATTGTGCCAGGTTGACCCAAGGTACTCCGGCAACATTCATCAAGCGTTGACCATTGAGACAAATGGCATCGTCATTATCTAACTTAACACCCCGAACATAACCATCTGTTTCAAGAGTTTTTCTACAACGGGCAATTGAAGATGTACCACTCAAATTCCAACCGACACCCATGAGGCCCATACCGGATTGGCTATCGTAATTTAAGGATAAGCTGGGTTTTGTACCCCTGATACCATCAGGCACCACAATATCAACTTGAAATTTGGCTGAACCACTTGAGTCAACAAGAAGGGTATCGGGTAACGAGCCGATTGTTGTTGAAGTCAGGGGTTCACCCGGAATGGCTTCTACATGAGGAGCCGGGGGTGTTTCTGGTGTCGTATTCATTACAAAAGTCGAAACCAACGGCCCACCCTCAACATACACACTACATTCAACGGCCTGACAAGCCCGTACTCGATAGAACCATGAGCCATCGGCTCGATTGGTTAAAGTTTGAGATAAATCTGATCCGGAGTAAATCTGAGTAAATTCATCATCAACACCTAAACGTTCTTCTAATTCATAATGATCAACTACTGAAGCATCGGCTGGAACTGTCCAACTGATGTCAAAATTTTGATCATCATCGCTGCCAGGCACGGTGATTGAGGCTGGTGGCGTAAGCGTTTCAGTACTTATGCTAAAGTTTTCAGGCTCAGATGGCATAACAAATACACCGTTTTTGGTATTGACACGCCATATGTAAGTCGTGCCTGCCTCCAGTTTTGCAGGAGGCGGAATTAATGTTCCAGTACCTGTCGATATCCATTTCACGCCACCATTCCAGCAAGCACTGGTACCAGTGATATTTTTTAATACCCAGCGATAAGCGCTAAAGTCGACCATATCTGTAACCTGAATGGTATAGTCTGTTATATTTTCACTTGTCGAAGCTTGCCAGGTGAAACAGGGACCGTTGTCACCTGCTATTACGACTGCGCTTTCAATCGGTGTAAGAGGGATGGCTGCAATAATGAGATCACCTGCGTTAATATCAATATTTTCAAATACCGATTCACCGCAGTCTGTGGCTGAATGACATGCTTTAACAGCAAAGTTATGCATGCCTTGTCTTGATTGTGGAATAGATGTCCAGTTCGAGTCCGTTACCTGCTCGACAATTACTCTATTATCTGGAGTCGTTTGAGTAACTTCGTAATACCCTCCGGGTAATAAACCATCGATAGGATCCCAACTTAGTCCGATGATAGTCATGCCATTATTCTGATCCACAGATTCAATGAGTTGTAAATTGGTGATAACAAGGGACACCGGTGGGGCATTCACTGTGACATCGACACAATAAACATCACTGTCTTCGGTGCCATCATTAACAATCACAGGCACTTTAATCGGACCGATAAAACCTGCGTTGGATGTGATGGAGGAACCACTTACCTGATAATCTTGTATCGGACAGCTCGCACTACTGGCTCCGATTTTTACGCTATGTCCTGTGCTATCGTCCAAATCGTTGATGGTCAACATGGCCCTTGTTAAAGCAAGCGGTGTACCAGATTCCATTGAAATGATTTCATGAGCAGTTATTTGTGGTTTGGCGTTAATGTAGAACTCTTGTGTTTTAGAACCAAAAATCCAATCCATGTCATATGCGCCGACAACAAAATAATAACGATAAACGGTGGGTTGAAAGTCTATTTTTGGAGGGAATTGATTTCCACCAAACAGGTTGTTAACCGACCAATTGGTCGCACCCGAGATATAATCAAACTGTCGTTGATGAGTACCTGTTGCACTCACATTCCATGTTTGTGTTGTAAAATGCCAATATTCCCAAAGCAGAGAGACTTCATTGTAGCGGCGAATATAGCGAAATAGTTGATTTCCAGTGGTTTCGGCATCGGTGATCCCACCAGAAAAATTCAAGGTGTCTAACTGACTGGAAAATTCAATGAAACTACCTCTCATGCCAGTAGCATTGTGATTGGTAAGAGTGAGAACGGGTTGATGGTTCATATGAATGCTTTTTTCCAGATATGTCGACAGACCTCCTGGATCTGTCACCGTTACCCGTAATCTGATATAGGCATTAACACTGCTCCCAGTGAAAGATTTGGTACGGAACTGGTAAATTGGTTGATCAATAGCTGATAGATTTGAACTAAAGTATTCAGCTTCTCCTTCAACTATAGACCAGGCATAGGTTAATGGATCTCCATCAGGATCTGTGGCATCTACTCTAAATTGGGGTGAGTAATTTTCTCCAGTATAAGCTTCACCTGCTTTAGTATGTCCTGCTGGGTAAATCCTGACATGACCATTGATTCCAGAGATATCAGATATGGTTGGAGGTATTGCGCCAACTTGCCAGGTTCTTGTTTCAGAATGTCGTGATGAAAAAACGGTTGCAGCTGCACCAGTTATTGGATCGGCAGTTAGTCCATCTTTGGCAATTACCCGCCAATAATAGGTTTTGCTGCCTTCATCCAGTCTACTATTGGGTAAAGAACCGCTGCCCATATAGGTAAAATTAGCTCCGTATGGTAGCCAGTCAGCACTTGAACCAAAACAGGCCGACGTGCCAGTCAAGTTAATTTTCATCCATTTTTGTGAGGAGAAATCGGTTGTTTCACTGAGCTGTAACGCATAGTGAGTAGCGTTGGTGACAGCATTCCAACTAAAACATTGATTTAATCGGCCGTCATAACTCACTGTCGTCGGATTTGTTGGTTGGCTTAAAGTAACCACTCCCAGAGGTTTTCGAACCGAGACTTTTTTTGCTGGACTCCAACCACACTTACTGGCGTTACAACCTACTGCATAGTACTCGTAATCCTCCGTAGGTAGGTTCGTTTCATCAAAAAAAAGCTCTGTGCCAATATGAATAACAGCCAAACCTGTGCTGCTGCTCTTTCTGTATAAGTAATAAATAGTCGGGCTATGTGTACCCACACTCCAACTGATCCGATAACTACCGGTGGTACTCGAAGTAGGACCGGTTGGTGTTGACAGAATCGGTGTTCCCCAAACAGCATTGAAATATCGAGTCTCTGATTTAGTCAGCACAGGAGTGGGTATATCTCTGATCCAGGCATTCACCCGCCAATAGTACTTGGTGCCTGGTGTTAAAGACTCTGGTACCGCAGGTGCTGTTCCCTTTGGAATAAATCCTACTCCGGAATCCCAACAGGACGATGTACCAGTAATATACTTTTTGGTCCACTTTTCTGACGAAAAATCGCTGGTTGTACTAACTAAAAGAGCATACTCTGTTGCTTCAGTGGCTGGCTGCCAGCTAAAACACACATTAGCATTATCTGAAACTATTACCTGTTGGCCGTTAAGCGGTGAATTCAGTACGGCTGTACCCAAAGCGGCACTGGCGTTTGTGGTAAAAAGAATGCTGAGCGTTATTAATAATAATTGTCCGATCGTTTTACACCACAAGTTTCTGATGCCAGATATTGGGTTACTTTTCATATTTACTACTCACCTTTAACATAGCTCTAATTCAAATTTATCTTTAAAATTGTCATGTAAAACACTTTTTATAACAGCACTTATGTGTTTAATATTTATTCATTAACGACTGTGGCTAATTAAGTTCTTTAGTCAGCAAGCCAGTTTTATTGGATCTACTCATCAAGCAAATTACATCCGTATTATGACAAATCAACAAGACTGTTTTTCGTCAAATCCTGCCAAAAGTTGGTCTATATCGGACTTTTTACGCATTCTTTGTTCATAAATTAAACAATTGTCTATATATGCAACACTATCTACCCTGTCTGTATCAATGGCAAAATCAGCTTATCAAACACCCACACAGAAAAATGCAACTGGCGCAATAAAGCCAATTTTTGAACACAAAACCACAAACTTCGGATCTGGGTTCTGTCTTATCAATTTCAGGAACAATCAAACATAAGAACGCTATAAAATATATTTTTCACCAACTGTATCTGGTGAAAAAACTACATATTCCAGAGCAAAAATCGAAGGCATCAATACGGTAAATGCTATTGATAACATCTCTAATGGTTTATCAAAGATGTTGCTGGAAAAAGTCCCTTAAATAGTCCCTTAACAGTAGTCCCATAAAATTGAGGGTGTAGTATAAATAATAAACAGGTTTGTAAATGTAAATTTTTAAACTGAAAATATTCAACTTTTTCACAATGTTGAGTAATTTTAAGATTGAACCTAGGATAGGTTGATTTTTCTCCCATTGATTTAACCATTCTAATATTATTTTTTTAAAAAATTTCACCCAGAACTACCAACATTCAATAGACTATTATCGTGCCCACTTTCCACTTAATAAAAATAAAAACGTTATTACAGGCGAGGCTAGCCCTACCTATCTTTTCTATCCCAAAGCAGCTGAAAGAATCAAAAAACACTTCCCCTTTGTTAAATTGGTGGTTATTTTAAGAGATCCCGTCGATAGAGCCTATTCTCACTACAATTTTTCCAATAGGAAGATTCCCGCATCAAAACAAATAGATTTTTATACCGCACTTACCAGGGAAAATGAGGATAGAATTCTAGCTGATGTTGATATGTTATCTCCAGAATCAAAAAGATTTTCCTATAAAACCAGAGGTTTGTATGCCAAACAGCTTACAGTGTGGTTTGAGCTTTTCCCAAGAGAGAATTTTTTCATTATTGAGACTGGCAAACTAAAATCTCAGCCAGAACATGTCTTAAAACAACTATTTGACTTTCTGGGACTCTCAAAAAAAGACTCGATCGAATTTAATCAGTTCGCCCATCATAATAAAAACACCTATCCTGAGATGACTCATGAAGAACATGAATACCTGACAGGCTATTTCAAAGACCCCAATCAAACACTCTTTACATTGCTGGGAAAGTCTTATCCCTGGAAATAGCAAAAACAATAATGTCGAGTTACTAGCAGTAAAATTTCATCCAAAGCTTATTTTTCGCTATACTACTGCAATTCATGTTGTGGTTAATAACTAATCCATGCCAAAACAAAATCACCTGATTTCTCTAAGTGCCAAGTTGCTAGGTTTATCAAGACGAAAAAAGCAATTCATTGCTGTGTTTTTCGATCTGATGGCTTTGACTCTGGCCTTGTTTATCTCCTGGAGACTGACTTATCATCGTATTGTTCTTGAATTATCGAATGAGTTTTTTCTTTCAGTAATAGCCACTTTCACTGTAGTTATCCTCGTATTTTATCTTTTAGGTGTATACAAAACAGTCGTTAGATTCCTTGATATTACGGTTTTAACAAGTATTTTTTCCGGTTTATTAGCAGGTTCCAGCTTTATCTACCTGCTATTCAGATATCAAGACGGCCTACGCCCCTTAGCGTTATCCATGGTCTTTTTTGCCTCCACCATGCTCATTATTGCAGGTACTCGACTGGTATTACGTTCATTATTAAGACTGATGCAACCTACAGCATTCAAACATGTAATCATATATGGCGCGGGAGCTGCTGGAAGACAATTAGCTGCAGCTTTGAAAAGAGGATTTGAATATATTCCGGTCGCTTTTATTGATGACGATAATGCATTACAGGGCACAAAAATTGAAGGTCTCGAAGTTTTTCCTTCTAAAAAAGCCCTTAAAATCATCCATAAATACAAGGTGTCTAATATCTTATTAGCCATGCCTGGTAACTCTATGCAGAAACAAAAGAGGATTCTTGAATCTCTTGTGTCACTTCCTGTTGAAGTCAAATCTCTACCTGGCTTTGCTGATTTGGTAAGCGGAAAAGCAAAAATCGATGAAATTAGAGATGTCAATGTTGAAGAATTATTAGGACGAGATACGGTATCTCCCAACGAAAATTTGCTCACAAAATGCATCAGGCACAAAAATGTTATGGTGACTGGCGCGGGTGGTTCCATAGGTTCTGAACTCTGTCGTCAAATTATCAACTTATCACCTAACACACTGATTTTATTTGATGTTTCAGAATATAGCCTGTACCAAATTGAACAAGAGTTACTTCAAAACAATATTAACAATGTTCGAATAATGGCTATTTTAGGCAGTGTGCAAAATCACTCTCGACTACTTTCATCCATTCAACATTTTCAAATACACACGCTTTACCACGCCGCAGCTTACAAACATGTCCCCATGGTGGAGCAAAACACCGTTGAAGGCGTCAGGAACAATATCTTTGGCACACTAAATACAGCCACTGCTGCGGCACAGCATCAAGTTGAAAATTTTGTTCTGATCTCAACGGATAAAGCAGTAAGACCCACCAACACTATGGGTGCTACCAAAAGAACGGCAGAGCTGATCTTACAGGCTTTAACCCATGAGTACCCCTCAACCATGTTCAGTATGGTCAGATTTGGTAATGTCTTAGGCTCATCAGGTTCCGTTGTACCTCTTTTTCATAAACAAATTCGAAATGGCGGCCCAATTACCGTCACAGATCCCAAAATCATCCGTTACTTTATGACCATACCTGAAGCGGCTTTGTTGGTGATTCAAGCAGGTTCTATGGCAAAAGGTGGTGATGTTTTTGTATTAGACATGGGAGAACCAGTACTTATCACTGAACTGGCAAGACGCATGATCCGGTTATCCGGTTTACAAGAAAAATCGGATACTAATCCTGAGGGTGACATTGAAATAAAATATACGGGATTACGGCCAGGTGAAAAATTGTATGAAGAACTTATTGTCGGGGGCGATAACGTTCAGGACACCCAACATCCAAGAATTATGACTGCTGAAGAAAAGTTCTGGCATTGGGATAAATTAAAGAGCTTTTTGGAACGGTTGGATAGTGCATGTACCAAAAAAGATCAGACACAAATTAGAAATCTGTTACTTGAAGCCCCATTGGATTTTGCACCTAGTTCTGAAATCTGTGACCATGTGCTCATACAATTTAATTCACATTCAAATGCAACAGAAAGTGTCTAACGAGAACTAATTACTTGCTTGTTCCAATACATCTTTAATAACTTGTGCGCAAAAAGCCATATCTTTTTTAGAAAGCGTTGGGTGTACTAAAAACATAATACTTGTATCTCCCAGCCCCCTCGCAATCGGTAATCTACTTTTGGGTCTAAACCCCGTATTATCAAAAGCTTTCTCTAAGTAGATTTCTGAGCAACTCCCCTGAAAGCAGGGTACACCTTTCTCTACTATTTCATTAACAACACGATCTCTATCCCAACCAGAATTCAACTGTTCAGGCCGAACAAAAGCATAATATTTATAATAGGCGTGTTCAATAAAATCCGGAGGTATTGTCGTCCTGATAGCCGAAAATGGGCTTAAGATTTCATCTAGAACTTTGGCGTTGGATTGTCTGATTATTGTCCACTCAGGCATTTTAGTTAATTGAATTCGACCAATGGCAGATTGCATCTCTGTTAACCTGTAATTAGTACCAAAGCTTTCATGCAACCAACGGAAACCTGGGGGATGCTTTTTATTATAAACTGCATCCCAGGACTTGCCATGATCTTTATAAGACCACATTTTTTTCCAAAGAATCTCATCATTGGTAGTGACCATGCCACCTTCACCACCTGTGGTCATAATTTTATCCTGACAGAAAGACCATGCGCCAATATCTCCGAAACTCCCTACAGATTTACCTTTATATTTCGCGCCATGTGCCTGAGCACAATCTTCAATCACATACAGATTATGCTCCTTTGCAAGCGTCATGACAGGATCCATATCGCATGGCCAACCTGCAAGATGCACACAAATAATAGCTTTAGTATTGGGAGTTAAAACTGCTTTGATAGTGCCTGCCGTGATATTCTGTGAAACAGGATCGACATCTGCAAAAATGGGTTTAGCACCAGCATTAACAATACAACTGGCCGAAGCCATAAAGCTTCCAGAAGTAACGACTACTTCATCTCCCCTTCCTACATTTAATGCTTTTAGAGACAAATCAAGTGCCAGGGTTCCATTAGTAACGGCTATTGATTTATCACATCCTGTCCACTTCGCAAACTCACTTTCGAATTTACGGCCTTCATCACCTGTCCAGTAATTAACCTTGTTCGATGATAAAACTTGACTAACTGCCTGTGATTCTTCTTGGCTATAACAGGGCCATTGAGACAAGGCACTTATTGAGGGTAGCGGCATCTGTTTTGTTCTCAATCAATTAATAAAGATGTTCAATAACTTATTTATACCTTAATCAAAATACTATCCTAATTATCAATTTACTCATTAACTCTTTGACTTTTAGTGTATAGAAAATACGTATATTAGTTTATTCGTCTCCACCCGCACTAAATTTTATTGCTAGAAAAATTAGCGGAATATAAGCAAATAGTAAAGCAGTAAACCCATCAATATTGGCTATCACTATAAGAGCCGATATTGGTGCCAACCAAAAAACATTAATAAGTAATACAGCAAGAGTTATTTTTTTATGGCTGCCATATCTTCTGGATGCAAATTGATAAGCATGACTACGGTGAGCCTGGTGTGGTTTTTCCCCCCTGATCAGTCTATGTATCAAAGTATAAGTTGCATCAACAATAAAGACTCCTAGCATTACCAACCACCCCCAAAATAGTGATTCTGATATATGAGAACTTAACAACAAAAGCGCAGCTAACATTAATCCCAAAAAACCGCTTCCTGCATCTCCCATAAATATTTTTGCAGGAGGAAAATTCCAAATTAAAAAACCCAATACCGTTGCAGCCAACGCAAAGTGTAAAAGGGCTATATTCATTTGATCTAAAATAAAATAATTCAGGATCCCCATTACAAGTGTTGATATAAAGGCTTCGATTCCTGCAATACCATCAATACCATCCATGAAATTAAATAAATTTAATATCCAGACAGTCGCCACAGTTGCAAGAACCCAACCAATTATAGAAAAATCAATTTTATATCCAAAAAAAGAAAGTTCCGGTAAACCTGAGACACCAAAAACAACGATGCCTGCACTTAAAAAATGGAAAAACAAGCGTATTTCAGCTCTAATATGTCCATGATCATCCAGGAAACCTATAATAGCAATTATGAGTCCAGCTAAAAGAAATGGAAGTGCAATTTCCCAACTTACAACATTTAAATAAGGAAAAATCACTAAACCCATTAGAAAAGTAATAACAATAGATACCCCTCCTCCACGTGGAGTAGGAGTAGTGTGAGAACTACGAAAATTTGGTATATCTATTATTTCTTTTCTGATTGCATATCTTCGCAGCACACCGGTTAACACAGATGACAATACTGTAAATCCAATAAGTAACAAAATTAAACTCATTTTTGAACCTTTCTAAACTTTTCTATAGTTTTGACTAATTCACTTTCCATTGTAACTGGAGGCTTCCAATTTAAAGTTTTTTTTGTATGTTCTATATCTACCTGGAGTGAACCACATAAACGATGAGCTAAGGATTTTTTTCCGATAGAACTGGCAAAAAGGTATATATATTTGCCTGGTATCGCCAATAATCTGGTTTTTTTATTTAATGCGTTACCTATCAAGACTAACAATTCAGTTGTAGAAATATCCCTATCATCACTCACCAGGAATGTTTGATTAGCAGCTTTTGGATGGTTTATACAAGTTATAATCAAATCAAGCAAATTAGTTAACCCCACCATACTTCGCTTATTGTTAATTGCGCCAAAGGGTAACGGCAATCCCTTACTTAGCCACTTTATCATGCTTAGAAAGTTTGCTTTTACTCCAGGCCCGTAAATTAAAGGGGGGCGTATAATTACAACTTCCATTCCTGTTTGTTCAGATAAGTTCTTTAACCCTTCTTCCGCTTCGTATTTAGATATCGCGTATGGATCAACTGGTTTTGGCTTATGTGAACTTTTAAAAGGTCGATTCAGCTGAGTTTCCTCACCACTAACTTTGATTGAACTTAAAAAAATAAAACGCTTAACTCCTGCTTCTGCAGCTTGACTAGCCAGGTTTAAAGTAGCATGGGTATTTACTTTTCTAAAATCTTCCAGGGGATTTTTTGATGTATCATTCATTACATGAACGCGTGCGGCTAAATGTATTATTACCGAACAACCATCAAGATATTGAGACCAACTATCTATATTCTCAAGTTCAACTTTTACAATCTCAGTATTTTTACTACTTGATGCAGAAGGTGTTCTACACAATATTTTTAATTGGAAATTATGTTCATCTAAATATTGTGAGAGTTGTTGTCCGACAAAACCCGTTGCACCTGTTAAAAAAATTTTATCATCAGATTCATTTAACATTTTCATAACAATTCTTTAAAAATTTCTTTGCCAAAACCGAATAAGACCTATTTTTTATAGCCCAATTATAGCCACTCTCACCCATAGCTCGCAATTGAGCTCTAGATAACAACGACAATTCATCCAGTCCCCTTGCTACGCTCGAAGGATTTCCTGCTTCACACTGTAGAATAGCGCCAGATTCACTAACGACTTCACTTGAAAAATTTATTGCATACAATATAGGTTTACGAGCCAGAAAAAAATCATTTAATTTAGTCGGAGATACACCAAAGCGAAACAATGGTTCATTTTTCAGACCAATAAATGCTAAATCAATCAGTTTTAAAAAGTTTTGAACTAAATTTTTACTTACCGCAGGAAGAATATATACCCTGTTTTGAAAAGAGTTCTCAACAATCAGTTCTTCCAATTGGCCTGCTAATGGCCCTTTTCCTATTATTAAAATGGCAATTTTTTCATTTGAACATCTATTCAGAGAGTGAATTAATGTACTTAATTCGTTGGCTTCCCCAATATTTCCAGCATATCCAACAAGAAAATAACCTTGTTCTCTCAAATTAGAAAGCGTTTCCAAATGCAATTCAGGGAGTGTTTCATTGTTCGTTTTATTATTTTCATCCGCAGCTATTCCATTAGGGATATAATTGAATTTTTCTGCTTCCATTCCGTGTAAACACATATGTTCCATAGCGAAAGGTAAAACTGAAACAACTTCATCAGCTACTTTGTAAGAAAGATCTTCAGCATATTGCAATAATTTTATAAATGGATGCCTTTCAGAGACCTTACCAATTTCAATCAAGCTCAGGGGCCATATATCCCTCACTTCAAAAATTAATCGAGCAGTATTTATCTTTGCAATTTTTCTCGCTGCAAATATAGATAATGTATGGTGAGATGAAGAGATCACCAGATCGACCTTACCCAACGGTAACTGAAGAAATCTGGCCAAAAAAGCATATGTGAGTATGTTTAGAGAACGACCTATTTTTTTCCCCGTATCGTATTCTGGTGTTCGCAACCAAAGATATCGAATACCATCAACAAATTCTTCAGTAACAAGCTTGCCTTTCTCCAATAAAGGATGATTATTTCGTGTATGCGCAAATGAAGAAGCTATTATGGTTACATCATGACCAGATTTAACCCACTCTTGAGCAAGATAGTAATGTCCGTAAACCATACCGTGCTTTAATGACCCAGCAAAATGTGCAAAGATAACAATATTCAACAGACAATCAACCCTAATTTAGCTTTAGTGCTAGAACTTAAACTTAAAAGCTTATTATACATTAAGAAGAGATAATATTTTGTTAGCACAATCACCCGTTCCATATGGGGAAATACTCTGCCCTTTCTTTCCTAATTGATTAAGAATGCCATTTTTAACACTCTCTTTAGATACCGGCTTAAGTAAAGTATTCCATCCAGCATCTACAAGCTCAACCCACTCTGTCTCATCTCTTAAAGTTACACAAGGTACTTCATAAAAAAAAGCTTCTTTTTGTACGCCACCAGAATCTGTAACAATCAATTTTGCATTTTTTTCAAGCATCACCATATCCAGATAACCAACAGGTTCTATCAGCTGCACGGCATTCGCAAGATCCTCTAACATTTCTAAAGATTCTAAAACTATTTTAGTCCTCGGATGGAGAGGGAGAACCAGATCAACGTCTCCACCTACAGAGATTAGCCCATTGACAATGTTTCTAATTCTATCCGGGTCATCAGTGTTTTCAGCTCTGTGTATAGTGGCTAATATGTATTCTTTACTGATGATCTTTAGTTTATCTAGAATACAACTCTGGTTTTCTGCTTTTTTTGCGAAATATAAAGCAGAATCATACATGATATCGCCTGTGAGATAGATATTTTCTGAAGAAATTCCTTCCTTATTCAAGTTATCTATAGCGATTTGAGTAGGACAAAATAACCACTGGGAACAGTGATCAGTGAGTATTCTGTTAATCTCTTCTGGCATGTTTTTATTAAAAGATCGTAAACCTGCTTCTACATGAGCAATTGGGATATGTAATTTAGCA
>JBFFIY010000090.1:0-18965 GCA_041556195.1 Enterobacterales bacterium
ATCATTTGATGGTTTTGATCTATCGACCAATTATCTTGTGATCGATTGACTATTCTTGTTGTGATCTTTCTCTTACAATATTTGTTTTTAATGAATTCTCTGCTGCGGAATGTGGGTTATAAAACTTCGTGTTCTTCGTGCCCTTCGTACCCAAAGCATTCACTGCGCTTATGGGGCAGGCTCTGTTGAAAATCTCTTAAACAGAGTTCAGGTTAATTATCAAGGCAGACTAGCATACCAATAGTGTGCTATTGGTAGCCAGTTCAAAGCTGAGAACCTCTAGAATAGTTGTACAGGGTGGCTGTTCTTATTCCAGGCTCAGGTTTCCTTGCTAAGCTCTGAAATCCCGCATTTCCAGGTATCACGGGTATATATAGAAATAGCTTGTGCTTAAAACAGGTATTAAACCACCACTTGAACAAAAAATATCTCTCGATGAAATGGTATTAATGACTGTTACTACCCAAAATGCACGTTTTAAAGAGGTGAAATTTTAGAATGAGAAAAAGTGCTAACTGAGATAATAATCATAAAACTATTTAATTCTCATGGTTAACAGGTTAGTAAATAATCACTATTCCTCATCACATTCTTCATCTTCTTCATCATAACATTCATCATCCAACCATGAGTCTTCATCTTCGGGCGGATTTCCATCATAAACTCTGAATTCTCGATTTTGCAGGTAGGCATTTTTAATAAAGGTGTATTCATCAATGGCTTCTTCAAGCTGACTATCAAATTCTAACAAGCTGGAGCGTTTATCAAGTAGTTCAAAACCTGTGACGGTGTTTCTGGTAGCAGCATCATCACTATAGGTATAAGGATCTAAATAATGATCGGTAATATCACCAGCAAAACCTCTAAAGGTGGAAGGGCCTAAAAATGGCAACATGACATAAGCGCCTGAGCCTACACCCCAATAACCTAATGTTTGTCCAAAATCCTCATCATGTTTTTCCAGTCCCCAAACTGTTGCTACATCAAACAAACCGATAATACCGAAAGTCGTATTAACCAGGACTCTTAGTCCATCAGATCCGCCTTGTTTGCCTTTACCCTGTAGCAAACCATTAACTGAGGTCACAATATCATCAAGATTTTCAAAAAAGTTAGTGACACCTTTTTGAACAGGTGTTGGCGTTATAGCGACGTATCCTTTAGTCACAGGTTTAACAATCGCATTATCCAGCCCTTTGTTAAAACCATAAATACCTCTATTGAAACCCTCAAAAGGATCTTCAGGATCATTATATTTAATGCTGGCACAGCCTGTTACTGTGGCCAAAATCAATAGTGCCGATAATGATTTAAAAATTCTATCAATCATATGAATAATCCAGTAAATTGGTGTTCTATTTTTAAAAATTTTTCATGGTATCACATTATGACAATAAGACTACATCAAGAAATCATAGAAGTTCGCTGGGGTGATATGGATGCTCTGGGCCATGTTAACAATGTCCAGTATTTCGTCTATATGGAGCAAGTCAGAGTTGCCTGGTTATATAAGACATTCGGTAATATTTCTTCCACTAAAACAGGGCCAATTTTAGCCAATACTTCTTGTCATTTTATTAAAACACTTACTTTTCCAGATAAGCTTCAAATCAATTTATCTGCGGCTAAACCAGGACGCACCAGCATAGCTTTACACTACGAACTTTTTTCAAAATCTCAGTCTGCAGTCGTTGCAAAGGGTGAATCTATTTTAGTCTGGTTTGATTTTAACATACAAAAGCCTATTGAAATTCCTATGGAAATTCATCAACAACTCAAAGAATAAATCATACAAAAAAACTTGATATTACCAGGGGATTTTATTGTCTCATTGAATTGATAACATTTATGTAACTACTCAGCGAGTTGTTAAATGTGCCTGTAGCTGTTCAGGTTGACTCTAAAATGAGCCTCAGGCTTTTGGCTCCTGCAAAACCTGTGTACATGCCATCCGTGGCAATAAGTTCGAGGCAAAAAATGTGAGTATACTCGATTATTTGACCATTTTTGAACAATGAAAAATCTTTCTGGAAAAGATTTTCGCGCCTGCCCCGAAGGGGTGAAGCATAGGGATATGCTTCACAAATGGCTCATTTTAGGGGTAAGCTGAATAGTTTACACATTTATTGCCTCATTGAATTGATAACAATAATCTGTTCTTTCGAATAGGGCTTTTTGATAATTTGGCTTTTCCCTTCAAAATCACCTGACTGTCCATTGGCAACACCCGTTTGAGATATTCTGGCAATTACCTGGATTTTTTCAAAATTAGATAATTTTAATTGAGGTTGCATGGCATCTTTATCAGATAAAATAATTTTATCCTTTAGATTCGAGACTTTATCTCTATAAACAGCTAATGGCATAGGTGGCCCATTAGCTGCTTTAGCATACACAAAAATGATTTCATCACCAGTGAGTTGTTTGCGAACCGACTCAGCTATTTTCACACGAACTGTTAGCCCTGGGTTTTCCACAATCTCTGGTTGAATAGAGCTACCTGATTGTTCAACCACTTGAGAAGTTGTTGCAGCAAGACGCGAACGTGCAGCTTCAATACTTCGCTTTAATAATCTTACCGGTTCTGAACCTGGCTCTTTAGACTCTATCGCCTTTTCCCAGGAATCTATTGCCAAAGAATATTGTTGCTGTTGAAAAGCTGTAAATCCTAAAAATAGCAATGCACCCTGATGATTGGGCTCTTTTTTTAACACTTGTTGTATCAGGAAAATAGCCTGGCGATTTAATTTTGGATTTTCTGAGCTTGCCATTGATTGAGCTAATTGCAGTGATATTTCACTATTATTAGCATCTAAATCTCTCGCTTTATACAAGGCTTCAAGGGCTTCTTCATGTCGGCCTATACGCGTATAAATTCTGCCATAGTCTAACCAACTCGATGCTTTTTCAGGGGAGATTTCGACTTGTAATCTAACAGCGCCCAGTAATTCAGCTATTGAAGCTTCATCATTCTTTTTTACCGCTTCATTTTCCAGCTGTGAAATGAAGTCTGGATTATCTGATAACTGGCGAGCCATTTCAAATTGTTCAGATACTTGTGTTGCTGCACCCGTTAATTGATAGACTCCAAAAGCCATGACTGTTACCAGTAACATCATAATAATAGCGGTTATTGGAGATTTTTGTACGTTTTTAGTCGTTCTATTACTCTGAGTAAGCTCAATTGATGTTGCCACTTCAGATCTAAGCTCATCATTTAATTGTTGCCACTCGCTATCATCAAGCTCTCCTGCGGTTAATCGGCGTTTAAACTCTTTTGATTTGAATTGATAATCCTGCTTTAGTTGCTGTAAACGTACATCCAAAGACAGCCCAACTCTTTCCAGTGATTGGGTTTTATCAAAAAGTAGAGGTGGCAGTAACCAAAAGGCGATGATTAATAAAAAGATGAAAACAAATAAAAGGGTCATGAGTTAGATTCCTGAGATGGGCTTTCTTCATCATTCTCTTGCTTTTTTTGCTGGACTGATGAGCTATTTGGTTGTTCAGGATCCCCTTTTTCAGAATCCCACTGGTCAATCAACGATTGGCTAGAATTGGATATAGCTGATTTGTTTTGGGCAGACAGGGATATTTTTCGTCCCCCCATATAGCGATAAACCCCAAAAGCACCTAGCAACAATAAAATAAAAGGTCCATACCAGATCAACCATGTAAAAGGTTTTACCGGCGGTTTGTAGCTCACAAAATCTCCATATCTTTGTTTCAGATAATGCGTAATTTCTTCGTCTGTTTCTCCGGCTAGCATTTTCTCATAAATAATATCTTTGAGATCTTTTGCCAATGGAGAATTAGAGTCTGCCAGATTATTATTTTGACATTTAGGACAACGTAATTCTTCCGTTAATTGAGCAAATCTTAATTCTTGAGACGGATCTTTAAAAGAATAAACATCTATGCTGGCAAACGCAGATAAAGTAACAAAGCTTAATGGTATTAACAGGACAAATAGAAATAATCGTTTTGGTATTAAGTATGACATGGCCTGGTTTACTCTCTGTCGGATAATTGTTTAGTCTGTTGGGTTAATCTTGGTTTTAAAAGTGTTTCCCAAACCTGGGCATTAACCACTCCAACATGGCGATAGACAATACGATTTTCATGGTTTATAACAAATGTTTCAGGTGCACCATAAACACCCAGATCGATACCTAATCGTCCATTTTTGTCCACGATTATTTGATCATAAGGATTACCCAGTTTTTGTATAAACTTTAGAGCTTCGGCTCTACCATCCTTGTAATTCAAACCATAAATGGCCACCACTTTTTGTTTAGCCAATTCCATAAAATAAGGATGCTCATGATAACAGGCGGGACACCAACTTCCCCAAATGTTAATAAGTGCAGGTCCTTTAATATCTTTATCGGTAATAATAGCATCAGGCTTAAACAACAAACTCTTACTGAATACAGGGATTTTCTGACCAATGAGCTGTGAATCTAACTCTGTTGGATCTTTACCTAAACCTGAATAAAGCAAAAGTGTTAATCCAACAAACAGAGCTAGAGGTAGCAGGTATAAAAATAATCTTTTAGATTGAATCATCATGAGCATCCTACATCTAAGCCGCTGAATTATTTGAAATATTTTCTGAATTAGATGAACTCTTTGTCTTTGGAGAAAATTTAGCCGCTACTTTTTTGCGATAGCGTTTATCACTCATGGCCAGTGTTCCACCTAATGCCATTAATAGCGCCCCAAACCAGATACAACGCACGAAGGGTTTAACATAGATCCGAACAGCCCAATCCTGGCTATGTGGGAGCTGCTCTCCCAGGGCAACATATATATCTCTGGATAATGCCGGATCGATAGCTGCCTCTGTCATCCACTGACCAGAGGCATGGTAGCGACGTTTTTCAGGTTGTAATTCAGCCACAAAATCACCATCATTTGTTACAATAAATTTGCCCTTGATGCCATCAAAATTAGAACCATTAAAATCTGACACCCCTTCAAACTTAAATTGATAACCTGCAACGCTCACTTGTTGATTAACTCCAACTCTTAAGTTTTTCTCAATACTCAGGTGAGAGGTTAAAACAACACCTAACACGGTAAAGGCTAATCCTATATGTGCGAGATGCATACCATAATAGCTAGCTGATAATTTTCGAAATTTAGCAGTGGACTTACCCCTGGATTTTGTCAGTAAATCACTCAATGCCAACGAAGTCAGCCAGACGCTAAGAAATACCCCTAGAAATATTTTAAACTGATCCATGGCTACATGCTGTGTTTCAAAAAATGTCACCAATAAGCCAATAGATAAAGCCACTATGGCAGCAACAAGACTTTTGCGTCCTAATTGCGCCATGCTGTATTGACGCCAATTAACCATCGGACCAAGCCCTACTAAAAAGACCAGAGGCGTCATCAGGGTGGTAAAAATCAAATTGAAGTAGGGGGGACCGACGGAAATTTTTCCCCAATCAAAAGCTTCGGCAAAAATAGGAAATAATGTGCCAATTAAAATCATTACAGCAGCAACAGTCAGTAATAAATTATTGAGCAATAACAACAGCTCTTTTGATAACCAGTCAAACCAACCCGAAACAGATACAGAGGATGCCCTTGCTGCAAATAAAGTCAGGGAGCTTCCCACTACAACTCCAAGAAAAGCTAAAATATAAGTCCCTCTAACCGGATCGTTGGCAAAAGCATGCACCGAGGTAAGTACCCCCGATCTCACCAGAAAAGTTCCGAGTAAGCTAAAACTAAATGCCGCAATTGCTAATAGTACTGTCCAGGCTTTAAATACGCCTCGTTTCTCTGTGGCAGCCAATGAGTGTAATAAACTCGTACCAATCAGCCAGGGCATGAAAGATGCATTTTCTACTGGATCCCAAAACCACCAGCCACCCCAACCCAGTTCGTAATAAGCCCACCAACTACCCAAAGCAACACCCGCAGTCAGAAAGATCCATGCCGCCAATGTCCAGGGACGAACCCATCTGGCCCAGAGCGAATCAATACGCCCTTCCATCAATGCCGTAATCGCAAAGGCAAAAGCCACTGAAAAGCCCACATAGCCCATATAAAGCATGGGAGGATGGATCACCATACCCGGATCTTGCAACAATGGATTAAGATCTCGGCCATCTAATGGAAAATCAGGCAAAATCCTGTCAAATGGATTTGAGGTAAACAAAATAAAACTTAGAAAACCTACTGCGAGTCCACCAAGAATGGATAACACTCTCGCCCGAGTCATAGAGGGTAGTTGGTTGCTGAATAAAGCCACCGCTAATGACCAAAAACTCAACATGAAAATCCATAACAATAGTGCTCCTTCATGCCCCCCCCAGGTCGCGGCAATTTTATAAGCCACGGGCAATGATCGATAAGAATGGAGTGCGACAAATTGAACCGAGAAGTCATCGACATAAAATGACCAACTCAAACTTAAAAATGCGATGAAAACAAAAAAGAACTGTACCATAGTAGCGGGGCCGGCAATGAGGATCCAGCGCCATCGATTAGCATAAATCCCTACGAGGGGCAGTATAAACTGGATAAGCGCAATTGCTAAAGCAAATGACAGTGCCAGGTTACCAATTTCAGGTATCATAAGTTTATTTTCCTTTTCTGGCTTTGGCTTCTTCTTCAGCCTTTTTTATAGCATCAGCAACTTCTGGTGACATATAAGTTTCATCATGTTTTGCTAATACTTCGCTTGCTTCGAATACACCATCACTTCCTAAATGTCCCAGAGTAATAATGCCCTGCCCCTCTCTGAATAAATCAGGGAGAATACCTTCATATTTTACTAAAACAGATTCTGCATTATCGGTAATTTTGAAACTCCTTTTTAAACTATCAGAATCGATAGACACTGAACCTTCTACCACCAGGCCACCAATGCGAATTAATGGGCCTACCGGAGCTTTTCCTTCAACTACTTCTATGGGTGAATAGAACAAATTGATATTTTGTTTTACCGCATATAATCCTAATCCTATTGCAGCACCCAGGCCTAACACGATAGAAAGTACAAAAATCAATCGCCTTTTACGTAAGGGTTTCATACTTATTTTTCTCCCTCTTGTGAAGTCTGTTCCAATTCTCTATCACTTATTTGCTGTTCTTGTCGAAGATAACGGCGACGAATTAGTTTGATCATCGCTTTATTTTGCGATTTAACATTCATGTAAATAGCCGCAAAAAGAAATAAGCCAACGCCATAGCTTGTCCAAACATAAAAACCATGATCGCCCATGGCTAAAAATTCGCTAAAAGTCATTTGCAAACCTCCTCTTTAATCCATTGTTTACCATATTCTCTACTTAAAATTTCGGTACGGATCCTGACAAACATAACGCCCACAGCAAAGAGCAATATAGCCACGATCATCACCAACAAGGCCGTTAACATTGATGGATCGATAGAAGGCTTTTCGAATTTTGAAATCGTTGCCCCCTGATGCAGGGTATTCCACCAATAAACTGAATAATGGATAATGGGTATATTAACTAAACCAACCATAGCTAAAACGCCTGCAGCTCTATCACCTACCTCTCTATCATCAAAAGCCTGGTGTAATGACATAAACCCTAGATAGAGAAATAACAAAATAAGTTCAGAAGTAATGCGCGCATCCCAGATCCACCAGGTGTTCCATGTCGGTCTACCCCAGAAAGAGCCCGTAAACAGGGCTAAAAACGTCATCAAGGCACCAATGGGGGCAATGCTGATTGCTACCATATGGGCCAATTTAATACGCCAGATATAACCTACAGCTGCCGCAATTGCCATATAGACATAAAGGAACATGGAAGCCATTGCTGTTGGAACATGAAGATACATGATCCTTACAGAATTACCTTGCTGATAATCGGCAGGAGAGTTGTAAAGACCCTGGTATAAGCCAAAAGCCATTAAAGCCAGGGTTATTACCCAGATCCAGGGCAACATTGTTCCACTAATTTGATAGAACCATTTGGGTGAAGACAATCTGTGAAACCATTGCCAGTTCATACGTTTTCTCTCATGTTGGTTGTCAGGGTCTACTGACCCTGAATAAAACAATATTGGTAACTATTCAGCTACTGGTGCATTCAGCAATTCGCTGAATAGTTACACAATATTTACCTATCTTACAGAAACTCTGATAGCTGCAACAGCAGCAAAGGGTACTAAAGACAGACTAGCAAGTAAAAAAGCACCTAAAAAAGCCAATTGCCCTGAATAATCCATGCCCATTGAAGCCGCCGCTACAGCGCTGGCGCCAAAAATTAACACTGGTATATATAAGGGCAATACCAATAAACTCAATAACACTCCGCCCTGTCTCAGACCGACTGTTAAACCCATTCCTACAGAACCTAAAAGGCTTAATACTGGTGTACCTAAAATTAAGCTCAGTAACAATGCTGTTAAAGTTTCTCCTTCAAGGTGCATCATGACACCTAACAGGGGGGAGATCAGCACCAGTGGTAATCCTGATGAAATCCAATGGGATATAATTTTTACTATAACAACTTTGTAATGAGAACCGGATTGCAGCAGTAACAGCTCCAAAGTTCCATCATGAAAATCGTCCCGGTAGAGACTTTCTAAAGAGAGCATTGTTGCAAGTAAGGCAGACACCCAAATAACCCCCGGTGCCATTTGCACTAATAACTGTCCTTCCGGGGTTACAGCCAATGGGAACAACGACACGCTGATCACAAAAAAGATGAGCGGATTAATTAAATCCTGCCGGCCACGCCAATGTCTAAGTAATTCTCTATGCAATAGGGTTTTTATCATAACTCTAGCGCCTGTCGCTTTAGTTCAAGTATTCGTGGTTGTTGAGAAAGATTTAGAGATTGGTGACTGGTAATTAGCACGCTGCCCCCTCGTTCAACATAACCACTTACCTGTTTTTCCAACCAACGACAACCATCGACATCCAAAGAAGCAAAAGGTTCATCTAAAACCCAGCAACAGGTATCAGCCAGGAGCAATCTGGCTAATCCAACTCGTCGAGTTTGTCCTGCTGACAGGTTTTTGGCAAGTTCATCTTCATACCCTGGTAAATTGACCGAATAAATAGCTTCATCAATCGCCATATCATGCGCAAACTTTCCAGCAATGGGATGAAGGGATAGATTTTCAAATACGGTAAGTTCAGGTTTTACCGCTGGCAGGTGACCAATATAAAGAGGTATGAATCCCTCATCTTCGCCTCTCCACAGGATTTCGCCTTGCGCATAAGGCAATAAACCACAAAGACATCTCAGCAAACTGGTCTTTCCCGCACCATTTGAACCAACTACCTGAACCACTTCAGCAGGCTCAAGCTGGAAAGTTAAATCTTGAAATAACCAGCGTTCTGAGCGCCGTATTCCCAATGATTCTACTTTTAATACAGGTTCGTTAGTGTCCATCTTCATTAATATCTCAAATCAAAGAAATAATTTAGGTAACTTTTCAGCTACAGACGCATTTAATAACTACTGAATAATTACTAATTTACTAAGTTTTCAGTTAAATATCCAAGTTTACGCTAAGGCGGACTATACTATACAAAGGTATACCCTTGATACCTGCATTTTGAGGTATCAGGGATATTTAACAATCATCCCACTTTATTCTTCAGGTTTAGGAACAAGGTTTAAAAAATAAGGTTTAAAAATTTTTGACACTCATACCCCTCCCCCTACTTAACTATTCTATTCGAGCTCCTCAGTCCGATGTATTGACGTTCGTCAAAGATTTACCTATAAACCAGCCAATTCAAGCAACATTCATCAAACAGAACAACACAGCAAGAATTCTATTGGATGCAACAAGAGAGATCAGGGTTCCGCTCCCTCAAGGCTCAGAAGTACCAGAAAAACCCTCACCAGTGCAATTTACCATCCTAGCCACAATTCCAAAATTAAAAATAAGAATAGATTTATTAAAAGGGAACTTAATACCCACAAAAAATTCAATGAATAAAAATGTCAGTACTCAAACAAAAACAGCTTCGACAAAGCCAGAAACGACAAAACCGGCATTAGCACTCCCTGTCACCAATGTATTCATCAATAAATCCAGTTCAAATTTCAAGGATGGGATTTTAACATTGGTTGATTCTCGAGTATCAAAGGCAGAAGCTCTTTTAGCTACTTCAACAAAACAAATATCTTCCACAATAAAAGGAACTGAAATCAAAGGAACCGAAGTTAAAACCCAATCAAACACCATAAAACCAGAACAGGTTTCAAAAAACCTTGAATCAACTTCAGTTGGCCAGGCTGTCAAGATTATTAGCGAAAAAAAAACAATTACCACATCAAAAAACAACATAACAACATTTTCAACATCTAAAACAGATAAAAAATATTTCGTTAATGGGTTAACTCCAAAATCACCAGGCACTCCGAAAATAGATTTAAAAAGCATCAGGAATATTCCAACTTCTAAACCTGACTCGATTTTGACAAACTCATTGAAAAATGAAACAACTATAAAATCAACTTCGAATTCTTACCGAAACAAAACAAACACCTCTCTTACTCAGACAGTAAAAACCGGCAATACGGCGGCTTCAGCAGGTGTAAAAAGCAATTCAGTTAAACAAGACATCTCAAGCAACACAAAACCAGCACAGGATTTTACTATTCCAACGAAAAATAAAAACAATGATGTTTTTCTAAAAACTTCCATTAAAACAGCTTTAACTCCCAACAAACAAAGTAGTCAGCTAATTAAAACGAATACACCAATTTTCAGTCAGGGCATTAAAACCGTTTCGTCAACAACAGAAACAACAAAATCTTCACCTAAACATTCCACAGCTCAAGATATTTTAATTTCAAAGCAAACAGATATCAATAAAACAGCTTTATCTAAAGAAATACTTAATACTGTAATTAATAAAATAACTTCAGGCGACAAATCACTTTCAGCTGAGAATACGCTAACCAGCTTAAGTCGTTCTAACTCGGCACAAAGTACAAATAAAGCTATCACCAATACAAAAACAGAGGCCAGTCAATTAATTCAAAGCAAAAATAAATCCCAATATCAGACTACATCTACAATATCTAACACTAGCATCCTAAAAGGATTAACTATTTTAGCTGAACAATTAACACCACTAACCAACAACCATGAGTTACAATTTATACATAAGATGGTTAATAAGCTGATAAACCAGAATAAGCCTATGCATTTTGACAAAACAAACAAACCTGCTGAAATAGACTCAACGTCTAAAACAGTTAAATCGCAAATTCAAAATCAAGGATTACTTTGGGAAAATAAATTATCCGTACTTTCCGAGCACTTGTTAACAAAAAGTTCAACTTTAAGCTCTACCGTAGTCAGACAAATACTTGACAAAGATCCCAAGGGACAACTATTAAAAATAATTCAAGCTATTCCCTTTTTAATTGAGAGACAACTACCAGACGTCTATAAAACAAACCCACTTACCGAAGTAGAAATCGCTCAGGTTATTTTTAAGATACAGCAACTGTTGGCTTCTGCTAACAAATTAAAAAAATCGAGTCAAAGCCAAAAAAACTCTCCAGATTCATTAATTAACTGGTTAGCTCAAACAGTCAAACTAACAACTCAGTGGATCAGTCAGATTGAGCACAGTCAACAGGAATTATCCAACCAACAATCTAATCAACAACCAATTTCTTTACATTTACAATTACCCGTTTCTGAAAAATCTCCCATTAAAAGCTTAACTTTAGATATAAAAGAAGAAGAAAATTCAAAGTCTGATAAATCTAAACCCTGGAAATGGTCCATTAAACTTAATTTTGATTTCGGTGAGAATAGACTTTTGACGGCATCAACAAAAATAGGAAAAGATAAATTATTAGTGCAATTTTCTGGGGATAAATATTTTGAAACTAAAATGCATCAATATAATTTACAAAAACTGGCAGAAAAACTAGATGAAAAAACAGGATTAGAATCAACCATAGAATTTACTTCCATCAGTAAACAATCCATTTATATTGATGATGGTATTCATCTGGAGATCTAAACAACATGACTTCAAGAATAATCGAACATGAACAGGAGTTGCTACAGGCTATAGCACTTTTTTACGACCAAATTGAGTCTCCTAAAGTGGTAGCTAAAGGACATGGTCAGACGGCTTCAAATATTATTCAATTAGCCAAAGCTAATGATGTACATTTACATGAAGATCCGATCCTTATGAAACAATTAGCGACATTGAATATAGGAGACAGAATACCAGAACATTTGTATCAAATTATTGCTGAAATTATTGCTTTTGTGTATTGGTTGGAGGGAAAAACTCCTGAGTCTGATGAAAATAGCTCTTCTGAATTTTAACTATTCTTATCCCGAGTTCAGGTTGACTATATCTAATGTACAAATGATTCCGTAGTAGATTTATTTAGCTGGGAGAGAAGTTGCACTTCACCACGGGTCAGTTGACAACAATCCATAATATCATCTGGACTGGCACCCATTGATAGCATCTTTGCAGCTTGTTCATAGGATTTATGCTGATTATTAGGTGTATTTTCCAAGCTCTTTTGTTGCCTTAACAACTTTTTATGGCCAACATCTACCTGATTTAATTTTTTCCCCTGGAATCTATTAGAGCTTTGAAGAGCAATCATCAGGTTTTTAAGATGATTAATTTCTGTTGTGGCTATATTTAAACGCTTGCGGAGTTGGTACAGAGCAAAATAAAAACCTCCACACAAAGATGCAATTCCTGCGATCAATAGAATCTGTTGTAAATACTGCATCACAAAACCTCGGTATAAAGTCTAATAACTTGAAAAGTCCATATCATCCCATTCTGATTCACCCAACAACTTATTGAGATCAACCAAAATGAGCAACTCTTCGTTTCTATTGCAAACACCTTGAATAAATTTGGAACTTTCTTCATTTCCAACATTCGGTGCAGTCTCTATTTCTGATTGTTTCAGGTAAACCACCTCGGACACAGCTTCAACCAGAATACCAATCTCATGACCTTCAGCTTCAATAATCACAATACGTGTATTATCGGTGATTTCTGCTGTGGTCAACCCGAATCTCTGACTGGCGTCAATAACCGTCACCACACTGCCACGTAAATTTATAATGCCTAAGACGTACATGGGAGAACCTGGCACAGGTGCAATTTCCGTATATCGAAGGACTTCTTTTACCTGCATGACATTAATGCCATAGGTTTCATTGCTCAACCTGAAGGTGACATACTGAAGTATTGAATCATCTCCACTCTGGGTAGCATGGTTACTCCCCTGATTTTCATTTGCCATTCAAAATTACTCCCAATTTAGGATTGTCTTTCACTGTCAGATTTTTGACATTGTAACCCATGAATACCAGATATGCATAAAACACGCCAAAGTTACTACCTTTTCGTACGATAGTGACTAACGTCCTGTAACTCTACATAACCTGAACTCGGGATAAGAATAGTCAAAAACTATTTAATATTAGTAAGTTATAAATACTTTATAGCTAATATGGTGTTATCACAGAGCTAAAATCTGTCCAGTGCAAATATTTTAGTGGTTATCAAGACGGACTAGCGTAGTAATAGCCCGCTATTGGTAGCTAGTTCAACGCAGAGAACCGCTAAAATAGTTGTGCTGGGTGGCTGTTCTTATCCCGAGTTCAGGTTACATAATAAAATCAAGCCTGTTTCAAGAACAACATTGAATTTAAGTAGTTTGGGTACAACATTACTATTAACACTATGCTAATAATAGTCTAACTTCCAGAAAAAACATAAAGACATCTTTATGTTTTTTTCTCAGGATTTATTCAAAGGCTTGTTCAGATAAATCATTCAACATTTTAACTAATGCATCAACATCCAGTAATGCACACATATGATCCACCAACATACCAGCTAACCATGGGCGTTTTCTTTTTGAACCTGACCAGTTAACTTCTTCTTCACCGACAGATAAAGCATTATCAACAACGCTACAAGCCAGCCCCCACCGTGTATTGTCGAGCAACACAATATATTCATAGTCCAGACCAATCGCTTTAGCCTGTTCATATTTATCAGGCATTATCCATAATGCTGTATCAATAACTGAAACATTTCCAATCTGATCCTGTGTTAATCCCAAATACCATTCCGGTTGGCCTGCCAATCGAGTGATTTGTGGATCAAGTCGATGGATCCCCCCCAGCTTCACCAGAGGTACAGCTAGTTTTATGTTTCCGACTTTGAAAATCAAGGTTTGAAATCGGCCTTTGCCCCAATCAGGAGGATTGGGTTTTACAGATTTTTTGGCGACTATTTTTTCTACAACCTGTTCCTCAACTTTCTTCTTTACGATCGTTTCGACTTCTACAGCAGTTTTTATTTCCTGTTTGTTTTCAACAAGTTCCCTTTTGATGATTTGAGGTTGCAACTGAATAGTTGGAGATTTCAAATCAACCCGTTGCGGCTTTCTAAGGGTGATGGGTTCAGGTTTATGTATATGAGGTCTCGGCAGCCTGCTCTGTCTGGGTTCGGTATTAATTGTATTTTTTTTGTCTTTATTTATTGTTTTCGTTGCAGTTTTTTCAATTTCAACAGGCTCTACAAATTCACCATCCATTGGCATGTTTTTTAATAATGATTGAGCAACCTTGAGTCGTTCGGATAATAAAGCCTTAGTTGATGTATTTGAACCAGATTTAACGAGTAATTTTGTTTTTTTATTCTCAACAGGGGTCACCAACAAGCGATCCACAAAACCTTGCAATATGTCCTCATCTGTATGTTTCAAAGACATCAGGAAGCCGCCGAACCAGCAAGAGTGCCTTTGAGTAGTTGTTTAAGTAAAACACGATAACCGTGAGTCCCATGGGTCTCAGGATCAAATTCATTCAAAGGTAAATGTGCCAGGCTGGCATCTCTAAATTTAGTATCAATGGGTATCACATTATTCCATAAAGCTTCAGGATAGTTGTCCCGCATGACTCTAAGAGCTTTAATAGAAGCTCTGGTCCGCCTGTCAAATAAGGTAGGAATGATAGTATACTCAAAATCACTCTTACCTGCTTTTGCTACCATATGTATTGTAGCCAACATTCTTTCCAAACCTTTTAAAGCCAGGTATTCTGTTTGGCAGGGTACTAACAATCTATTACAAACCGCCAAAGCGTTGACCAGTAATATACCCAACATAGGCGGACAATCTATTAATACGTAATCAAAATCATCTTTAAACTTTTTTAGTAAATTAGATATTATAAAACCTTTTCCCTGTAGTTCATTTACCTGTCTATCAATGGTTGCCAGAGCAATAGATCCTGGAAATAACTTGAGATTTTTTGTACCGGTTTCTAACAACACATTTTCAAGTAAATAGTCAGCATCCCATTGCGGGTTTTGCATGCAATCATAAAATGTAAAGGACAGGGCATCAGAGTCGATGCCAAAATATGATGTTAACGACGTTTGAGGATCAAGATCGAGCAATAGGACTGTATAACCTTTTTCAGCCAGAAGGCCTCCCAGACAGGCGGCTGTAGTGGTCTTACCCACTCCACCTTTCTGATTAGCAATAGTCCAAATCTGCAAAAAAATTCTCCTATAAAATTAATATCAACAAACCATGAAAGAAGGGTTTCTCCTTTCATTTTCTCTCTAACACATAAAAAATCATGTTCCATCAGAGTCTTCCGGTGGCAACTCTTTGCCACGAATAATCAAGGTTCCATCAGCTTGGCGGATTTCTTCAAACTCTAGTGGTCCAGCTTGAACTTTATCAAGATTGCTGGGAGCAAAAGGACTTGGAGTTTCTATACCACGAATATATCTTGATATTGCCAATACTACTCGACGATTAGCTGCTCTGCCCTGTGCTGTAGTATTATCTGCAATAGGCGCATGTGGCCCATAACCTTCTGTTGCCAACCTCACCGGATCAACACCAATATCCTGCAATAATCGCGCCACAGATACTGCTCTTGCCGCTGATAGTGCCCAATTAGAGCGAAACCTTCCAACGGTAATTGGAATATCGTCGGTAAATCCCCGAATTCGGATAAGATTATCATTACTTTTTTTCAAAAATTCCGACATCACTTCCGAAATTAATGTCTCAGCTGATGCTGAGAGCCTATCGCTACCACTCGTGAACAATAAACCACTTGGGAGTTGAATTTCTATCCACTCCTCTGAAGCTTTTATATTAACAAGGCCTCTATCAACTAAATCTTTTAACCCATCTTTTAAATTGGTTTCTAATAAAGCAAATTGTTCTTTGCTTTGTCTGGCTGTTGCATTTAATTGGGCCAGTTGGTTTTGATCAGCTTGAACCCTACCCGTTTCTTCCTGCCTGCCCACAAGATCATTTCCAGGTAATTCATTCGATTCACCTACAACAGGTGCAACTCTTCTATTAATGTCACCTTCCTGTACTGGACGCATACTGCGTTCAGGGATCTCGAATGCAGCAATTAAACTTTCTGATAAAACACGGTATTTACCCTGATTCACTTGTGAAATAGAATACATAACTACAAAAAATGCAAAAAGAAGAGTAATAAAATCAGCATATGATACAAGCCAACGATTTGAATTTTCAAAATCTCTTTTTCGTTGTGATCTTTTCATATGAAACTCTCAAATCTGACCCACTTCATCATTTAAATATTGTTTTTTCTGTTTACTGATTATGAGCAACATAGGCCGATAATCTGCTTTCAATGATTCGTGGATTATCACCTTCAGCAATTGCGATGATACCTTCAATAAACATTTCTCTATAACGACTTTGTGATTGAGTTAAATGTTTTAATTTATGGGCAATGGGAATAAAAAATAAATTAGCAACAGCAACGCCATAAATAGTTGCCACAAATGCTGTTGCAATACCTGTTCCCAGCATATCTGGTTGGCTCAAATTACCCATGACATCAATTAAGCCTAATACTGCACCTACAATTCCCATAGTCGGACTATAACCACCCATGGCTTCAAAAACTCTAGCGGCAGAATATAAGTTTTCTTCACTGAGATCGAGTTCAGTTATCATGGCATTTCGAATGGCTTCGGGCTCAGCACCATCCACTAAAAGATTCAACCCTAAAGTTGAAAACTCATCGTCTTCAGCTTCCACTTCTTCTTCAAGCCCTAATAACCCTGCTCTTCTTGCAGTTGAACTCCAACGTACCAGTTTTTGTAAACCATCTTCAAAAGGAAGTACCGGTTTGAAAAAAATCCATGAAAATTTTTGCAGAGCCATCCTATATATATGGGTAGGAGTCTGCAACATAGCCGCACCCATGGTTCCTCCCATAACAATCACAGCTGCAGGACCATTGACAAGTACGCCTAAAGCCCCCCCTGCCAGAGCCTGGCCACCGACAATAGCCAACACTGCTAACATCAAGCCGAGTATACTGAGTAGATCAGGCTTAAACTTCAATGGGTTACCTCCCTCATTATGGCGTCATGAAATTCATCAACTCCAAGTACCTTATCGGCCAACCCCGCATTTACTATAGCCATTGGCATTCCATAGACTACACAAGTCTCTTCATTTTGCGCCCAAACCCTTGCTCCCTGTTGTTTCAATAATTTAGCCCCCTCTTTACCATCTGCCCCCATACCCGTTAAAACCAATGCCAGAACATCACCAGAGAAACTTTTAGCGGCAGAAGCAAAGGTTACATCTACACAAGGCTGATAATTCACTCTTGGATCAGCATTTCTGATCCGAACCTGAACCTGGTTAGAGTTCACGTCAAAATAGATCTGTTTACCTCCAGGTGCAATTAGCGCACTTCCTCTTTGTAATTTTGCACCATCAGCAGCCTCTGCAACTTTGAGTTTACACAAACTATTTAATCTGGCAGCAAATGCACCAGTAAAAGTCGCAGGCATGTGTTGTATAACCAAAATTGGAATAGGAAAATTTGCAGGTAAATGGTTAAGAACTTTTTGAACTGCTACAGGCCCCCCGGTTGAAGCTCCAATAAGCAACATTTTATATTTCTTGCGTGAACCAACAGAAGGTCTTGTTACTACTCTTTTTGGTGGATGGCCTGTAGGTGTTGAATAAGGTTGGGCTGATGTTTGTGGTGAAAGTCTGCCAGTCGGTGGAGGTTGCTGACCCGTTCCAGTTGTTGGAACAGGTTGCTTCTCTTTAGTAGGGGATACTGACCTCGAACTTGGCAATCTCTCTGACGATGGTCGGGATTTAGCAACTGTTTTTACTTTTTCAATGAGCTTTTTTACACTATCAGTGTTAGTTGCACTAAGAGATTCATAGCTTTTTAAATGAAAATCAATAGCACCGGCATCAAGCGCATCTAAAGTTAATTTAGCGCCCTCATAGGTTAAAGAGGACAACATAAGAATTGGGACCGGTGTGGAACTCATGATATGTTTTACAGCAGTAATGCCATCCATCACTGGCATTTCCACATCCATTGTCACAATATCCGGCTTAATTTTACTTACTTTTTCAATGGCTTCCCTACCATTACTTGCTATACCTACGACTTTAAGTGAAGGATCGGAATTTAAAATTTGAGTGAGCTGTTGACAAAAAAAGCTTGAATCATCAACAACCAAGATACGAATGAGCATTCACTGAACCTGTTTGTTTAAATAACCTCAGCTCGAGATAAGCCAGGCACGAAAATCCCAGCATTGAGTCAATTATTGACATATGTAAAATTTAAACTACTGTAACTTATTGAAATTAAATAGTTAAATGTGATTAATTGACCTGTCTTATCCCGAGTTGAGGTTAAATATATTCGTTGACCGAAAAAAACCATAGGTTGAAACGTCAACCATGTAATCCAGTTTTTTAGTGGCCGTGAAAATATATTTTTTAAAAATATATTTTTAATCTGTTCAAACACATCATATTACTTTTTATTTTGATATCACCAAAAACTATTTTATCGTCTTGAGTATTCGATTAGAAGACTCGGCACATCAAGAATTAACGCAATACTACCGTCGCTGGTAATTGTAGCACCAGCCA
>JBFFIY010000091.1:0-18860 GCA_041556195.1 Enterobacterales bacterium
GCGAGTTGTTACATGTACCCGTAACTGTTCAGGTTGCCTCTAAAATGAGTCAGATCGAGGCAAAAAATGTGAGTATACTCGATTATTTGACCATTTTTGAACGATGAGATGGCTCATTTTAGGGGTAAGCTGAATAGTTATTTAAAATCATACTTATATTTCAGGTGTTTAGTTGATAAATTAAAAAACAGCACTCAAAGAAAATATAATTTTATACCGTATTTATACCAAAATATTTTTTGTAGGGTGTTAGCGCACTTATAGATAGTGGCTAAAACTGTACTATTTGTGTTAAATATACTTAAAAATAGCTTTTTTCACCAGGTTTTTGGTTTTCGTATCATCGTCGTTAATAGTCAGATGTATACTAAACATAATAATGTACGATGTCGAAAATCCGATTTAATAGAGCCGTCAAAACGAAATGTATAGTGCTTATTTCGAAAAACTGAAGGGTTCAAACTGACCCAGGCTGCCAGTCGATGTCTTTATCAGGAAGTGGGGGAAAATCTGAATAACAGCCATTCGCCTGCCTGGTTTCACTTCTCTAAATTGGATACTAGCAGCCTGAAATAAGTGGTAGGCAGTTGACAAAAGAAACTTCGTAGGGTCGCGTGTCTAAAAGCATTTCACATAAAACAGAAAAACTGGTGTTCAAGGCAATTAAAATAACGGATTGCTTGCTTATGCGAGTATTGGTTTCAAATCACTAAAGTTCAGTACTTACTCTAATAAGGAAAGTATAAGTTGTCTACTATTTCACATACGAGAGCAATAACATCAATTAAAGACCCAATTCATGGGACAATTAATTCTACAATTTTCGAGCGAGAAGTGTTGGACTCTAAATTATTCCAGCACCTTCATTTTATTCTGCAAAATTCAATGTCGTACTCTGCGTTTCCAAATAATAAAGTATCGAGATTTATTCATTCATTGGGGGTTTGCCATCTTTCCGGAAGAATGCTTACAAATGCGCTCGCAGATTCATCAAGCAATGATTTGCTTGCTATGTTAAAAGATACGGCGACAATCATTAACAACAATTATGTGGTGCCTAGTACTAAAGCAAATGACAATCGTGTCAGTGCATATATTACAGGATGGCAAGAATCTATAGCGGGTCGCTCTGATTTCACACACCACCCAATGATCAAAAGTTGCACTGATACTATTCTTGGATATGCTGACATCAATTCCGATCCAGCTTTAGAAGACGTGCGTGCATATCCAGCACTGTTTCTTATTGATACACTATGGCAAGTAACACGCCTAGCTGGACTTCTCCATGATAAAGAGGTGGATGTTCTCTTCGTTCAACGGAAGAAGGGTGTAAAATTACGAAAAGAACTAAAGGAAGCAAAGAAAAAATAAATTTTTCTGACTGGGTTGCTGAGAAAAAATTCAGGCAGTTTTCTATCCGCTCCCCCAGACAGTTTACCTGATTCGACCAGACTCAGATGATGGAAACGACTGTTATCGAAAATTTAATAAACATCCCCGCTGCAAGCAGACGGGGTATTGGTTCTTGATAATCTCTTATGTCATTTCGATAGGAGCCTGGGCGACTGAGAAAACTTTCTATACATAAGATCCCTCAGTCGCTCAGGCTCCATCGGGATGACAGTTGCGCCGCAAGCGGCTGGGAATAAAACCCAAAGAGATTTAACTGTATTAGTTCCGACTTCAACGAACCATCCTTTTCGATAGTGATTGCGTGTTTACTCACTATTTTTTTATGCTCATGGCTTCTCCATAACAGCACTTCAACCTGGACTAATAGACACTCGAATTATAGACAATCTCTCACAAACACAAAGAACAATTTCAGGTATATCTATTGTTCCAAATCTGGCTCTCTACACCTATATAAAATTTCTGCTCGCGCTTTATTTTTAAGCTGGGTGGCAACTTGCCAATAGTCATTACCCTGCTCTATTAGTATTGGCTCACCAATGATCACATCAATACTGCCTTTACGGGGAAACCAGGAATCGTCCCTGAGCATGGAACGAGCGCCACAAATAGTGATTGGAACCACTGGATACTGAGTACTTGCCGCAGCCAGAAAAGCCCCCATATGAAAAGCAGCAAGGCCTGCCTGACGGGTAAAAGTGCCTTCTGGAAAAAATAGTAGTGATACATTATCTTTATTAATATCAGAGACATCGGCGACACTTTTTTCACGATCAAAGCGCTCAACAAATTCTACATCGAATCTTTTAAGTAATAAGGCCAGTAAAAAGTTATTGGTTAACTCTGCTTTGGCAATAAATTTAAACGGGATCTCTATAGCGAAAACCATGATATATACGTCAAGATAACTTGTGTGATTGGCAACCAGAACATAGGACTGGTCGGCTAATAGTTTTTCCACACCACAGACATTAATCGGGGTTGCGGTTACCCAGGCCAGTATTCTGCATAATTTTCTGGCTAATGATCGCCGAGCGCGTAGAGATGGTAGTAGCAAAATCAATGGGCAACAGATAGTGGCGGCTAAAATGTAGCTTAACCAGCTGTAGGCGGCAAAAGCAATAGCGCCAAAATTTCTCAATTGTATTTTTAATTGTTGGTTAATACTACTCATTGCAACTTTAGCAAACTGCCACCACAGCGAGGTTGGTTTTTGACCAACTTTTCCTTTCAGGTATAGTTCACGACAAGCACTACGTCTCAATTTCCCGCTGGAAGTTTTCAGGATCGTATTCGGCGGGGCAAATACGATATCATCGGGTGGCAAGTCGACAATTTCGGCACAAACATCCAATATCTGGCTACGTATATCCTGTAATTTCTGTGTTGAGGTTTCACGAGTTTCAGCCAGCACAATCAGCTTTTCACGACTTTCTATTTGATATCCGAACACCACAACCCTGCCGCGGCGGATCCCATCAATTTCGCCAACCGCGTCTTCAATTTCATGAGGATAAATATTACGCCCGGCACGAATAATAATATCCTTGGTGCGGCCAGTCAGGTACAACTGCCCCTGGTCCAGATAGGCCAAATCACCGGTATCAAGCCACTCACCATGAAATAGTTCTGCGCTTTGTTCCGGGTTACGAAAATAACCGCTAGTCGACGAAGGACCTTTAAATTGCAAATGCCCCTGCTGTCTATCGGGCAATTCGATATCCATATCATCTACCACTCGGATCTGGTGGCCGGATAAAGCCTCTCCACAGGCGACAAACTCCAGTGGATGCGGCTCACTGGTAGCGGCTTCTTTAGCGACGCCATGACTCATAAAACTGGCGCGTTGCACTTTTTGAATATGCGGCGTTCGATCAGGTCGGGGAAAGGCCAGTCCGACAGATGATTCTGCGAGTCCGTAAACTGGCCAGTATGCTTCGCGTTTAAAATGGTAGCGAGAGAAACGCTTACAGAAAAGACGAATTGTGTTGGGGAGTACTGGCTCAGCACCATTACAGGCCAGACGCCAACGACTTAAATCCAATCCTTTAAGATCCTCATCCGGGATCCGATGGTAACAAAGATCATAGGCAAAATTAGGTGCCGCCGAAATAGTGGCCTGATAGCGATGTATAGCCCACAACCAACGCTGGGGACGAGCCAGAAACTCAAGTGGTGACATGAGGATCAGGTGAGCCGAATGATAAAAGGTACCGAGCCAGGCACCTATCAGTCCCATGTCGTGATATAGCGGTAGCCAACTAACAAAGATATCTTTCGACTGCAACCGGGTGGCCTTTCCCATCGCTCGAATGTTTGCAAGCAAGTTAGCATGGCTGAGTTGAACCCCTTTGGGATCGGCTGTTGAGCCCGAAGTGTACTGAATAAATGCAATATCTTTTGGGGAAATAGCAAGTTTTAAAGGTTTATCACTAAACCCGGAGAACTCCGTCACGGTGACAACACGGCGAAGACTCGGTACCAGAGATTTTAGTAGCGTAGCAAAACGCTTAACCTCTGGGGTTGTGATCATCACTTCGGCCTGACAATTTTTCAAAATAGTTTGATGACGTCGAATATAACTTTCAATTTGACTGAGTCGCATTGGCGGATAGATAGGTACCGGAATGGCACCTGCTGCTAACACCCCCATAAAACTGTAAAAATACTCAGGGCTGGAAGGGAGCATCAAGGTAACTCTGGCAGATCGAGTGAGCTGTTTATCCATCAGACCCCAGGCTACTCGGTAGCTCATAGCCGCGAGCTGCCCGTAGGTAATTTGTTGACCGCGCCCAGAGTCGCGATAAATTTCGATATGCGTTCGTTCGGGGTGTCTTTGAAGGTGCCATTGCAACACATCGACCAGTGTATTTTCATTATCTGGCCGATCTCTGACCACTTCAGAAAGGTTCTCTAGTACACTATGACTATGATCAAATATTTGCTTATCACCGCGGCTATTTAATAGTACCTTGAGCAGATCTCCTATGATTTCAGCCGTGGAAAAAGTATGCTCGGGTAAAGAGACACCATAAAACTGCTCAATGCGGCGGATAAGTTCAACTCTTCCCAGACTATCAAACCCAAGGTCACGATCAAGACGGGAATTAAGCGTTATCTGGTCGTATAGCTGGCTGGTTGGATGGAGTTCATCAGCCAGTTTGCCAACCAGGATTAACAAATCCTGAGAAATTTTTTGATTACCATCCTGACTAAGATTTTTATCCACTACTCTGATTCACGTGAATAAGTTGCTAGTCTAAATAATAATAGACCCTGATCTACAAAATAGCACGCATCGGTTGACAATTGAGCAGACAAGCAGCAGACATAACTGTGAGTGAGTACATAACCTCAACTCGGGATAAAAACAGCCACCCAGCACAACTATTTTAGCGGTTCTCTGCGTTGAACTAGCTACCAATAGCAGGCTATTGCTACGCTAGTCCGCCTTGATAACCGTTAAAATATTTGCACTGGACAGATTTTAACCCTTCGATAACACCATATTAACTATAAAGTATTTATAACCTACTAATATTCAATAGTTTTTTGTCTATTCTTATCCCGAGTTGAGGTTACATAGAAATATAATAAAATACTACTTCATGTTATCGGTCAATATGGCCATCTCTTTTTCAAAAATAGAAAATTCATTATCTAAAATAATAGTATGCTTTTTCTTCTCTTTATCAGTTAGAAATGAGTACTTGATACTGTTGTATACATATGTTTTGACTCGTGCGTAATCAGGCTTGTATCTTGAAGCAAGTAGCATGTATTCGTTAGTCAGGTTGTTTCTGGAAACACCGGAATCATCGGTAGATATAACCAAAGGTACACCATAGGCTGCATAGATTTGATAAGGATGTTCATTTTTTTCCACACCCAAAATAAATTGGTTGCTGGTTAAATTAATTTCGATCACTGCATTTTCTTTAAGATCTTTTAACAAAGCTAAAGAATGTACTTCATAAGGAAGATCTACCCCATGACCAATTCTTTGTGCTTGTGCAATATTTCTGGCCTGATTGATGTGAAAGTTCAGGTTTTTCGGCCGAACCATGCCCAGGGTTAATTCTCCCGCATGCAGAGAACGGTTTACATCAGGATATTTTGTCAGCAGATAGTTATACATACGCATGTGCAATGTATAGTCAGAAAGAGCAACATAATTATTTTCTGGCGCAACGATATTAACTCCAACCACTAATGGTGATTTTTCGGCTGCTAAATACCCTGAGAACAAATCAGTGAAAACCTGAATTGGATTAAGCACACGCACAGCATAAGTTTGATAGCGCATAGTGAAATTCTTGTTATCAATACCAGCATGATTAGTTTGTACCATGCTGACAAAACCATCTACTGTTTCATTGAACTTGCTACTCTGTGTTAATATTTTGCTTATTTCATCTAATATTTTATTCACTTCTTTCTGATTTTTTGCCCTACGTAAATCATCGCTTAGCGTATTGATTTTGTCCGAGGAGAAGTAGTCTTTACTGCTTGCATCCACTCGGCTTAGCATTGTTTCAATATAGTTAACATTTTCCTTTATGGCTCTGCGTTTAATGATATCTAATCCTTTGTTCATATATTCACTTGACACAGGACTAAAGTAAGAAAACGTGTTAAAGAAATTAGTGTCAGGTGCAGGTTGGTCGTGAAAATGGTTGTGATAATCTTTGTCAGACCATAATGTAAGGAGTTGTCTATAGGATGCATTATCCTTTAACAACTCCTCCACCGTTAATGCAGGGCACGTCTTTGTTGCTTTATTATTTGATTTAAGAATAGTCAGTTGGCATTGATCGATAAACCATCCTTTTTCTTTGACCCAATCTAAGTAGGTTTCCACATAAATAGTACCTGTGTAGTGATGATGGAGATCTCCACCCTTTGGCATTCTGGTAAAAAATAAATTTAGTTTGGAAACATCAACTGTGTCGCCCTCAATTATATTTTTGTAGAAATTTCTGGTTTTACTATAATTAAATTCTGCGTTATCCTGATAATATTGCTTTTCAGTTAAATGTGAACAGGCACTAAGTAGAACGACACTAGAAATGATTAAAAGAGTATTAAATAGCTTCATCATTGATCTCCTTGAAATTTATAATATTTAATTTGTAATATGTAGCGAGCAACCATGTCTGAGAACAAGAGTACCCTCTTGTTCAAAATATTGACCACATAGCAAACTTTATTTTATCCTTTATTATCTAGTAGTTAGCTCACACTCAAGAGTTAACCAGGTAGATTGAGTAAAAAATGATTTTGTGTCTACTAAATAACTCAGGAAGCAGGTTCCAATTCAAAAACATCTCCCATATCCAGAATATTATCAGTAGTCATAACCTTTTTTATTAATGCAGGGGATAATTTCTGGTTCGATGCCAATAAGCCAATAATTTGAAGGTCGTCTTGCATACCAGCACAACGCATTGCATGCTCGGTAAGCATTAAAATATTCTCCCATTTAAAGCATTGTTCATCATTTTTTCTTAATGGTGTTAATGAATAACCTACTGATAGTTCAGGTGTGTCTTTGGTTATATTTTCGATTATCTCAGTTAATTGATTATCTGTAGAAGTAAACGCTAAAATAGCTAACTCATTTTTATTCCAACGTGAAACTAAATGTATTTGTTTTTCCCGCTCTGAAATTTCAGTCGCTAACCTGGACAACCTGTCATCTAAATCTTTGTCATTTGCAAATATATTTTCTTTTATTTTTATAAAAAGACAACAAAGCTTCAATTCAATTGTTTTTTCATTTTTAGATAGTTCACTTAACCAGGCCAGACTAATGATTAATTGTTCGGTGAAAAATTCTTGATTCGATAAACCTGTTGCCAGATCTTTTCCACTACTATGTTGATAATTATTTATTTGTTCCTTAAGCGACAGGTTTTCTTTTTCAAACAAAACCGTTTTGCTTTCAACGGTATCTGCTACTTGTTTTTGGAATAATGCCTGATTGGCAATACGTTTTGCTTGAGAGCGAATAATAATAATAATAACAACACAAAAAAGGGCTGCATAAATAACAAACGCCCACCATGAAGCCCATGGTGCAGGATCTATAATGACAACCAGGTTAATTGAGTCATCACTCCATATTTTATCATTGTTACTACCTTTAACTTTAAAAATATATCTACCTGAGGGTAGATTTGTATAAGTCGCCCGGTTCAGGTTTTTAATTTCAATCCAGTCGGGATCGAAACCTTCCAGTTTGTATTGATATTGGTTTCTTTCAGGTTGAGCATAATCCAATGCTGCAAATGCAAATGTAATTAAGTAATCTTTATGGGAAAAATTTACTTTTTTCAGTTGCGCTAAAGGGGTATTGAAATTAAGAGTTTTGTTCTCACTCATAATATTGGTTAATAAAACTTTCGGGATATGCCGGTTATCAACTATCTCTCTTGGATAGAAAGCACTAATACCATTTATACCACCAAAATATAAACGCCCATCTTTTGCTTTGAGCATTGATCCCTGAATAAACTCGTTATGGTGAACCTGATCTGCCAGATTGTAATGTTTAAAACTATTACTTTCAGGATCCAGTCGACTCACCCCTTTGTTAGTGCTAATCCAGATATATCCATCGTCATCTTCTTTGACACCATTAATTGTACTACTTTGCAAACCGTTATCAATTGTGTAATGCTGAAATTGATTAATTTCTCGCCTGCGATTTTCCGGTTCCCACCGATTTAATCCTTTGCCTTGAGTTCCAATCCAAAATCGCCCCTGGCTATCTTGAAGGATCGACCAGGCGGTATCACTTGATAGACTCTCGGGCTTATTTGAATGATGTTTGAAATGAATGAATTGGTTAGTATTTTTATCAAGTCTGGATAGACCACCACCATCCGTAGCAAGCCATATATAGCCTTCATCATCTTCAAATACTTGATGGACATTATCACTGGACAGGCTGTCAGGTTGCTTCAGTGCAGCTCTATATCTTTTAAAAAACCCCGAATCATTACTATAACGGTTAAGTCCAGCACCATAGGTAGCTATCCATATTTCGCCGTCACTATCTTCATAAATATCTGTGATCCCATTCGAAGATATTGTGGTGTCGTCTTCTTCTGAATGGCTATATGTATTAATAGTATGCAGTTGTTCATCAAAAAGACGAATGCCGCTGGTAGCCGAACCTACCCACAACCTTCGTTGACTATCAAACAACAGTGCTGTTAGGCGAGAATCGTGTAATTGAAAAGCTGTAGATTGATTTTCTGTTACAGGCAAAATATTCAATGATTTTGTATCAATCAAATTAAGTCCTCCACCAAAGGTAGAAACATATATTCCATTGTTATTATTTTCTGCGAAGCTTATAACTGTATTGTTAGTCAGGCTATTTTTATTCTCACTGATATGCTGGTACTGTACAAATTTTGCAGTGACTGGATTCCACAAATTTAATCCAGCAAGCGTTCCGATCCATATTATACCGCCTTCATCCTCGAATATTTCTGATACTCGATTATGACTCAATCCGTACTTTTGAGAAGCCAGATATTCAATTCTTTTAAAATCATCGGTTTCTGATTGATATAAGTTAATCCCGGAATCAGTTCCAATCCATAAATTTCTATTTGTATCTTCAAATATTTTATAGACTCGATTATTCGATAAGGACAATTTATTATCCTGTTGTAAACGGTAATGTTTGAATTCCTGTGATAATTCATCAAACCTGTCTAAACCCCCTCCCCTGGATCCGATCCAAATCTGACCTTTTTGATCTTCTAGAATACTTCTAATTCTGTTATGAGAAATTGTTGTAGGTACAAACTCATCATGAACAAAATGCGCTGTCGATAATTTATTTCCCCCTTTAACCCAAATTCCAGTCCCATCTGTTCCAACCCAATATCGATCTCGTGAATCTTTAAAGATAACTCTTACGTCAGATTTGTCTATTTGCGGCAATAAATTAAATTTTTCTATTTTGTATGGTTTAACAGCCGGATCAAAACTAAAAACACCTTGTCCATCGGAGCCAATTAATATTTTTCCATCAGCATCTTTAAAAAGAGTATTCAGTCTAGGCACTAATTTGTTTTCTCGATCTTTAAATATAATTCTTTCGAATTTTCTGCTATGTATATCAAATCTATTTAGTCCTCCGCTAGTTGCAATCCAGATATTCTGCTCCGAATCTTCCACAATATCTCTAATAACATCGCTTGAAATACTCGTAAAATCATTATTGGAATGCCTAAAATGGATGAATTCTCTTCCATCATACCGATTTAGGCCTTCCTGTGTTCCCATCCATATGAAACCATTAGAGTCCTGAAATATTTTTCTTACTGATTTTTGAGATAAACCATTTTCAGTAGAAATATGCTGAAAATTTGAGACGTTTATGGTGGCCTCACCGTTATTTGAAATGATGAAACACAACATTACCAATACAAAAGTAATAAAATGCTTACGCTCTTTTAAATACATCTCGCTATTCTCTTTTTTATTTAAGAATTTTCTAAATAACCTGAGCTCGGGATAAGAACAGACACCCAGCACAATTGTTTTAATCCTGTGATAAGACCATAAAGTACTTTTAACTTACTAAGATTTAATGATATTTTGAATATACCTTCTCCAGAGTTCAGGTTAAATAAAAAAACCGTGTTACTAACACGGTTTTAATCAACATTTACTATTCTGGAACTTTAGTCTTGTTCGGGCCAAACGTTAAATGAAACCTGTGCTACTGAGTTATCATTCCAAATTGTCACATCATTCCAAATGCTTACATCATTCCAAATGCTTACATCATTCCAAATACTTACATCATTCCAAATACTTACATCATTCCAAATACTTACATCATTCCAAATACTTACATCATTCCAAAGGGTGGCATCACTCACAAGTGTCGTATCATTCCAAATTGACACATCATTCCAAATGCTTACATCATTCCAAAGGTAGCCCTGAGTTTGATCAGTAGTACCATCCCAATAAAGTTCTTCATGATCTCGAATATAGAAGTTCCCTTGTTCATCAACCATTGTTTTACCGGCATAATGTTCCTGACCGTTAAGATCTTTATTAATGTCTAACCCCTGATTGGCGCATCCAAGAGCATTACTAAAAACTGATGCGTAAGCGTCAATTTGCCCAGCACCTTGTTGAAATGGGCTGTATGCCCATTGTCCAGCTGCATTGATCGCTGGTTTGGCCTCCGACATCAAGCGACATTTAACGTCATCAGGGGTCAAAGCGGGTTGCTGGCTTAACATCAGTGCTACCAGGCCGCTAACAACACCAGTTGATTGAGATGTTCCAGACATTTGAAAATATTTGCCACCATCATGAAATTCGGGATGAGCTTGTGCTAAATCTGTTCTTGATTCCATTAGCCCCATCAGATGACCGCCAGGGGCTACAACATCGGGTTTAACAAACCTTTCATAGGTTGGACCGCTAGAAGAGAAAATTGCCATTCGATCATCTTGAAAATCATCTGGAGTATAATTGTCAGTAACAGCGCCTACGGTAATAACATAAGGAACATTACCCGGTACGCCAATCCCCATTGGGGCATTCCCTCTGTTTCCAGCTGATGCAACTACAACAATGCCAGCCTGCCATGCCTTCATCACTGCCTGATTGAGCGGATCAACCCAATAGAGCGATGTAGGTTCGGCGCTAAAAGATAGATTAAGTACTCTAATATTATAAGTATCTTTATAGGTCATTACCCAGGCGATACCTCGAATTACATCTGCGTAATTAGCCTGTCCTGCATCTTCAAAGGCTTTTACACTAATCAAGCGAGCATTTGGTGCCATACCGTAAAATCGACCATAAGCATCTCGTTCACTATTAACTGCGACACTAGTCACATGAGAGCCATGACCACTGTCATCACTATTGTTCATTGATGTTGAATTATTTATCGCATCGTATGTTCCATAAACTCTGTGTCGACCATAAGCATCTTGTCTGATGCCACTTAAAGACTTAAAACCAGTATCTATCACCGCGATCGTTACGCCATCTCCAAAAATATGGGCATCGTGAAGCGGGACCGCATTGCTCATTTGAGTCGCCGAAGCCTGAGTGAATGTAATTCTCTGTCCCCATGCCAGACCAGCAGATTTAACGGGCTTATTTGCAGTTATTTGTAAGTCTTGTGAAGATAGGGTTTGCAATTGTTCATGGGTTAAGTTTGCTGCGACACCGCTAATAAGCGCTAGATCGTGAGTGATTTCTCCACCGACTTGTGAAACTTTTAGAACGCTATCTTTACCTTGAATAAGATAGCTAGACCTTTCTAACGAGTTCACATTATTGATAGCAGAGACTTCAGGAACTTGTGAATTTTCTGTAAAAATTGTTATGGTAAAGATTATTGATGAAATGATGGATAAGTAAATTACTCCATTTTTTTTATTAGTAAACCGATTCATAATATGCTCCTTTCCGTATAAATACCAAATACCAATAGCTAACGAGCTAGTTATACCTGGTAGAAACACGAAACATATATTTGCTCTATCTCATTGAAAAACAAACAGTTTTATTATTATCTTGTTTGTTCTCCCCCCCGCTTTCCATCCCAGTTTATAAGAAAAACAATTGTTTCGCACGTTTTTTGTACGAAAAACTTTTGTTTTGTGAATTCCCGAATATTTTCATATTTCGGTTGACTTATACCCAGTCAACTTGATTTTAAGCATAAGTTGCAATTAGTTTTGCTTTCCGTGATGATAGCCAGCACATCTATATTAATCAGAACTTTTGTAAAAATAATCACATTATGCAAAAAATTTCAGCTATCAATATAGCCGGCAGCATTATACTTTGTCTATTTGTTGTTGTTTATATTCATCCCTTTTTTGACAGAGAATTTATACAGGAATTTTCTCGTCAATATGCTGAAGTGATATTGCTAGCCTTCCTTATTTTTACGATTATCAACAAACTCATTTCCAGTAGAAAAAAACTGGAACTCCTTTTTTGGAGTCTCATTTGTGGCGCGTTTTTATCCTGGTTTATAATGAAACTTTTAAGATTGTTCATGCAGGAACAGTTTACCAATACTAACCTCGATTTTTCCGCCTGGATAAGTTATTTTTTATTTTATGCCTTAATGATCACCGCAATAGAGGTGAAAAGCTTTTCTGATGCCAGCAGATTATATAACCAGCGTAGTCTAATTACTTCAATGAGCATTCTAACTTTCCTGATCGGTTCTTTTACCTATTTAATTCTCTTACCTGTCGAATCAAATATAGAAGTCTCATCTAACCTACAAGAACCACTCTTTTTTTATATTCTTATGGCTAGTTATCTTGTTTTACGTTGGTGGCATCTTGCCTGGCAATTAAAATCCATCTCGGCCTCTGGTTTTTTTATGATGGGGTTAGCAAGCCTGAATTGGATGTTCGGTGATATTTTGGAATATTTGTTGCTCACTGAAGAGAATCAATTGAACGCTCTTTGGTTTGACTGGGTCTGGTACTTGCCTTATTTATTTTTCTTTATTGGCATTCAACAAAATTTAAAAAACGATAATCAGAAAAGAATGTTATCCTCATTTAGTCGTTATCATTTATTTAATAGCCCTATATTTTTTCTTGGGTTAATCTCTATATTATTTCTTATAGAAAGCAATATTAACTCTTTCACAAAAGAAGCACCTTTACAAAGCGTACAGATTGTTTGGTTATTTGTGACCTTAACCCTTGCTTTTTTTCAAATTATAGAATTATTTGATACCAATAAGAAAAGAAAATCTGAATTCAAGGAAATTGGCTCATTAAACTCCTTAATCGTCCAACAATTAGAACAATGTACACTTCAACTGGAATCCCAGACAACGGCAAATAAAGTCATTCTAAATACCATCAGCAATCCAATTTTTACTTTGCAACTGGACGGAACTATTATCGCCACTAACCTGGCAACTTATCAGTTATTAGGTTATCCGGAAAAGCAACTTATTGGTCGTTGTTTTTCCGAACTGATCCCGCAAGACGAGGAGTTCCACCATTTTTTCGACTATCAAAGTTACCGCCAACAATTATCAAAAAACAAAAAAGGACTGGAATTAGAATCGAGTGTTTTAACACATTCGAATGAACAGATTGCTGTACACGTAACCATATCTCAAGGATTAAGTAGTTTTCGAAATAGATTAATCATATCTCTGGCTGATATTAGACAGCAAAAAAAAGCCGAGCAGCAATTACATAGTTTGAAAGATGAATTCATGGCTAACATTTCTCATGAGTTCAGAACACCGTTGACTATAGTCAACGGTGTGATTGATGACTTACTCTCTTCTCAATCTGAAACTGCCTCACTGCAACAATTACAAATAGCAAAGCGAAACAATTTACGATTAATTCATATGGTTGACCAACTTTTGGAAATATCCAGAATCGCATCAGAAACATTACCTATCTCAGATGTTGATGCATCTGAATGGGTGAAACTTATATGTCAATCCTATAACACAATTGCCAAAGATCGAGAAATTGACTATGGCTATTCGATTTGTCCAAATATATTTATTAGAGGCAATCAGAAAGCTTTTGAGGACATCTTGTATAACCTGCTATCAAACGCTTTTAAATACACACCAAAGGGTGGTTCAGTTAATATTTTGTTAACGGAACAGGAGCAAGACTACCTGCTAACTGTTGCTGATACGGGCATTGGCATTTCAAAGGAAGAGCAAAGCAATATATTTAATCGGTTTCAACGTTCAGAAATCAATGATCAACATTCGATACCTGGAACGGGGATCGGTTTATCTTTAGTAAAAGATCTGGTCAATGCAATGAACTGGGAGATTTCTTTAGAATCAAAACTCAACAAGGGCTCAAAATTTATAGTTCAGATGAAAAAGGCTATAACTGATAAACTGACTAAGAAACCATTAACAGAAAACAACTTATGTGACCAACAGGTTTCCTTTCTGAAAGCAGATATAAACCAGCTTGACTCAAACACGATTTTAAGTAGATCTAAATATCTGGTGTTAATTATCGAAGATAATCTTGATATGCAGCGCCATCTTGATAATATTTTAAACCCTCACCATCAATGTTTAATTGCAAGCAATGGTACACAGGGATTGAATATGGCTGAAGAATTCCTACCAGATATTGTAATTTCTGACGTGATGATGCCTGGTATTGATGGTTTTGAAGTATTAGCAAAATTAAAACAACAGCCTTTTACAACCCATATACCGGTAATAATGCTAACAGCAAAGAGCGATCAAAAAAGTAAAATTATAGGTCTATCCGCTGAAGCAGATGATTATTTGACTAAACCCTTTGATGCAGAAGAGTTACTTTTAAAAATAAATAATCAACTTAATGTACGAAAAAAACTACAACAAAAATATGAATCTCAATGGCAAGGCTCTACACAAACCGAGCCTGACGAGGTGAAGGAAACGATTGAAAATCCATTTTTAATGGAGCTCAACCGCATTTTTGAGCATATTTATCCTCAAGCTGATTATTCGATGAATCTTCTTGCAAGTGAACTTGCCATGAGTGAACGCCAATTGCAACGGAAAATAAAGGCACTAGTTGATATAAGCCCTCTGGAGTTATTAAAACGATTTCGATTAGAAAAATCCAAAATAGAACTAAAACAGAACACTCAAATAGGGTTAGTCGCACAATCATGTGGCTTTTCATCACAAACTTATTTCGGTCGATGTTTTAAGGAACATTTTGCTATCACACCGAAAGCCTATCAACAACAGGAGCGATAATTCTCAAACTAACCCAATTCCCCTCTAAAACCACTAAATCGCCAGAAATTAGCTTCAAATAACCTTATTAACCCCTAATTTGTCGAAATTCTATGAATTTTTGTCGTTTTTCTACTATTCCTGCACGGGCATTTTTGTCATGCTTAACTCAGCCAGACAGTTTAACCCAGACACATCAATCGAAGTACGAGCTTCATTGATTGCTCATAATTTACTGTTTATTGGCAACCAACATAATAGGAAGTTGTGAAAATAAAAAAAATACATTGCTTGGAGCTTACCGCAGCCGCTTCAGCGGCTGCGGTATTAAAGCACCAATGTTCAACTTATCATCGGGCCACAAGTTCAGCTCCTGTTAATTTGACAAACATTGATAACGTTATTTTGGATTAGATAGGGGGAGTCTTTCAACCTGAAATCTTCAGTTGGACAGCGTAAAGTGTGTTTTTGGGATTATCGAAACAAACCAAATCTGAAATAATAAGTTGTTAAAATTTTTGCATTTCGTTTCAAACTTTCCACATTATTGACATTTTTAGTAATAATTACTTTGTATGAAATCTACCACCTCTTTTTCGTCAAAAAGAACCCGTCCTTTTTCTTTGAAACTGGACAAATCAGTTTCAGAAGGAAAGGTATAATAACTTCCATTTTCAGACTGTGATGAAGTAACAAGTTTTTTTCCATTTACAATTGATGTGATAGCAGTACTAATCAATTCACACCCATCTATATATAGATGTAACACATGCCATAAGTATGATTTTTCATAGTCTACATTCATTTTCGATGTCGCAATAATATTACCAGCATCAATTCGACTATCATTGATGAAATGCAAAGTTGTGCCAATTACCTTTTCACCATTTAACATAGCCCAAAATGTAGCCATTACACCGCGATAGGCTGGTAGTAATCCTGAATGAAGATTTATCACCCCAAACTTAGGAATGGCAATTACATCATCTTTCAAGATAACACCGTATCTAATAGATATAATTAAATCCGGGGCTGTATTATTTAATATTAACAATTCATCTTTCGAGTTAACATTGTTCAGTATTTGTACAGACTTATTTATAAACTCCCCCATTTGTTTAAAACTCATAAAATAAGATTTATCATCGCTTTTTGCTTCGAGTAGGGGGCTAATGAGATCATTGAACAAATCTTGTTCGAAGAATTTCAAAGCATTTAACTGGGCTGGTTTTTTACTATTACCTCCCACTTTTGAAGATAGAAAGATAGTGATGTCATGTTTTAACAATTTTGGGATCAGCATGTTAATAGCAAAATTACTTGCAATGTCATTATTAGCCAAGATTGTAATTTTCATATATCAGGCTTTCCACCAGCTTCATTTGAAGTGATATTTAACCCTACTATTAGAAACTCTACTTCTTCTTCGGCTTTAGGGCAATGTTCAACACCCTTTGGGATAATAAACATTTCATCTTCTTGCAGTTCAATATTCTTGTCTCGAAGCTGAATTGTCAGTCGACCTTTATAAAGAATAAATAGTTCATCTTGATCATCATGTTTATGCCACTTAGTCACACCAAGCCCTTTTGCAACTTTGAAAAGTTGGCCGTTCGCTTCTCCAATGGTTCTCTGAGACCAATATTCATTGATAGATGCAAGTTCTTTACGAATACTCACTTTTTCCACAAATCAATCTCCTTGGGTTTAAATTTTGTTGGGTACATAGGCATTAAGCATTTGTGTTAAATGTCTATTCAGTATTAATTTTTGTTGGCTTTTGCCGCAAACACTTTCGCCTTAATCTAATTAACCTGGCTTCTGGATAAGAACAGTCACCCAGCACAACTATTTTAGGGTAACAATTAGAACTGAGTTGTAAACATATTTTTTATCATCATATTTCTTGTGTTTCAATTACCAGTAGTCAACCAATCTGGCTGTGCACCATTGATATTTTTTTCTACTCATGAACTTAAATCAGGCCAAACAAAGGTTACTTGCTTCTTGCTTGTTTGAGCTGTAAGCAACATCGAATATGCTCTATCTATTTGCTTTGGGTCAGCAAAACCTATTTGGCACCAAACTGAACCTGTCGAACAAGTTTGATCTGTTTTGAAATAGACGATTCCATTTTTATGAATGATTATATTAGTAATATCTTCTTTACAATCAATCGCGGCAAAACTGTTTTTAATAAACAGAAATCCTGTAATAATTATTATAGACTTTATTATTTTCATGTTTCAATTTATCCTTTTTTTTAAATTAGTTTTTCGCATCATAGTATAAATAAATTTCATACTTTTATGTCTCTGAGGCTCACTTATACAACCACACTCTACATTGTTAACCCCCTTTTGATTTTTATTGCTTTTGTTTAGTTACCGCTCACTGGGAGAATATCCTTATCCTTTCTTTTCCTCTTAATTCTACTACCAGTTACCTTAGTGCGTGATAAATCTTTTTTCTTACTTGTATTTATTTGTCCATCAACATTACTTCCAGTACCGTACTCTTCAAGCAAATGATTGGAATATTGCCTGGCTAATAATAGTTGATTGCTTGTTAATAATTGAGCTAATTCATCAATAGTTGTTTGTTATTTAACCGTTTTATTGTAACTGTTCGAGACGCTGGCCCAAACATAGGCAATAAAAGCGTTGCTTTCAATAAACTGAGGAATACCTTGATGATACATCAGAGACAAATGGTATTGTGCTCTATAATCTCCTATCTTTCCAAGTTCGCAATACATCACAAAAGCATCCTGTTTTTCGCCCTTTCTCTCAGCCTTGACTGCTTCCTTATAAGGTACTCTGTGTCCTATACCTTGACATAACTCGAATTCTTGAGGCTCATTTGCAACTACAACTGTAGAAACACATAAAATAGAAATGACAAAAAGCTTCTTTATATGAGTCATTTTTATCCTGAATTCCAAAATTCTTATATTATTTTTTAACACATGCGTCTCCGATATATTCTTTACAAAGCATCGGATATTTTTTGTTTAACATAGAGATATACCCGGGAAAATTATTTATTTGGGTAGAGTATGGACTTCCAACAATGAGATCTCCTGAATAATTCAATGAACCCGCCTCAACAAAAAAGCAGAGTCCACCATCTTTATATCTAACCTCAAGATCGTAAACATTGAATTTGGTGAAGCAATACTCTCCTTCTTGTACTTTATAAACCCACAATGAGGTACCCTTTTTTACAGATTCAATGTGGATTTCTGGACCAATAGAAATACTACTGTCAATTGTCACTGACCGGATATTATCAACTGTATTAAAAACAATAGCGACATAGCCCTCGTTTTGGGAGAGTAAACCAAAGTTCTTCGGCTCGACCTAGGCAGTAGTTGTGGCACAGCCTGAAATTGTCAAAAGTAATACAATTAAGGATCCTAACAATCTTATATTCATAATTTATTCTCATTTTTATAAAATACATTTTCTAATTAATAACGTAACTACTCAGCGAGTTGTTAAATGTGTCTGTAGCTGTCCAGGTTGCCTCTAAAATGAGCCAGATCGAGGCAAAAAATGTGAGTATATCCCCACATGGATGTGGGTTATGCAGTTAATGCATGGAGCTATTAACTGTCTCGATTATTTGACCATTTTTGAACGATGAGATGGCTCATTTTAGGGGGAAGCTGAATAGTTAC
>JBFFIY010000092.1:0-18743 GCA_041556195.1 Enterobacterales bacterium
TCGAGGCAAAAAATGTGATTATACTCGATTATTTGACCATTTTTGAACGACGAAAAATCTTTCTGGAAAAGATTTTCGCGCCAGCCCCGAAGGGGTGAAGTATAGGGATGTGCTTCACAAATGGCTCATTTTAGGGGTAAGCTGAATAGTTACTAAAGTAACACCATAGGAGTTTTACTATGAACCAAGATCAACTAGCCGTTTACGAAGTGTTTATACGTTCAGCCAGAGGGCTTGATCATAAACATGTTGGCAGCTTACATGCCGAAAGCCCTGAACATGCCCTGATGTATGCCAGAGACTGTTATATCAGGCGTTCAGAAGGCGTTAGTATCTGGGTGGTAGAGTCTACAAATATCACTGCTTCTCAGGAAGATGATGTTGAAAATTTTGTCGATCCCATGGATGAAAAACCATACCGCCATGCAACTCATTATATTTTACCTGATAGTGTAGGAAACATGTAATGCAAGCGACTAGTTCTAATAAAACCAACAGTTCTAATACAACCATTGGCGCTGAAAAAACACACTCATTACTCAATGAAAACCGTTATCGATTCGCACTTGCACTTGCCGATGATGCGGTTGTTTTGGGCCATAGATTATCTGAATGGTGTAGTAACGCACCATTTCTTGAAGAAGATATTGCACTGACCAATGTGTCACTTGATTATATTGGCCGAGCCAGAATGTTCTATCAATACGCTACAGAACTCGAAGGTAAAGGACACAGCGAAGACCAAATGGCTTTTTTCCGTACAGAAAGAGAATATACCAACCTTTTGATCTTGGAGTTACCTATTGGTGACTTTGCCTTCACTATGGTCAGACAGTTTTTTGTTGATGTTTTCTACAAACTCTATCTTGAGCAATTAATGACATCCACAGATGAAAGAATTGCCGCTATTGCAGCCAAATCTATCAAAGAGACACGTTACCATTTAAAGAGAAGTGAACCCTGGATCCGACAATTATCTGAAGGTACAGAAGAAAGTCGCTCAAGGATCAACCGTGCACTGGATGAATTAAAATCTTTTGTTGGCGAATTGTTTATTATGCCCGAATGGGAAACTCAACTGGCGAACGAAGGTATAGCCGTTGATCGAAAAACACTTCAACAAGATTGGGATGCTTATGTTCAAAAGTTTTTAGGCGAATCAAACATTGAATTTGAAGATAGCAAAACCTTAATTCGGGGTGGTAGAGAAGGTATTCATACTGAGCATCTGGGTCATTTACTATCAGAAATGCAGTATCTACAACGCGCTCATCCAGGCCTTGAGTGGTAGGTAATATGATAAATCATGAAGGTGATCACGCTTTACAGATCCCAACATTACATCCAGTTTTTGCTGAGCGAATAAAGATACGCTCTCAATCTGAATATCAAAAACTTTGGACAATACTTGATTCGGTACATGATCCGGAATTGCCTGGTGTCACCATTTGGGATCTCGGTATACTTCAAGATATAAAAAGCCATGCTGACAATGCTTTTACCATTGTTATTACACTTACCTATAGCGGCTGTCCAGCAGTTGATGCCATTAAACAAGATATCATAAAAGCTCTTTCTAAAGCAGGATATGATCAAGTTAATGTAGAGATCAGTTTAACCCCTGCCTGGAATACCAATATGATTTCACCAGAAGGTCACAAACAAATAGCGGCTTTAAATATTGCCCCGCCAGTGACAAACGATGCGCCAGATTGCCCAGTTTGTGGAAGTCACAAAACTCAATTATTAAGTCAATTTGGCTCCACTTCTTGCAAAGCTTTTTACCGTTGTGAACAATGCTCAGAAACTTTTGACTATTTTAAACAATTAGAATGAGCTTTAAACAATTAGAATGAGCTTTAAACATCTGGAATAAGCTTTAAAACACTCGAATAGCCTGTTTTTTAAGAGCCCTTATTAAGGAAACACCATGAGTACAGAATTTTATCCCTTAACCCTATCCCAGGTAGAAACATTAAATAAGGATGCGGTAGCCCTGAGTTTTTCGGTTCCATCTGAACTTATTGAAAAATTTAATTATATTCAAGGCCAGCACCTAACCATTAAAGCCCAGATAAATGGGGAAGAAGTTCGTCGTTCTTATTCAATCTGTTCTAATGTGTTGGATCAAAAACTTCAGGTAGGCGTTAAACGACTTGAAGGCGGTTTATTCTCAAACTATGCCAATGATGAATTAAAAAAAGGAATGACATTGGATGTGATGCCCCCTCAAGGACATTTTTATACCGAATTATCAGCAAATAATTCAAAGAATTATTTATTTATTGCAGCAGGTAGCGGAATTACACCTAACCTTTCACATATTCAATCCATACTGTCCTTAGAACCAGACTCATCTGTAACATTAATTTATGGGAACAAAACAACCCCATTGATGATGTTTAAAGAAAAACTGTGTTTTATTAAAAATCAATATTTAGAGCGATTTCAATGGGTCAATCTTTTTACCCGGGAAGACCATGAAGTGGAATTAATGAATGGCAGAATAAGCGCTGAAAAATTACAGGCTTTAAGTGACGCACACATTATCAATCTTAAAAGTTATGATGATGTTTTTATCTGTGGCCCGGAATCATTAATTCATCAACTTTCTGAATCATTCATTGAATGGAACTATCACAAAGATCAGATCCACTATGAACTTTTCTTCTCCGATGCAGCAGAAGAAAATGCACAACAACACCAGCTTAAACGATCAGAAAAATACGGTCACAAAACCAGTACTGTTTCAATAAAGGTTGCAGGTAGAAAGACAATAATTCAACTGGCAGCTGAGGGAACTAATATTTTAGAAGCCGGATTGGAACAAGGAGCCGATCTTCCTTTCTCCTGTAAAGGAGGTGTTTGTGCCACCTGTAAAGCTAAAGTCATCAAAGGAAAGGTGGAAATGGATTTGAATCATTCTCTAACCGAAGAAGAAGTAGCAGATGGAATGATCTTAACCTGTCAATCACATCCGGTTACCGAAGAAGTAGAAATCGACTTTGATTTCAATTAAACAAAACCTTTAACCTTTAACTTTTACCTTTTTTAATGCCAATGAAAAACTTTATTCAAAACTTAATAAAGTCTTCAAACATTAGTGCTAAATCATTTGTTGTCACCTTTTTCGGTGATGTCATGTCTCAACATAGTGATTGGATCTCTATGGCTAGTTTGATTTCTATAATGGATTTATTTGAAATTTCAGAAAGATCTGTCAGAACCTCAGTATATAGATTAGTACAGGAAGATTGGCTAGAATCACAGAAAATAGGACGAAAAAGCTTTTATGCTTTAACCGACAATGCCAGAAGACATTATCAAAAAGCAGCTAAACGTATTTATTTTTCATCAAATTCAAACACCACTAGCTTAGAACATAAACACAACTCAAATTATGAAAAATGGTTATTGGTGGTATCTGTTTTTGTCTCAAAAGAAAAACTTAAAAAATTAAGACGCCAATTACACTGGCTTGGTTTTAGCACATTAACGCATGGTGTATTTGCTCATCCTTCTGTTGATAGTTCCTCACTCGACGAAACTCTCAAAGAAATGGCGCTAGAAGATGAGGTGCTCATTTTTGACAGTCAAACTCTAAATGAAAAATCTCATCAGATCTTAAAACAACTTGTGCATGAAAAAAGGCATATTCAACAGCTTGAGAACAATTACGCTGATTTTGTAAGCTGTTTTAAGCCTATAGTTGATAACAAAAATCAACAAAAAAATCAACAAAAATCACAACAAACTCTATTGGAAACATCTAACCCGGAACTGGATTTTAAATTAAGACTTTTATTAATTCATCAATATAGACGAATTTTATTAAAAGATCACGACCTACCGGATAACCTGTTACCTACAAACTGGATAGGTAAACAAGCACAGCAACTGGTTAGTGAGATTTATAAATCCATAGCATTGTCTTCAATTGACTACATCACCCGGAACATTGAAAACTATCAGGGTAATTTGCCTGAAGAACATACAGAATTTTGGCAACGTTTTGAATAACTTTCAAATGGAATAAATTATGAATAAAATTAACGTCATCAGTTGCACTCAACAGTCTAGCATTGGCACCATTACCATTGACCATCCGCCTGTTAACGCCCTGTCCCAGGCTGTACGTTCGGGTTTAATTCAAGCAATTGATGAGTTTGAACAAAATGAATCTATCAAAGTTATTATCATCCGCTGTGCATCAAAAACCTTTATAGCAGGAGCAGATATTAAAGAGTTTGGTAAAGCTCCTACAGAGCCTTTTTTACCTCAGGTTTTAAATCGCATTGAAGCTTGCAGGAAACCCGTTGTTGCATCAATGTTTGGAACTAGCCTGGGAGGTGGTTTTGAGTTGGCACTTGCTTGCCACTATCGAGTGACTCTGAGTAGTGCAAAAGTTGGATTGCCCGAAGTTAATCTTGGGTTAATTCCTGGTGCAGGTGGTACCCAGAGATTGCCTAGAATTTTAGATCTGGCTACCTCTGTAGAAATGATCACTTCTGGAAAACCTACCTCAGTTAACATGTTAAAAGATACTGACTTATTTGATGCCATTTATGAAGACAAACTTGATCAAAACAGTTTAATTTTCGCACAAAGCTTAATTGAGAATAATCAATTAAGCGTAAAGCCAGTTAGCAAAAGAGAACGACTTACCATAGATCTCAATTGGGATGAAACTAAATCACAATTATTAAAAAAAGCACGAGGTCAAAATGCACCACTGGTAGCACTAGACGTTCTGAAGAAAACTTCCACCATGAATTTTGAAGATGGTATAAATTATGAGCGTGAGAAATTTCTTGAATTAAGAGAGTCTGAGCAAGCTGCTGCTCTTAGACATGCTTTTCAGGCAGAAAAACAATCTGCAAAACTTTCAAGTCAGGAAACTCCTCTGGAGATCACAAAGGTTGGTGTGATTGGTGGCGGAAATATGGGCTCAGGCATTGCCACCAGCTTTCTAATGGCCAACTTTAAAGTGATATTAGCTGAACAAAATCAACTGGCCCTCGATTCAGGACTTGATAAAATAAAAGTTAATATTATGGGGGCAGTTAAACGAAAACGAATAACTGCCGAAACAGCAGAACATTATTTGGCTAATTTATCTGGTGAGACTGACTATCAGGCTTTTACAGGATGCCAGTTAGTGATTGAGGCCGTTTATGAAGATCTCGAATTAAAAAAATCTGTTTTCAAAGAACTCAGTGACATTTGTTCAGACTCTACTATTCTTGCCAGCAACACATCTTATCTCGATCTCAACCAAATTGCGGCTTCAGTTAAAAGACCCCAGCAGGTTGTGGGATTACATTTTTTCAGCCCTGCCCATATTATGAAACTTCTCGAAGTGGTAAAAGCAGAACATACCAGTAATCAAGTTTTAGCAACAGCCATGAAATTGGGAAAACAACTTAAAAAAATTCCGGTTCAGGTTGGAGTTTGTTTTGGCTTTGCAGCAAATCGAACTTACACCCGTTATGGTCGAGAAATTCAGCAGATGTTACTTGAAGGCGCCAGTGTAGAACAAATAGATAAAGCCATGACAAATTGGGGCATGGCAATGGGACCACTTGCTGTACAAGATCTATCAGGCATTGATATTGGACATAGTGCGCGTAGTGCTCGTCCCTTCCCTACTCAGGATCCCGGTTATTTTCGTGCTGCAGCCACCATGGTTGAACACAATAGATTGGGAAGAAAAACTCAAGCGGGCTTTTATCATTATGATGAAACTAACAAATCTTCTGTTGATGACAAAGTTACACAACTACTTAGATCCACCGCTAAAAAATTAGGCATCACACAACATGAATTTACAGAAAAAGAAATTGTGCATCGTGCTTTGTTTGCCTTAATTTCAGAGGGTTTGCAGTTACTTAAGGCCGGAATAGTTGAACGTCTATCAGATCTCGATGTGATCTGGTTACATGGTTATGGTTTTCCACGTTTTAAAGGTGGACCAATGTTTCAAGCCCAACAACTTGGAATAAAACAGGTATCTAAAGAATTGGCTATTTTGAGGGAACAATTTGGCGAGCATATCTGGCCTGAAGTGGATTTGTCTTTTCTACAAAATTAATTATATAACCTGAACTCGGGATAAGGATAGGCTACAAAAAAACCGCACCCTCAATTGCAACCATAATCAGAACAGTTCAAGCCCACCACTATCTTCTTCAGCGATGGGCTCAATTTTATCTAAATAGGTCGCATCGAGTATATGGATGATCTCTCCATTTTCAAGTTTGCCAATACTTGGAAATAACAAATTCATATTCATTAAGTGACTTGTTTTAATACTATTTTTCCCAATACTGTCTGTTTGAATGGCTTCTAAGCCTTCTATAATATCAACCACAAGTGCAATATTGTGCTCCATCCCCGTTTGAAAAGTGACAATATTTTTACTTTTTATATGGTCCTCTGTAGCACTACTCATTGATAGGCGTTTTCTTAAATCTATCACCTGCATGGTTTTACCATGTATGGTGCATAGGCCCAGATAGATGCTTGCCTGGTTAGCGATAAGGGTTATTTTTAAATCATTATTAAAAACACCGGTTACATCCTGGCAATGAAACCCGACCCTAATTCGACCTATTCGGCCAATTAGATAATCTTCTTGTGCTGATGACATATGATTTTATTAAAGTAAATGTTCATAATAAAACTATAACATAAAGCTAATTGAGATATTGTTACCAAACTGATGAACTCAGCTTTAACCCAACCACTCTTTTAAGATCTCATCAGTATCTTCTCCCAACAGCGGAGGAGACTTAGATGATGTAAATTGTTGTTGATCAAATCTCAGTGGGTTATTAATGATTGGTATAGATTGTTGATCTCTGGTGACCGCTCCAACCATATTTCTTTGCTTTAACAAATCAGAAGAAAATAAGCTGTTAAAATCTTGAACAGGACTGGCTGGCACATTAAGCTGTTTGAACTTATTCAATAAATCATCCCGTTCAAAGCCATAAAAAGCGGTTTGTAGCCGACTAATTAACCAATCTCGATTATGCACCCTGTCTTTATTGTCTTTGACTCTTTTATCGTCTATTAATTCATCTAGCGATAGAGTTATACATAAATTTTGAAATTGCTGATTAGTACCTACCGCTATCATCACGGGATTATCTGAGCATTCAAAAACCTGATAAGGAACGATATTTGGGTGGGCTGTGCCCATGGGTTCAGGCGTTTTCCCGGAAATCATATAACTTGAAGCTTGATTAGCTAACATGCTGATCTGTGCATCATACAGGCTGATTTCAATCAGTTGACCGATGTTAGTTTCTTGTCGTTTAAATAGTGCAGCTAAAATACCTTGAGTGGCATACATGCCGGTAAATAAATCAGCGACAGCCACACCGACCTTTGCGAAGTGTTTTTTTTGTTGCGTTGCTCCTCTCTCAGAAGTTTGAGTCTCTGAAAAATGCTTCTGTGATGCTTGCCCGGTTATACTTAATAGTCCTGCTTCTGCCTGGATCAATGCATCATATCCGGCTCTTTGACGAGCCACACCATCACTGCCATAACCAGTAATCGAACAATAAATTAGTTTTGGATTTAATTTTTTAAGGGATTCATAATCAAGCTGATAGTTTTTCAAACTTCCGCTTTTAAAATTTTCAATAAAAACATCGGCCTTGCCAACAAGCTCTTGTAATAGAAGTTGCCCATCCAAAGTTTGAATATCTATTTCAATGGAGCGTTTACCACGATTGGCGCAAATGAAATAGGCGGATAAAGCCTCAGTATCGTCAAACTGACCATTATTAGCTTTTTCATTATTAACTTTTTCATTATTAAGAAAGGGAGGCCCCCAATGACGAGTATCATCCCCTGCTCCAGGTTTCTCAACTTTTATCACATCAGCACCCAAATCTGCTAACTGCTGGGTAGACCATGGCCCTGCTAAAACTCGGGTTAAATCAACTACTTTAATGCCGCTAAGTGGTTTTTGCTGAGATTCAGCTTTCGGTTTTGGATTCTTCATGGCCATCTTCCCATGCATTGATGAGTGCTTTAACTAAAGTTGCCAGAGGTATCGCAAAAAAGATCCCCCAGAACCCCCATAAGCCTCCAAAGACTAATACAGAGCCAATAATAGCGACAGGATGAAGACTTACCGCTTCTGAAAAAAGAAGTGGTACCAATAAATTTCCATCCAGAGCTTGCACCACGAGGTAGGCAAAAAGTAAATAACCAAAATCCGTACCAAATCCAAATTGCATAAAAGCGATTATAACAACTGGAATAGTAACAACCACTGCGCCTATATAGGGAATTAATACCGATAACCCCACAAGCACCGCTAACAAAAGTGAATAATTCAAGTCACCCCATACAAAGACCAGATAGGTGGCAATACCTACCACCAATATTTCTACTATTTTACCTCTAACATAGTTGCCAATTTGCTCATTGACCTCTCTCCACACACGATTGACCATCGCCCTATCTTTAGGAAGGTGTCCTAAAATCCACTCAAGCAAAATCGTTTTATCTTTGAGAAAGAAAAAAACCAATAATGGTACAAGAATCATATAAATTAAAATTGCAGCTATATTCATCAATGAAGTCAAAGAGATAGATAAAATATACTTACCCAGATTGGCAAATTGATTGGCTAATTCATTGATTATATTAGCGACATTCTCTTGAGTAATGTATTCAGGAAATCTTTCGGGTAATCCAACAAGAAGTGCCTGCCCTGAACTGGCCATGTCAGGAACATCGGCTGCAAGTGTTTTTATTTGTTGCCAAACAGGGGGAATCAATCCAAATGCTATGAGGAAAACGAACCCAATAAAACTGGTAAAAGCAATTAACACAGCGAGCAACCTGGGAACTCGCCTTGAAGTAAGCATTCTTACTAGCCATTCTAAAAGGTAAGCAATGACAATGGCGATAAGTATTGGGGCTAATAATTGACCAAAACTATAAAGGACCACCGATCCAAACAATAACAGGGTCAACAACACCATAGCCTGAGGGTTAGAAAATTTTCTTTGTAACCATTGTTTAAACGTTGAACCCAAAATTCATCTCCAGAAAATATAACTAACAATGTTATGAAACTTTCTTAATTTATAGTAATCTAACACATTACATTATACGCACAACGAATTGAATCAAAATGCTTTTTGTACGTCAATTTACCATTTCTATGCTTTTTTTGTCGCTTTCTTTTGCAACAAATCTTAAAGCAGCAACAAACAGTGAACTGCCTGATATAGGAAGTAGCGTTAACCGTTATCTGTCCGTTCTTAAAGAGCAGCAGTTTGGGGATAAAATCATTCGGCAACTTCGTGCAAAAGCGCCCTTATTATACGATCCCATTTCTGTCGAATATGTCAAATCTATCTCTTTTAAACTGGTAGCTCAAAACCCTAATGCTATCAATAGACGTTTCGATTTTATGATATTAAAAGCACCGTCCATTAACGCTTTTGCCATGCCAGGAGGTTATATTGCAATACATTCTGCTTTAATTTTAAAAGCTGAAACAGAAGACGAAGTTGCGGGGGTTTTAGCCCATGAAATAGCCCATGTTACACAAAGACATCTAGCCAGAAGGTTTGAAAAAAGCAATCAATTAAGCATCCCTACACTTTTAGGCACACTTTTATCCATAGTAGCGGCCACCCAAAATACTCAAGCAGGTATCGCCGGTCTTACCGCTGTTTCAGCTACTAACGCTCAAATTCTAACTAACTATACCCGTTCTAATGAAGCCGAAGCAGATCGAGTTGGCATTCAGACACTGGCAGATGCAGGTTTTGATCCCGTAGGAATGGCTGGTTTCTTTGAAAAATTATTAAAAGAATATCGCCATTATCCAAGGCCTCCTGAATATCTATTGACCCACCCTTTTTCTGAAAGACGTTTGGCTGAAGCTAGAAATAGAGCACTACTGTTAGAGCCTGTTATTTCAAAACCGCAAATCAGCTTTGAAGTTATCAAAGAAAGAATTAGAACTTTTTCCGTCGAATTTAAAGATGTGCTTGATGATAAGTGGTATCAACGAAAACTTTCAACCAGCTCAGGCTATAAAAAAAGTGCCTTTGAACATGGTTATGCTCTATGGTTATCCAACAATAATCAGACCGAAAAAGCGATAAGCATTGCCTCAAAACTGGTTAAGCAATATCCAAAAAGTATTGAACACTCGGTCTTGTTAGGTGAAGTTTTAATCAAGGGCGAACATTATGAGCAAGCCATTAAACATCTCAATTCAGCTCTTGCCATAACGCCTTTAAATTACCCTTTATCATTGGTACTGGCTCAGGCTAACCTTGATTCTGGTAATAGTGCACAGGCATTAATGTTACTACTACCCCTCGCCTACCAACATCCTGATGATGCCAATCTATTTAAAATACTTTCAAAAGCCCAATCACTAGAAGGCCAGATTGACGAATCACATGAAAGTAACGGCCAACATTTGTGGGCTATCGGTAACCTTTCGGGAGCACTCAGGCAATTCAAAATAGCTTTAAATGGTCGAAGTGTCGATCCTTATTTTAATACACGAGTGAGAGCTAGAATTGCCGCTGTAGAGGAAGAACTACTAGAAATTAAAGGTATGAAGTCGCGCTAAAACAAAGACAAGAACAGCCAAAATACTATTAAATATTAGTAAGTATAACTCCTTGACAGCTACAATGGTTTTATCACAGAGTTAAAATTAGTTCAGTGCAAATATTTTAGTGGTTACCAAGGCGGCTCTAATGTTTGACTTACCAGTTTTGATTTTAGTCTCTCGGCTATCGTTCTATATCCTCCAAATCTATTCTGGAAGCTGAGTGACTCCGATGGAGCTATTTCAAATTTTTCTGATTCGTATAAGATGATTCATATAAAATAATTCGTCAATTGGTGCTGATAATAAGTGTAGATTAGAACATTTAGCTTTTCTACGTTAAACGAAGATAAAGTCTGGTGCAAAAATAGTTGCACAACTTTAGGAAAAAAGTTAGAACAGTGGAAAAAATAAAAAAAGGATAAAATTATGGGAGAAAAATTAGAAAAAATGGAAAATATTGGGTTATCTATTAAAAAAAAAAAGATGCTAAACACCTGCTCCTGGACACCATTCAATTTGAACAATGGTCATACAATATTCATAACCATAAACTGACCCGTGATAAAGTTTCAATCGATTTACCACGTATCCAGGCCCGTTTGTTGGTGTTTTTTTGTCAGCATCAGGGGAATATCATCAGCAGAGATCAACTGGTTGCAGAAGTTTGGCAAAATAAGGTAGTCACCGATAACACCATTACTGTGGCACTGGCCTCATTACGTAAAGTGTTAGGAGATGATCCCAAAAATCCGCATTACATCGAAACACTTAAGGGCCTGGGTTATCGATTTTTACCTTACGTTATTTATAATTTTGGTAAAAAAAAAGGGGCCGTTAGCAACAATCTCTCGCAAGTTAACAGCTACAATGTTGGTGACACTGGTTATTTTAAGTTTACTCCTTTTAAGCTTCTTATTTTACCAGACAAAGGAAAAATCCGGCATTCAGGTAAATGTTAGTCCACCCAAGCCAATAACTTCACTCAAGAGCCAGGAAATCTACGGCTCATATAATGCTAATGCCGATGTTATTGTTTTTTCTCACCTGGAAGCAGGTGATGATCACTATGCATTGAGCCTGATGGCAAAATCTGTGACAGAGGAACGTTATGCTCTTTTAACCAATACGGACATTACTAAAAACGGTGACTATCACGCTGAGATATCCCCCTCAGGCAATAGAATGGTTTTTAATCGCTCCAATTTAACCACGCAATGTGATTTTATGCTGGCAGATTTTGATGCCGCAAAACTACGCTTATCTAATATAAAATCTATTATGAAATGCCCTGAAGGGGCTGGTGGACTTAAAATCAGCTGGAGAGATGAAGAAAACCTTTATCTGACTTATAGCCATACACTCGATACACCCAGGGCCATTTATCGCATGGCTCTATATACAAGGGAACTGTTTCCACTAACCCAGGTTGTTCACACCAAGGGACATGGGGATTATAGTTTTGCTTACTCAAAATTAGTGAATAAAATTGCCTATTTACGTGATGTCACAGGCGTCAATAACACTGAACTTTGGGTAGTGGATTTAACTAACAACAGCCATACCAGATTAACAACTCTCAATAATATTCCTTATTCCGTAGTCTGGGTTAATCAGGGGAAACACCTGATTGTACGTAGTGGCCACTCTGAATTATCCATCGTTGATATGAATGGTGTGAGCTCGGTGTTTGAGGACAAGATAAAATCGCCTTTTTACAATCCTTTTTCAATTAATGATACAACCATCGCCTTTATGGCTGGAGAATTTTATATCTATGATTTGTATGTTATGGACTTAAACGAAAATAAAACCGATTTTACTCTGTCATCTTATCTCTCATCTTCCTTCTCAGATTATCGTCCAGTAATGGCTAAATTGAACAAAACCCTGGCTTTTGTAAGTAAACGCAATGGTCGGTTTCAGATCTGGTTATCCAACAAAACCGGTTTGTCTCAGTTAACACATTTTAAGTCTCCAATTGCTATTCAGGCCCTGGCAATGTCTCCAAACGGTAACCTTCTTGCCTATTATGCCGATGGGATTGTTACTTTAATAGATGACACTGGCAAACAGTTATTTGTCAACAGTAGTTATGCTTCTAATCCCACATTTTCATTAGATGGAAAATACCTCTATTTTGAGACAGAAAATATGAACATTTCTCGATTAGATCTGAATAGCTTTCAACTCACACCGTTTTTCATCAGAGGCACGATACCAAGGGCAGGAGCAAATGGCAGTTTATACTATATACAGGATCGTAAGTTATTTAGATTATCGTCAGCCGGAGGAATTTTAGTTATAGGACCTCTACCCGAAGCTGCACGGATATGGAAGTCGGAACATTATGATGTGATTGGTGACCAGTTATACTATACCAAACGAATTAATAATGCCCTTAAATTGGTCAGGCGTACCCTGTCGGGTGGCGAAGATACAGTGATCGCTGAGTTATTTACAGAGGGTTTTTCATTAAATAGTGATGCTTCTCTGATGATCTCTAGCCGACCACAAAGTGGAGAAACCAATTTAGAAATGATTGAACTGACTTTTCCTTAATATTGTAACTTACTGTTATTTAAACAATTTAAGGTTTAATTCACATTAAAATCAATAAATTAATATAACCTCACTAGTTATTTTTGTCTTTTTTATTGAATACTCTATTTAACCTTTAGTTAATTGAGTTAAACGTGATGAAATTCACAAATGTTAAAACCGAGATTGCAAGCATACTTAGAGAAGTCGCGACTGATATTGAAGCTGGTTGGTTTGAAAGTAAAAGTGTTGAAGAACTTTTCCAGGAGATAGAGGGTACTGTTCGTTACTATCTTGGTCGAAAGCATGGCAATGAATTAAGATATCTTGACCATACCACCCCACTTAGCACTTTACAGTCGTTACACCAGGTATCGGAAAAGAAAAAACTTCGACCTGAAGTGAAAAAAAAATCTGAATCCACCGATAAAGGTCCTGATGATGACATCTAAAAGTCTAATTATCCCGTGTTCAGGTTAATTAACCTCAACTCGGGATTAACCCTTTGTGATTCTGTTGAATTTTATTCCACTGACTGTTTTATACCCCTAATCAGGCATTATGAATGATTAGGGGTATATCATTGATTAAGCCAGGCTAATATTGTTTTTTTAGAGAGCTTTCCGCTCAAACCCTGACGTAGGTGTCTGGCATTATAAAAATAACTTCGAGGTAATTCTCCATACCATGTCGGGTCGATTTTATATCTCAATTTTTGCGTATTCGACAGTGAAAAAATCCAGTTTGGCACAGTGTTTAATGCGTATTTATCTATGATTGAGTTTACTTCATTTTTCCGACTTACATTGTCTGTCGATATGATGACAAGATTCAGATCAGGTTTGTTTTTTTTCATTTCACTCAGCAGTTCCAATTCTGCTCGACAAGGGCTGCAATCAATAGACCATAAAACCATCAGGAAAGGTTTTTCTGAAAACCCTTTTTCAATTTGCGTCAGACTGTCTAAGTTGAAAGCACGTTGTTCAGCTTTTACAGTGCTAACCGATATGAATAAAATGCTAATCATATAAACCGCAAAAGTTAACAAAGGCATATTTTCATTTTTGTTCATTTTTATTATCTCATTTGAGAATTATTGTTCATAAACCGCAAGTCCACAGTAAAATTTGTTTGACAATTATAATGCATCATATTTTTGTCTGTCAGAAAGAAACTGTACCGAGAGCAAAACAAGTATTTTGTAAAATGCAGTTCTGGCTAGTCACAGCAGAGTATGTTAGTTTCCGACAGACAAAAATATGATGCACTTTTATGCCTCTATGCTTCCTCCTATGGCTGAAACAAAATAATTGATCAATATATTCATCTTAATTCCTTCTATTAAGTAACCTCAATTCGGGATAAGCCACGCCGGTTAATGTAGTTGAAATAGTCTTAAACCTTCATCTTTGGTGTGCCAGCTTAGCCACGTTTTTTCTTGTTGCCTGGTTAGTAGAGGATGATCGGAACCTTCACTGGTGCTTGCCAGTACCTGTGGTGTATTCCAGTTTTCCCCATGATCCATTGAAGACTGTAGATATACATTGGTATTCTCACCATCAAACTCTTTCCAGACAATTGTAACAACCTCAGAATTGTTGCTGATAAATGGATGGCTCGCACTGGCTCTATTTGAAATATTGACTAAATTTTTCATTTTGTTTGAAGTGGAATCATATTGTCCATAAAAAATACCTTTGCGTTCATTGCTGGCGGTAAACCATACCATATGAAAATTATCCTGTGAGTCTTGACTTAGTGAAGGTCCATGGTGAGGACAGGCATCAATATTCCAATTATCATAAGTGGTTCGTATAGCAGGTTGGCTCACCTGATACTTGTTGACTTTGGCAAAAGCATGGTCTCGTGTGTTTTCACCAAAGATCTGTCGCCAAAATAAAGCAATATTTCCATCATTAGTGGAAGTCATAGCAATTCGACAGCAAACACAGCTATTGTCAGTAATTTTTTTATTTTTGCTAAAGCTTTTTCCAGAATCTGTTGAAAAAGCATAATAAATTGCCGCTGATGATTTAGCTGCATGTTTTTTGTGTTCCTTATGTTTTTCAGGTTTTGCAGATTTTGCTTGTTTTTTTGCAAGAGATTTTTCCAGCATTTTTGCTTTGAAATTATCGCGTTTATCCACCCAACTCATATAAATGGTTCCATCCTTTGCAACGATTGTAGTTTCAAATCGATGTCCTGTTGGCAACCCATCATCATTCACAGTTGTAATAGGTGAGAAGGTTTTTCCCTGGTCAATCGAACGTGAGAAGCGAATGTCTCCAGTATAAAATCCTGGCGTTTGCTGGTTCCAGGTTATGTAGATTTCCCCCTTATGACCCATGACTATTTTAGGTCTGTTCTCTCCGTTGGTATAAACCTTTTCTGGTTGTGTATTGACCGCTTCAGGTGTACTGAACTGTTTACCCATATCATCGCTATAGGTTAAATAAACAAAATCATTGAATTCAAATACAGCCCATAGTCTGTTGTTATCATCAAAAACCACAGAAGGCGTGTTACCACAATGGATACTTGGAGCTTTATCATTGCTGCATTGTGTCAGAGAAGACGCTTCGATCGACTTAGTTGGAGCCAAATGCGCAAAAGCATTCAGCATTGGGCTTAATAGAACAAGAATATAAACCTGTAGTATTTTCTTTGAAAACCTGTTTGTAGTCATTTTATGTTTGTCTTTATATAACATGTCTATTCTTCACTAAAACCTGAGGCGTCGTTAGAAATCAAAAGCAGCTTGAAGGTAGATAGTTCGTTGAGGCCATGGATGATGAACAAATACTTTTTCATCTGTAACATTGTCAATACCAAGGCTGAGAGTTGTGTTTTCATTAACCTGGTAATTTGTTTTCAAATTCACAAATAGATAATTGTCGTGAGCACCAAAAACATTGTTTGCCTTATCTGAATTATTCAGATCACCAAAACTATTGCTGGCAAAGCGTATACCGCCTCCAACATCCCAGGATTGGGTAACATGATAGGTTCCCAGAAGATTAGCTCGCCATTCAGGCACTCTGGGAAAAGTCTTGCCTTCCAGGGAAGTGTTTGCACTATTTTTTTCAATGACTGAGTCTGTGAAAGTGAGATTAAATCGTACATCCAGTTTATCTTTAAATGCTCCGATTTTATTATAGATAAATTCAACACCTTCCGTTTCTACCGTATCAATAGGTATAAAAGTGTTAATTCCACGGTTTTCTACAATAGTGGTTTGCGCAAAAATAGCATCATCAATTTCTTCAAAGAAATAGTTTATTCTAAAATAACCACCTTCAATATTTCTCTGTATCATGAAATTGTGATGAAGACCATCTTCTGGCTCCAGATTGGCATTGGCCAAAGCTGTTCCCTGTGTGCGTCTTTCGTTCTGAAACAATTCTTCCACAATGGGGAAACGATAAGCCTGAGCAACTGAATAACGTAGTTCCCAAAGCTTTTCTGTTTTATATCCTATAGAAAACTTTGGGGAGAATCTTGATTCATCACGATCTATGTGTTGTTGATCGTTGAAGAAACCATTTTTACTGCTCCAGTCTTCATAACGTCCACCAAATGCAGCATCCCAACTTTGATTAATTTGCCAACCAAGTTGTGCGTACACAGCTGTCATGCTGGTTTCCCCGCCACTGCTACCTGTTAGTGCAGTTTTTATTCCGGCTGCGTAGTTGTCAGAGTCGTAATTATTTATGGTTAACTCGTAGTTTTCATACCTAATTCCTGTTACCAGACTCAGGTTATCATTTGAAAGAAATTGATCATTTTGAAATTTGATCTCTGCAGTACTCCAACCGGTATCGTCAAAATCTGTAATTTCACCTGCTGGTGTAAAGGCTGGAGATAAAGAGCTGGTAAGTGATTCACGACTTTCATCCTCAAGCACACTGAAGCTGCTAAAATCACCCTCAAGTAACCAATTGTTACTCAGTTCACCCTGTATACGAAGTCCTAATAACAAACTTCTTCTATCAAGTTCACTCTCTGCAAAATCGCTTTCTCTGACATTGAATGCTAATCCATCTTGAACCACCGAACCACTCCATACAGTTGTTCCATCCGCAGCAGTAAGGTAGTTATTTGCCTGTTTGCTCTCATGCTTTCTATCTTCGTACGCGATATTTAAAAGGGCAAACCAATTATCAAACTCATACCCGAGTTTTATCTTATAATTATCTGTGGTGACATCAGTAATACCTGTATCACCGTAAAAAACTGAAGGTATATTGTGTTCTTCTACACCCTCTAAGCCCCCCTGTACTGATGTTTCGTCCCCGCTAGCCGCTGAAGTTTTTCCAAACCTGAATGTTTGAGGATGTCCGTCATTCTCAAGGTGGTTGAAGGAAGTATATATAGAAAAATTTCCTATTTTATCTGAATAAGAAAAGAATCCTTTTTGACCAGTAAGAGTGCCATCAAAACCCTGGTCGCTATAATCATGGGAGAAAAAGGTCCCTTCAACATGAAACTTTCTCTCAGTTGGTATGGCTGTTTCTATATTCACAACACCGCCCATAGAGTTGCCGCTATACTCGGCAGAGAAAGGACCATATAAAACCTCAACCTGAGCAATTTCCGAGGCAGAGACTAATGTCCATCGTGGCGAGCCAGACCATCGTGTTTGTAAGAAGTAATGAAGGGGAACACCATCGGCATAAACCATGCTACGAGTCGTTTGAAACATATTTGAACCTCGTACTCCCATAGTACCATTTGAATCTCCTATAAAACGTTTCCTGATAACAAGGCTAGGTTCATATTTAACAAGATCTTCGGTAGTTGTCGCATTTATGCTTCTCATATCTTCTGGAACTAACTTACTGGATGGGCTTACATAATTTGTATCTTTGGCTTCTCCTCCTTCACCCCAGATAACCAGAGATCCTGCGTCATAATCAGAATCATCATCAAGGGATTGTGTGGTTTCAGCTGTGGCTATTGCACATGATGTTGCTAAGAGTACGCTAGAAATTTGTATTATTTTTGATTTCATAAACCTTATCTTTTTTTATTATATTGGTTTAGTAGTAATGAGAGCTTCTTTCACAATTGGATTTTATACCCGCATTTCCAGGTATCACGGGTATATCCATTTGTAGTATCATTCATCAGTTTAATTCTTTGTTTTTCTATCGTTCATATTAGAGGAAGATGAATGTAGATCATATGTGACATATTGTCGCAGTAGTTTCTTTTGAGGTGTATCCCCCTAATCAGGCATAATGAATGATTAGAGATATATACCCGTGATACCTGGAAATGCAGGTTTCAGCAAGTCAAGAAGCGTCCATATTCGAGGCTTGAAGCTTCCGCATCCTGCTCACGCCCCTTACTTACATCCTGTAAGCAAAGCTTCCGCATCCTGCTAACGCCCCTTACCTACGTCCTGTAGGCAAAGCTTCCGCATCCTGCTAACGCCCCTTACCTACGTCCTGTAGGCAAAGCTTCCGCATCCTGCTAACGCCCCTTACCTACGTCCTGTAGGCAAAGCTTCCGCATCCTGCTCACGCCCCTTACCTACGTCCTGTAGGCAAAGCTTCCGCATCCTGCTCACGCCCCTTACCTACGTCCTGTAGGCAAA
>JBFFIY010000093.1:0-18573 GCA_041556195.1 Enterobacterales bacterium
AAGACCTTGCGCATGCTTGGCGACATAGCTTCAGTTAGCGGCAAGCCATTGGAAGAGCTCGCGTTCATCTATGGCAAAGTTTTCTCACGCGGCAGGGCGCAGGCTAGAGAGATGAACCAAATGATTCGCGCTCAAATTCCCATCACGCGCGAAGTGGCCAAGGTCATGGGCGTAGCCGAAAGCCAAGTGGCAAAACTCACCGAGAGTGGGCAGGTCTCGTTTGAGGTGATTAAAAAGGCTTTGCAAAACCTTGATGATGAAGCCGAATACATTGCACAGGATGATCCCGCTGCCGCTCGACTAGTCATGCAACGTACTGTTGATGTGATTAAACTTTTACCCGATAACCCTGCCCTTGGTCATCCCGGCCGCATTCATGGCACACGCGAGTTGGTTGTACCCGACACCCGTTATATTATTCCTTACCGTGTGAGACCGCACCTGAACCACATTGAGATTTTACGCGTCTTTCATACTTCACGCCCTTACCCTTGCACTGGTAAACTGCTATGCCTTTAAAAAATAGTTACAATTTAAATTTGATAAAAAAGGGAGACAGTGTCTCCCTTTTTTGATTGATAGAACAATTTAACTTAAGAAGTAATATCCTCCACCGGACCATTGGCACCATTGACCTTCTGTACTCTGAAAACCTTTTTAGTCCAAAGATCATCAAGACCCGCTGGATTGTCATAAAACGAAGTTGCAGTGGTGGTAGCTGCAATGTCAGTTGGTAACCCGGGCATGTCAGACAACATGTAGTAAGATGTCGTCAGCTGATTTTGATTGACTTCCATAATAGCGATGCCATTAACTGAGGTATCAGACCATTTTAATTGTTTCACAGTGCCGTCTGCATCTATGGTTGGACTGGCAATACCCACGAAAGTATCTAATTGTGAGGCCAGGGCAAAACCCTGAGCCAGTCCTGCCACTGGATCGTCCGGGCTGACAATTGCTGCTGCACGGTTACCGACAAATCGACCGAAGCTTGATGAAGAAACGCCAGCTACGGTAAATTCTACTGCGCGGTTGTTGTCGCCAGGTTTAGCCAGACTGGTTCCGTGATCACTGGCAAAGTTTGCATGTATATCACCTGAAATAACAACAACATTAGCAGCTTTTAGAGTGGTTGCTAAAGCGCCCGTTGGATCATCCATTAACACGGTTCTACGAACAGGAAATCCATCCCAGTGATCAAGGTTTAGATAAAATGGTACTCTGGGCAAGGTGCTGGCAGATACGCCTAATGCAGTCAGTGCGTTATCCAGTGCGCCAGCGGTAGGATCTGTACTGCCCGGGGGGGCAGGTGATGCATCAAGTACGAGAGATGTAAAAGATACAGAACTACCTAAAATATTCCACCATGCATCTGAAACAGCCAGATCCGAGGTGATTGATAAGGTTTGTTGTAATCCCCATGCATCATCATAGGCTCTGTCACCTGAGACTAAAGAACGGAATGCGGTATAGAGATCATAAGTTGGTTTAACCATGAAATAACGGGCACCGAGTCCACCTGATGCAAATAAACTCTGTTTACCCAGTAAGGCATTCGATACACCAAATCCACTAAATCCCCATGAAGGATCGGTGGTGAGTTGACCAAATTCAGTTAAAGTCGTGCCTGTACCATCATCGAGAGTATCGGGTAGTCTACGGGTAAGAGTAAGACCTGCTAATGCAGGATTTGAAGCGGCTAAACCGGCAAAAGTAGCATCAACATCAGAACCGGGAACACCAGTTACAGTATCGACAACCGCTTGATAGAATCCATCTAATGTACCATTAATAGACACAGCATCTAATCGACCGGCAGCCAGGATATTTGAGGTTTTACTACTGGCATCGGTAGCGCTTAACCCTTCCTGCATGTAGCCTGGAACCAGGGCAGCAGTTAACATTTCGCTGAGTGTTGGCTGTGGATTAGCTGAGAAAGCAGAGCCAACACTTGCCAACAATCCATTTAAGGTTGCCATAAAACCAGAAAAACTTGCTTCAGTGACAGCGTTTAACTGGATGATTGGAAATAAAGGCAACGCACCTGCTGCTACAAGATCACTCACCATGGCAATAATGGCAGAGTCGAGATCCATGCCCCCTGCAACCCTTGCATCGACTGCTGCGTTAGCTGAAAAGGGATCGCCTGGTATGACTAAAAGCGTATCACCCACCTGACGTTGTTCCATAATAACTGAACCAGGGAACGCATCCTCCGCGATGATGTGATCGGGTCTAAAGGTTCTGTAATCAGCCATATTAAGATTGATAGCTTTACCAAAACGGAATTTTCGATAGAGAATAGTAAACGGAAATGTTTGAAGAGCATTTACTTCACCTGGCTGAGCAGGCGCACCAGTACCAGGATCTACATCGACAGGTTGGTATTCAAAGAATACCTGCTCGGCATTTTTCTTACGCTGAGTATTTTTTTCTTTGGATCTACCATCAAAATAGGTGCCATTATCCTGCCATTGATCATCAGAAAACTCGTGATCGTCCCACATGTTGATAAAGGCAAATTTTTCATGAAGTTCTTGTAACTTGGGATCTGAGCGATAGGTTTGATAAAGTTGTCTGTAATTACTTAAAGAAGCAGCGGCTCGTCCACCACTATCAGGTAACTCGATAGCGCCAGCGGCATCATCAAAGGTGATAGTTCTGGCACCTCCGGTTGTCTGAAAAGAAGGATCACCTTCTGTTTCATAAATGTAATCCCCGAGATGAACAATAAATGCCAGATCATCCTGTGCCGGTTCGAGTAACTTGGTAAGTGTATTGTAGAAACGGCCAACGTAGTCCTGGCAGCTAAGGAATGCAAACTTAATGTTTTCTTCACTATTTTCTTCAGGTGCTGTACGGAATTGACCGGTACGGGTTGAGTTGCCATCATTAGAAAAACGGTAGAAATATTTAGTGCCAGAGTCTAATCCAACCACTTTTACTTTTAGACAGAAGTCATGGAACTCTTCAGCATCAATGGTTGAAGTTGCAACTACTCGACTAAAATCTCCACTGGCAGATACTTCAAGAGTAAGTGGCACAGGGTTCGCATCAACCCCTGAGAAACGTGTCCAGAGAACGATGGAATCCGGGCGAGGATCTCCAGATGCCACTGATTGAGGAAACAACAACCTTTCATTATCTATCGTCAGTCCAGATAATCCGGGTGATTCAGGCAGACTCGGACTGGAAGGGGGTATTAGATCCGGATGATTCTCACCGCAACCAACCAGCCCTCCGGCAGCTATGGCCCCAGCACTGATAACAACGGTTTTGAGAAAACGGCGACGACTATAATTTGAGCTCATATGTGATTCCTTATTTTAGTTGTAAATTCTAGAGAAAATCATTTAGCTTAGTGGTTTTGACAGAGTAATTCCAATGACTTCAGGTTAATTGAACAGACTCAACCAGTAAATTACCACAAATTGAAGGGATATGAGGAAGAATTGGTGAAAATGGTGTTTTTTGAGTTAATTTTAAATAAAGAAATCTCATGGGGCTTGCCCTTGAGTCAAACTAACGCTTGGGGAAATTCCGGTTGGCCGAAGGGCAATAAAATTGACTGTAAACTCGGTTGCTTGCGGCCGATTAGTCGATTTTAAGGAATTTCTTTTTAATTTAGGTGTCTATGAAAAAGCCTTTAAAACTTTTAAGTTTAATATGATATTTTTTGGTGTTTTTGTGGCAGTCTTTCTCATATTTCTGTCTACAACAACAATGTTAGCGACATTAGGTTATCCATTTTCAACTTTTGCAGTCTCAACGCCGGAACAAGTATTAGAATATATGCAAAATAATAATAGATCAATCATGAGAATAGCATTTATATTTCACCTCTTTCTATTAACCTTAACAATGTTTCTCACACATTTATATCAGTTTGCTAAAGTCTTGATTGCAGAAAAAGCTACAGAAAATAAATAGCAGCGGTTTTAAGTTGGATCTTCTGTGAAATATTACTGATTTGATTCGAAACTCAAAACTCAAAACTCGAAACTCGAAACTCGAAACTCGAAACTCGAAACTCGAAACTCGAAACTCGAAACTCGAAACTCGAAACTCGAAACTCAACCAATCGTCCCATTAACAATCGGCTCAAAAGCCGTCAAATTATCCAGTAAGGCTGCATTACCCAAACCATGACTGGGAAACAGGGTGGAAAACTGTCCTTGTTGACCATGTAAAGCCATATAATTTAATATCACAGTCTCTACCAGTAAATTAACATTGTTAGCAGCTGGTGAAGAGGCGGTTTCCACTGATGCATCAGAACGCATAAAGCCAATTTGTTGACTGGTGGCTTGTATTTCCGGGGTCGCTCCCACCAGTTGTGCTCGTCCATTTGGGTTATATACCAGAAAAAATGAAGCTGCGGTGGATGAGTTATCACCTGTCCATTGACCTTTTCCTCTACCATTAACAGAGTTGTCGATTTGTCCATTACTGGCAACAGAACCATCACTAAATACATACATCATTAAAGGTACACCAACACGGGCAGCATATTCGAGACAAGCACCCATGCTACGTCCCGCTCTTAAATCTCTTAATTCTCCTGTAGCGCGATCACCGGTATGGTAATCATAACCACCCATAGTGATGGTTCCAGCGCCGGCAAAACCATTGATTACTAACTTCATTACCGCAGCGGTTTTTCTAAATTCACTATCCCCGTCAAATTCGGCCTGGGAGAAAATACCTGCAGGCCCTACAATATCAGGATCGATGGCAGGATTGAGTGTTGCAGGGTTTCCAAAACGATCGGCAAGATCAGCACTTTTGACATAACCACAATTAACCAGATCTTTAATGACATCATCGGTGGAGATTTTCGTATCAATTTTACCGAGCTTTTTGGCACTAATGCGTTGCATAGATTCCATTACCGCAACCGCATCCTGTTGGCTTAACAAATTTACCAGATCGCCCACATCAACTAATCCGGTTACGTCGGAAGGCCGATCAACTTTAATGGGTCTAACAGCAACATCGATCATGGATGCAGGTGCCAATGAATTACCTCCTGAGTCAGTCGCTCTTGAACCAATTAGAGTTAACAGTGAACCATCGGCTCCCACTTTGTTAATGCCATACATCGGATTATGCGGATTATTGCCGGTATCATTATCTGATCGAGCAGGGATCACAGCACCATTAATATTGGCGGCTGTAGATGCATCTAATTTTTCGTTAATGCCACGCAAAAAAGCACTATCAGAATGAAATGCTAATCCGAGATCTGAATTAACAAAATCGTTAGTTCCGGTTTGATTATTGACAATAGATGGGATCATATCGCCGGGTAAACCGAGTTTGCTGTAACCTGCTGTAGTAAGAAAATCCAGTTGTCCACCCTGTTTGCCCACCAAAACATTTGAACCTGAAATGTTGGCACCACCGGCTAAATCGAAACAGATAAATGGAATCTTTCCAGCGCCCTGCGTGGCAATACCACAACTTGCTTTTAAAGCTTCGAGATCCGCTGAAAGTGTGGCACTGGCTGGAGATGACATCATGCCATTGAGCAAAGAGCCGCCCATGATGGTGGCTGCGCCAGTGGCAAAACCTTGTGCAATAAATTCTCTTCGTGTTAAGGGACGAGAATGATTGGCATGCCGCAAGGGAGCATTTAAGCTTAAGGCCTTATTTTTGGAGGAACTTCTGTATCGTTTACTCATTTTATTTACCTGAAAACTTTGTATCACTCATCTGGAACAAATTTACAGCAAAGTTTTACTGTATCAACATGCCAGCATTGCCAATGGCAGCGGCACAGGTTGCTTTAACCACTGTTTCAGTTCGATCAGCTGCACAGCTATTGTTGGTATTACAGCTGGTGAGTCGATCGATAAGATTATTTAATTCGAGCTCCACTTCAGCAATACTTGCTTGAGTGGCAACATTGCTATTCATGGTTTTATTGTAAAGAGGGGTAGTAATTAAACGGCGATCTCCCATCACAAAAGCATCATTAACCGAACCATTAAAATTGAAATCCGGAAAGAAGTTTTGCCTTAAATTGGGATCATTAACCAGGGCATTACAATATTCAATAGATAGCTGAGTTATAGCCATTTGTTGTGCCGACACAAAGGTTTCAATATCACTTACCGTTGGTAATGCCTGTTTAACATTCTGATAGGTATTATTGACATCCGTTTGTGCCATGCTCACACCCGTAATAGATGATAATGTTGCGTGAATTTTTTCAAAAGTTTTTAATCCGACATCAGAGCTGGCTGGTTCATCTACAGCGACAGGTGGAGGTGGTGGAGGCGGTTCCACAACTCTGTGAGTGTTTTGGCCTATCTTTTCAAAGGTTAAGAAAAACTCATCATTTTCCGGACCTTTTTCCAAATTAATCACCGTACCCAGAGATGAAAGTGATTGCCCGCCAACAGTGTTATACTCGGCATCATTAACTGTTTTGTTTACATTTTTGTAGGCTTGGCCAACGGCCAACTCTCTACCATTTGATCCGAGCCTTATGCCGCTTATATCTATACCATCTACCTGGGCATCAGGATCCAGACTGATAAAAAACGGTTGGTTAAAAAGATAACTGAAACTATCAAATTGACTGGCTTCAAAAACCACATAAGCATCGGTTACATTTATAAGATCGGACACACTAAACAGTAAGAAAAACTTCTCGCCCACGCTGGCTTTAAAATTATCAACAATTTGTTCATCAGAGAGCACCCTGTTATGAACAGCAACCATACGCAGAATGCCTTGCCACAACCTGTCACTGGAAACCTCATTACCAAGCACAAAAGCAAAACTATCATCCCAATCACTCAGGGTTCCACCTTCAACAGTATCTAAATCGCCGGTAAATTCTCCATTAACATAGATCTTGCGGCCAGTTGTTGGACTATAGGTTAGCGCCACATGTTGCAGCACGGGTTGTAACCTCTGCGCAGCATTATCGGTTGAAAGAGCAGGATCTCCGTTAACATCAGTGGTGCTACTTCGATTAAGAAAATCATAATTATAAAGCGTTTGACCCAGAGTGAAATTACGCGTGTCCGTGCCGCCTGAATAACTGACAATTCTGGCAGGTCCTTCCTGAGTAACATTGCCGGGAACAACCCAGGCTTCAAGGGTAAACTCACCACTACCTGAGATCAGATTGTGCAGCTTTTTACTGGTGCTGGTACTGGCCTGTGCTTTACCATCTTTGATCTGGATCCCCCATCCTCCAACCCAGCTCACATCACCATTCAGGGTTAAATCCATTGCTGGATTAATACCACTGGTATCAAAGGCTGTGGAGCCTTGTCCAGCTTTAAATTCCCATTTGGCAATAACGTTAGTTTCATGGCGGCCACCGCTGTTGGCTAAAATGCCATCGAATAAAGTGAGCGCTTTACTGGGCAGAAGCTGAGGATCGAGTTCGGTTAGCGCAATGCCATTTGCCAATGTGGTTATGGCAGTCTCAAGTTCATTAGAATTTGCCTGACAATCATCCCAACATTGATGAAACTCATTTCTTAGTCTTAACACTAAACGAGAATTTGCAGGCACATCTAAATCAATTTTGGATTGTGCAGCCAAATAGGCGACTTCAACATCTTCACTGGCAAAGTGAGGTGATTGAGGTGTTACTGCTGTTTCTCGATGGCATTGTGCACAATAGGTCGTTAATATGGGATAGATGCTGCCGGCAAATCCTGCCGAGCTCAAGGGGAAGTTTTTACTTGCCCCTGGCTCTCTGATCACCGGTGGAAATAACTGCACTAAATTGGCTTCACCGCCAAGTGCACCTCCAGCCCAATCGCTAATATGTCCCTGAATAATATCGGCACAGGCCTGATCACTGCTGAGCCAACAATTATGCCCCTCCAGTACCTTTTGTACCATTCTCGATTCAATAGGATTGTTTAAATTAACAATGGTATTAGCCGCAGCATAGGCAAGATTAATATCGTCAAAACGAACAAATTCCGGTGCTTGTCCCCCTTGAATATGGCAGCCTCCACAACGATTATCTGCCACCAGGTTATCCCACACATTAAGCTTAAATCTTTGTACATCTTCACTGGCAGGAGGTGGCCCTGTATAGTTAGGTACGCTGCCTGTTCCTGTACTGACATCAGGTAAAGGCACCACTTCAGCACCTCCACCGCTACAGCCTGCTAATACTCCCAGAATGAACAAAGCCAATAGCTTGCGTATAGGCAAAGGCTTTCTTATAGACAATAGCTTGTTTATAGACAACAACTTAAACGGAGACAAATATCTACCATAAACCTTCATTTTAAGGAAGAGAGAGGAGCTGAATTTTTTAAAAAAACACATCATTTCATACCCCATCTTAATCACCCATACAGTAAACAGCTGTTTCTGCAAAAACCTGTTTAAGATTATAATTATTGGTTTTAAAGGAATTGACCATAGCTGTTAACTGAGCTCGATCATTGGCATCAACAGCCGATCTTAAGCAAATTTCTTTGAACACTTTTTTTACCTGACAACTGGCAAAAGCTTCAGAATTTGCCAGTTCCTGTCCCAGTGATTTTGCACCCTCGCCACTACCACTAAGCGATGAGCTCCAACCAAGATTGGCGTTTGCTCCTGTACGCCAATAATTGTCCCAACGATCATCCGTGGAGATAAAACCAAATTTAAAATTACTGGCATTAATATGATATTTCTTTTTAACTCTTGAGCCCGTATCAGGATCGACAGCCCCAACATTGTTATATGACAGGTTACCGTTATTGCCATCAGGATCGGCATCAACATCATGAGCAAAATCATAATAGGCAAATGCCTGCGTCATAGGATCCATACCAGCATGACAACCAATACAATTATTTAAGTAAATTCGGCTATCGCCACCAGGGCTGCGAGAGACATCCTGGCGAATGCGATCAGGGCTTCGGGTAATATCTTTTAACGGTTCCAGATCAGTACACAACTGGTTTTTAAAAGTAAAACGAAACATGGCTCGATTGGTGCCATCAATAAAAAATGCCTGAGCTGCAGCTCTACTGGTGGTGATTCCTGCAGTTGCTGCGGCGGGTAAACCGGTAACTGCGGATTGGGTGGCTGCGACTAAATTATCTTTGAGATTGATGCGTTGATCTTCGAGTGCCTGATAATGGGTATTGTTGTTATTGGAATAAGCGGGAAGTCCGAGGCTGGCCGCACCCACATAGAGAACATCTGCAGACAGAATTTCCCTGAAATCTCTATCATCTCTAATCATGCCAATCAGCGTAGCCGTATAATCGTTTAATGGTGCAAAGATGGTTTCTGCTTCGTTGGTCCAGGGCGTGATAAAGTTCTTTAAGGTGACATTATAAAAATCTGCATTATCCATAGCTAACATTGCAGCATTGACTGCATTTCCATTTTCAACTTGTGATTGCATATTTGTCAGGACGGACTCACTGGGGGGCACTCCAGCCAGTCTTTCATGGATCCTTTTGGCCTGTTCTCTTGGGCCTGCCTGGGCCGCAGATATGTTTACAAGAGAAATAACAAGCAAAATCAAAAACAAATCAAACCAATATTTTAAGAAGGGTTGAGTACGCATAAAATATCCCGGTATCACAATGCTCTACGATTGATTGAATGGAGAGAATAGCACTCTTATTAATCTATTAATCAACAAAGTATTACAATCAACAAAGTCGTATTATCCCGGATCCCCGGCTGAGTGTGGGATCCAGTATTATTATTCATATTACAGAATCATTTATAATACAGATTTTGAATTTCATTTTCGTGATACTCTCCACAGAATAAACAAACAAAATACGTGCATAATGGTTTTTTAAAAATGAATAAAGGATTTCAACAGGTATCTTTTATGGAATTGTGGTCAAAACGACTTAGTCCGATGATTCAAAAATGGGGAACCATACTGATCTTCACATTAGCTGCCAGTGGTTGTGGTGGTGGCGGTGGAGTTGGTGGTGGCAATCAATCTCCAGATGCGGTGGTGCAAGATTTCCCTATTGCCTTCGTTAAACGTACCCTGCCTGTTGATTCAGCTGGAGAAATTGTCGAACAGGATCTGAGAAATCCGACCATATTCAACCCCGGCGCTGAATTGGTATTGAGAGAACGAGCTTCACCCACAGCTTTAGAACAGGTTTTAACCAACGAGTTGTTTGAACCGGGAGAGTTATACGATATTAAAGATCTGGAAGTTTCCAGTGATGGTCAGAAACTGATTTTTGCATTACGAGCCCCCGAACTGGAAGATGCTGATGAAGACGAACAGCCTACATGGAATATCTGGCAATATGATCTGGAAACCGGACAGCTTACTCGCATTATCATATCTGATTTAATCGCAGAGCAGGGTCAGGATTTTGCTCCTGCCTATTTAGTTGATGGTCGCATTGTTTTTTCTTCTACCCGCCAGAGAACCAATAAATCTATATTATTAGATGAAGGAAAACCGCAATTTTCAGGTCTGGAAGAAAATCGGCGAGTAGAAGCAGCTGTGCTGCATGTTATGGACGCAGATGGTAGCAATATACATCAGATCACCTTCAATCAAAGTCATGATCTTGATCCCGCCGTTATGTCCGACGGAACTATTATTTTTACTCGCTGGGATAACATGGGTAATAGAAACGGAATGCATTTATATCGCGTCAATCCTGATGGTAGCAACATGGAATTTGTTTACGGTAATCATAGCCATGCCACTGGCACCAATAATTCAACCATCCAATTTACCCAGCCCCGTGAAATGCCCAATGGTCAACTCTTAAGCCTCACCAGACCGATGCAGTCAAATAGACTAAGTGCAGAACTGACTCAGATTGATATTTCTAACTTTACTGAAAATGACCAACCCGTTTTTGCTTCAAATGCCACTACTGTTGAAGCTCAACAATCATTAACGCCAAACAATGTCACCAACGATGGTTCGATTTCAAGAGGTGGTAACTATAGCTCGGCATTTCCACTATGGGATGGCAGCAACCGCCTGCTTGTCAGCTGGAGCTTATGTCGCCTGACAGAACTAGATGCTAATAATATATCTAACATTGTGGCCTGTACCGATGAGCGATTGGACGATCCTAATGCGGTACAAGCCAATCCCCTATATGGCGTGTGGATGCTGACACTGGATGAGCAAACCGTACTACCCATTATCACGGGTGATGAAGGCATCATGTACACCGAAGTTGTTGCCATGCAGCCAAAAGTCTCACCAGTATTTATTCCTGATGGCATGGCGGGCATCGATTTAGAACAAAACCTTGTCGATGAAAATGTGGGTGTGATTCATATTAAAAGCGTTTATGATTTTGATGGAATTGATGTTAGTGGAAGCGGTATTTCTGTATTGGCCGATCCGCTTCAAACTGCTGCTGATGGCAGAGCTGCGCGTTTTTTACGAGTAGTAAAAGCGGTATCAATGCCCGATCGCGATCTGGTGCAATTAAACGGCAGTGCCTTTGGTCGTAGCAGTGGCCAACTCATGCGAGAAATATTAGGTTATGTTCCCATAGAACCCGATGGTTCGGTTAAATTTAAAGTACCTGCCAGTGTCCCTGTTGCCTTAAGTGTGTTAGATAAATTGGGTCGAAGGATCACCGGACGCCATCAGAATTGGCTTCAGCTTACTCCCGGGCAACAATTAGAATGTAATGGCTGTCATACAGGTAACAGCTCCTTGCCGCATGGTCGACTGCAAGCACAACAACCATCTATTAATTCAGGTGCATCAACTACCGGATTGCCTTTTACCAATACCGAACCATCGTTGTTTGCCGATCAGGGGGAAACTATGGCGGAAACCTGGTCAAGAATTAATGAAATCAGAACCTTAAGTGTGGATGTAAACTATGAAGATCAATGGACCGATGAAACCATTCGTCCCAAAGATCTCAGCTTTGTCTACAGCTACAGCGATCTGAATAGCCCAGCACCTACTACTGTACCTTGTATAATGAATTGGACAGCCAATTGTCGTATCACCATCAACTACCCGGATGTGATCCAACCGCTATGGGATGTTAGTCGCATAACCCTGGATCCAGACGGTATCACGGTACTTGAAGATAATACCTGTACTCGCTGTCATGGTCTGGTGGATGAAATGGATCTGGCACAGGTTCCTGCGGCGCAACTCGATCTCAGCGGTACCACTTCAACCGATAACCCTGGACAACTCACCTCATATCGCGAACTATTTTTTGGAGATAACGAACAAGAAGTGATTAATGGGACACTAGTTGATCGCCTTATCCCTCTACTTGACGGGAATGGTAACCCCGTTTTTGAGGTAGATGATCAGGGAGAATTAATTCTGGATGAAATGGGAAATCCTATTCCAGTATTAGTCACTGTAGGTGTTTCTCCATCACTTAATGTTTCAGCTGCGGTGAACAATCCAAGATTATTTGACTTGTTAGAGCCTGCTGGGTCACACTCAGGTTGGCTATCTCCTGCGGAAATTAAAATGATATCTGAATGGCTTGATATAGGCGGCCAATATTATAATAACCCGTTTGCTGTGCCACAAAATTAGCAACAGAATTAATTGATTAAAATTGAAGAGAAAGGAACATTTTGAAGTTTAGTACTGTATTAAAAATAGCTTTAATGTGGTTGTTGTTTTCTGCTCCCGCCCAGGCTACCGAAGAATTTGCATTGGTGAAAGTGATCGATCCTTTCATTGAATTACACACGGGACCAGGACGAGGGTTTCCCATCTTTTTTGTGGCAGAAGAAGGGGAGTTGATTGAAATATTAAAAAGCAAAACCACCTGGTATAAAGTGAGGCTACGAAACCAGAAAGAAGGTTGGGTCAATCGTAAACAGCTTAAAAAGACCCTGACCCTGGATGACGAAAAAATACTGCTGGATGATCCTGATTTTGATGAATATCTAAAACGTAATTGGGAATTAGGCGTACTTAACGGCGATTTTGAAGGGGCATCGTTGATCTCGATTTATGGAGGTTATCACTTCACCCAAAACCTGACAACAGAACTATCTATCTCACAGGCATTAGGAAATTTCTCTGAAGTGAGAATGGCAACTTTAAATATTGTGAATGAACCATTTCCCGATTTAAAACCATTTAGCTGGTTGCCCTATTTAGACAATACCCATCTATCACCATACTTTGGAATAGGTGCAGGAGTTATAGAAACCAGGCCAAGAGCGATCCTGGTTCAAACAGAAGATCGTAACGATAACTTGCTCTTTGTTACCACTGGAGCAAAAATTTACTTAACCCGCCGATTTTTACTACGACTGGAATATCGAAAATTTGTTGTATTAACTGATCGGAATCAAAATGAAGATGTTGAAGAATGGAAATTAGGATTCAGTATATTTTTCTAGCAAGTTTTATAACAATATCACTTGCCTTTGCCCCAACTTTATCTACTGCCCGGGAAGTGAAAGGGCAAAATAAAGAGCAGCCCGAAAAGGCTTTGCAAAAAGAACAGACATTAGAAGATGCTTCAAGAAACATTGAAGCGACTAAAATCGTCGAACCCGAAATAAAAAGACGTCAAATAGATATTGCCGATATTGATGCTCAAGACATGGAAATTGGGCTTTTTGTAGGCCAAATGAATGTAGAAGACTTTGGAACTAATACAGTCGTTGGTCTATCTCTTGCCTACCATGTTACCGAAGATATTTTCGTTATGGCAAGCTACGGACAAACCGATGCTGACCAGACAAGTTTTGAAGCCATCAGTGGCGCACGTTTACTAACTGATGATGAACGCGAATTGCAATACTATGATCTTAATTTAGGTGTTAACCTGTTACCAGGGGAAGGATTTATTGGTAGACAACTATCATACAACAGCGCGTTTTATGGACTAATCGGCGTAGGAAGCACCGACTTTGCAGGCGACCAACGTTTTACCGTGAGTGCAGCAGCAGGTTATCGCATAGTTCTTAAAGACTGGTTAGCTCTGCATGTCGAAGTTAAAGATCATGTATTCGATAACGATATTTTAGGGGACGATAAAACCACCCATAATATCTCATACAAACTTGGGTTTAGTGTCTTCTTTTGATGGTGTTTTAAGTTTGTGCAAATAACTAATTATAAAAAATCTGGAGGAAAGAATTGAAAAATATTCCAATAAAAATATTCTTAATAATAATCGCTTTATTCTCAACCACTGTTGCAAATACAGTTAAAGCAGAAGAAATCAGCGGCAAAGCTCATGACTTTACTCTGAAAAGCCGTGCAGGCAAAAATATCAGATTAGCAGAACTGGCAGGACAAGTTGTACTGGTCAACTTCTGGGCATCCTGGTGTGGCCCATGCCGTAAAGAAATGCCAAAACTGGAATCACTTCATCAAAAATACAAAGATTTAGGTGTCAGCATTCTAGGCATCAATATCGACAATAGTACTGAGCTGGCAGATAAAGTCTTAAAAGATATCAAAGTTAACTTTCCAGTACTCTATGATCCAGAAGGTAATACCAGCGAGCGTTATCAAGTCAGAGCCATGCCGAGTACCTATTTGGTCGATAAGAAGGGAAACTTCAGATTTTTCCATAAAGGTTATTTACCCGGATACGAACTGGAATACGATAAACAAATAAAACAGCTTATTCGAGAATAGAGAATTAGTTACGAGAATCGAGTTGCGAGATTCGACAAAAATGCATCGTTACAGGATGTAACTTATTAGAACAATGCAGGAGCAATTGTCGAGGAGCAATTATTATTCGCCACCTCCCTGTGGCTCTCTTGCTTTGCAAGCCAGCTAAAGCTGTTCTGATTTACTCCTGTAAATCCTGGTGAACAGCTTTAGCTGGCCCGTAGGGCGAAAAACAGGGATGTTTTGAGTAATTTCGAGATTTGAGATAAGAGATAAGAGATGAAAAATAAAATACCTTTGATAGTTTTAATGATTGCAAGTCTTTCTGGGTGTACCAATGTAAAACCCTGGGTTAAACCCTATGAACGTCAGAACCTGGCAGATCCTATCATGGTAAGTAACAGTCATCCTATTTCAAGTGCTTACCTGCATCATGTGCACGAGGCAAGAGAAGGTGCCAGAGGAGCTGCAGGAAGTGGTGGTGGTGGTTGTGGCTGTAACTAGAACCAGAACAGAGATATCTTGAATGAACATTAAAAACACCATTATCTTTTTTCTGTTAGCACTCAATTCATTATTTGTGAATTCTGCGGTATTGCCAGAAGATAAAATAGATGTGCTTTATCATTCCTACGATGGTGGTGGCGTTGAAGTCAACGGCCCATCCGTGCTGGTTAGAAAAAAGTTTTTAGATAACTTTTCCGTCTCCACAAACTACTATGTTGACATGGTATCCAGTGCCTCAATCGATGTAGTCACCACAGCAAGCGCCTACTCAGAAGAAAGAACTCAATATTCGGTAGGTGTAGACTACCTTCACAATGAAACCACAATATCCATCAACTACGTTAACAGTGATGAAAGTGATTACGAAGCCAATAACGCCAGCTTAACCATCAGCCAGGACTTCTTCTCAAATCTAACCACTCTGTCTATTGGTTACTCAAATGGCTGGGATACCGTCATGCAAAATGGTCAGGATGATTTTTCTGAAGATGTAGACCGACAAAACTTTAGAGTCGATCTGAGTCAGGTGATCACCAAAAACTTCTTTATGAACCTGACCGTAGAAGCCATAACCGATGATGGCTTTTTAAATAACCCCTATCGCTCAGTACGTTTTTTAGATCCCACAGTTGCGTCAGGTTACAGCTTTCAATCAGAACTTTACCCTGACACAAAAACAAGTACCGCTGTTGTCATTTCAGGCCGATACTTTCTACCTTATCGTGCGGCACTCCATGCAGAATATAGAGACTATAGCGATACCTGGGGAGTTGATGCTCAAAATTTTGAAATAAAATATATCCATCCCTACAATGACCACCTGACCTTCGAAGCCAGTACTCGTTATTATCAGCAAAACGAAGCCGATTTTTATGCGGATTTATTCCCCTTCCAAACCGCTCAAAACTTCCTGGCACGAGACAAAGAACTCAGCTCTTTTGACTCAATCTCAATCGGCCTGGGCGCAACCTACGAATTTAAAATGAACAGTGCAGGTTTTGAAAAAGGTAGTGTTAATTTATACTATAACTACTTTCAGTTTGATTATGATAATTTCAGGGATCTAACGGTTGTTACCGCGCCTGGTGAAGAACCGCTTTATAGTTTGGATGCTAATGTTATTCGGGCGTTTGTGTCTTTTTGGTTTTAGGGGGGAGCTGGATAGTTACGATTTAATCAGTTTATCGTATTCTGTATGGCTTCCAATCCAAAACCAAAGTAAGCCATTTTTAACTTCTATAGATAATGCTCTATAATGAATACCAACTCGTACCGATCTGTACTTGTTTATCTTTTTGAAATAGAGAGAAGGGTGTCTAGGATTTTGTTTAAGAATTTTATAATTTCGATCTGCAATTTTCTGAATTTCGGTAGGTATTAGCTCGTAAGCAGACCAAAATGAAGAACTGGCGAAATGGATCATAGCTCTTTTGATTTACCTGCCAAATGTTCAGAGATGGCTGCATTTGCTAAAGAATCAAGCTTGCCTGAGTGTACATCATTATCTATTTGTTCATCCCAATTATCCGAATCAAATTTTTCATACCAGGCTCGAAATTTTTTCAATTGAGGTGGTGGTAATTGTGCAATATCTCTCTCAAGACTTTCTAATGAAGATGACATAATGGCTTTTCTCCTGATTTATCTAATTCCAACAGTTATTGGCTATTTTTAATTGTTGCATAATTTATGAACGATTGCTAAGGCATTTTTCTGAAAAACCTGCGGAAGTTTATGCTCTGTACGAGAAAAAATAAACTCAAGCTTACCAATTGCTTTATTAAGAAATTTTTCATAGAGGAATACTAAAGTATTAAGAACCGTACGTTGAGTGGATTTTGAACAGTTTTTTTGAGTGGCTAAATAACTTAAGAATGATTCTATCTCATTTGTACCCATATCTTTAGGATGTTGTTTCCTGTGAAATCGAATGAATTGTAAGGCCCATGTGACATAGGTTTTTTCGGTAGCGTAAGCTAAATTTCTAGAACGAATACACAAACGCAAACGATCGATAAATCGGGTTGAATGATGATCCACATAAATTGGAATATCTTGCATTGCACTAATTTCTTCTTAAAAAATACTACTTATATAGATAGTGTAGCTGTGTGCGAATTGCAAGTGAATTCTCAGAAAACTATGGCAATGTGCAACTGTTTTCTGAAGCTTTTCAAAAGATTAAACTTTAACTAATTGATTTTGCTGTATTAAATTATATAAAATTAGATTGGCTAATATCTAAGGTTCATAAAAAAACAGTTGCACGTTGCAACCTTTTACATTCAAAGTGATATTTAATATCATGCTAAGAGATTGATTTTTGGCATATTTACAGTTGAACTAAGCCGCTTCGCGGAGCTTTACCCCCTCTTTTACCCCTTTCATTTTCGTCATCAACGACCACACTTTTAATAGCCAATAACGGCTATATAAAAGGAGAATTGTGATGACACCCTTACGACAAAAAATGATTGAGCTTATGGTGCTTAAAGGTTTCGCTAAGACGACTCAGAAGTCCTACCTCTATCATATTATTCAACTTGCCAAGTATTACCATCGTAGCCCTGACCAATTATCAGAAGAGGACATTCGAACTTATTTATTACACTGCCATCAAGTTAAACATTGGTCATTTAGTAGTTGCCGACAATTTATTAATGTGGCGCGTTTTTTGTTTGACCAGGTTTTAGAGACACCACTTTCCAGAGCTAAACTTCCCTTCCCAAAAAAAGAACATAAAATCCCCGAGCTATTGAGTCGCTCTGAAGTTCATAAAATCATCAGTTCATGCCAGAATGATAAATATTGTCAAAGTTCGGTCAGTCACCGAATCGATTGAATGGTCAGCTTGGACTATTGGCGGTATTACATACCTGGGGACAAACCCTGGTGCGCCATGTTCATTTACATTGTTTAGTCCCAGGTGGTGCTTTAACGAAAACAGGCCATTGGCATGCGGCTAAGAGCAACTATCTGTTTCCAGTAAAAGCTCTGTCTCGTCATTACCGAGGGTACATGGTGAGTGCCTTGAGAAAAGCTAGAAATCAGGGATTGTTGGATGGCATTGCTGAAGATGAGTTTCATGTAAAGCTTAATCAACTGATGACAAAGGACTGGGTGGTTTATAGCAAAGCGGCAAGTTATGGACATGAGCGATTGATTGATTATCTGGGACGCTATACCCGAAGGATCGCTTTAACACCCAATCGCTTGCTGAGCTTTAATGGTGAGCAAGTTAGATTGCGTTACCGTGACTATCGGGATGGTACTCAGAAAGCGATGAAGCTAAGTGCTAAAGAGCTGGTCAGGCGTTTTGCATTGCATGTACTGCCCAAAGGTTTTATGCGAGTACGGTATTATGGTTTCCTGGCTAATTCAGTGAGAAAAGGGAAGTTAAAGCAAATCAGAGAAGTACTGGCTATACCGGCTAAAACTATTGAAATCAAAGAGAAGGAAGAGACATTAATGAACCTCAAGTGTCCCGAATGTGGTCAGAC
>JBFFIY010000094.1:0-18563 GCA_041556195.1 Enterobacterales bacterium
AATACATGCCATCCCTGGCAATAACAGAAAAGTGCTCCTGCTTTTTCTGAGTACATGCCATCCCTGGCAATAACAGAAAAGTGCTCCTGCTTTTTCTGAATACATGCCATCCCTGGCAATAACTTCGAGGCAAAAAATGTGAGTATACTCGATTATTTGACCTTTTTTGAACGATGAAATGGCTCATTTTAGAGGTAAGCTGAATAGTTACGCTCGATTATCATCTTATTTACAGATATCTATTCCATAATAGTCTTCAATTATTTTATAATAGCCTCGGTGCTTTCAGCATCACATTAGCAAATTTGCTGGAATCATTTCCTGAACAACTTTTTATTCAATACTGAACTATTATTTATAAAAAACAATTAAGAGTGTTCTTGTTGTTGATGGAGTAGATTATTGTAACTAACCTCAACTATTCAGCAGCTCACTAAATAAAACTGTAACGGTGTCGATTAGTAACAATAAACTGCATTAGATAGTCTGAACTCAACCTAATTGACCTGGAGTCAGTCTTTGATGAAAAACAAACTGATAGCAGAGAAGGCGTAATAGATGGCTCAAAATATGTTGGAGTGGATACAGAGTTCGGTGTTTTCCGTGGGAAGTGCTGCCTATCTGGAAGATCTCTATGAGCAATACCTTGAAAATCCACATTCAGTTTCAGAGCAGTGGCAAAAAAATTTTTCAGAGCTTCCCAAAAATGATGCTCAAATTACGGATATTCCTCATTCTGTCATAAAAGAACACTTCAAAATTATTTCACGCCAAAAACGTATTGGCACTCAAATTGTGAGTACTGATCTCAAACAAATTGGTGTATTACAGCTTATCAACGCTTATCGACAACATGGGCATCGAGTCGCAAAACTGGACCCTTTAGGGTTACAAGAAGTAGAAGATGTTGCGCCTTTAAAATTGGCATATCACGGTCTTAATGAAGCTGATTTAGATAACAAATATTTTGTAGATACCTCATTCCCTGAACAAAAGATGCGATTAGGTGTTGTCCTGAAAAACCTTCAAGCTACCTATTGCAATAGTGTTGGAGCAGAGTTTTTACAAGTTGAGCAGGATCATGAAAGAGACTGGATAAGGGACTGGCTCGAAGTTAAATGGAGAGAACAGGCTCTAACAGAAGAACAATCTGTTAATTTACTATCGCAGTTGACAGCCGCTGAAGGACTTGAAAAATATACAGGTTCAAAATTTCCCGGTGCAAAACGATTTGGTCTCGAAGGGGGAGAAAGCCTGATCCCAATGTTAAATGAGATCATACAAGGAACCGGTAGTAGAGGTAGCAAAGAGATAATCATTGGTATGGCCCATAGAGGCCGACTAAATGTTTTGGTCAACCTTTTTGGCAAAGTTCCCCAGGAGCTATTTAATGAATTTGCAGGCATTCATAAAGATTTTGATGGTTCAGGAGATGTTAAATACCATCAGGGTTTTTCATCTGACATTCAAACTGCTGGTGGCCCGTTACACATTGCATTAGCATTTAATCCTTCTCATCTTGAAATCGTGTCTCCAGTTGTAGAAGGATCTGTTAGAGCGCGTCAGGAACGTAGAAAAGATCAAAGTTTGAATCAGGTTATCCCCATTATTATTCATGGTGATTCAGCCTTTACCGGGCAGGGTGTGGTGATGGAAACATTTAATATGTCTCAGACTCGCGGTTACAAAACTGGGGGTACGATTCATATCGTTGTTAATAATCAGGTAGGATTCACCACCTCAAGAAGCGATGATGTTCGTTCAACCCGTTACTGTACTGATGTTGCCAAGATGGTGGCTGCACCTGTTTTTCATGTTAATGCCGATGATCCAGAAGCCGTTATAAAGATTGCTCGACTGGCTTTGGATTATCGTATGACGTTTAATAAAGATGTGGTGATAGATCTGGTTTGTTATCGCAGACATGGACACAACGAAGCTGATGAACCTTCAGCAACTCAGCCTATGATGTATCAGATCATTAAAAAACGCCCCATGATCAGAAAAATCTATGCTGACCAGTTGATTTCACAAGGAGCCATATCTTCAGATGAAGTCAAACAGCTTGTGACAACCTATCGAGATTTACTGGATGTTGGAAAAAATGTGGTGCCATCATGGTTACCTTTGCAAAAACATGAATTCAGTGTTCATTGGGATCCTTATATCGATCAAAAATGGACTGCAGAAGCGGATACCTGTTTAACTCAAGAACAAATTGAACATTATACCAAGGTACTAACCGCTATTCCCGAAGGTTTAAAATTACATCCTCGCGTTGCCAAACTTATGGCTGACAGAGCCAAAATGTATCAGGGTGAACAAGCCCTTGATTGGGGAGCTGCAGAAGTTTTAGCCTACGCTGGTACTTTAGGAGAAGGATTAATAGTACGTCTGTCTGGACAAGACAGTGGCAGAGGCACTTTTTTCCATCGACATTCAGTGTGGCATGATCAAAACGAGGGTGAAGTTTATATTCCTCTACAAAATTTAGCCGATAACCAAGGAGATTTTACTGTTATTGACTCAGTATTATCTGAAGAAGCGATACTGGCTTTTGAATATGGTTATTCAACCACAGAGCCTCGCTCTTTAGTGATTTGGGAAGGTCAGTTTGGTGATTTTGCCAATGGTGCTCAAGTAGTCATCGATCAATTTATTAGTTCCGGGGAACATAAGTGGGGACGCTTGTCAGGATTAGTGATGTTGTTACCTCATGGTTACGAAGGGCAGGGGCCAGAGCATTCATCTGCAAGACTTGAAAGATATATGCAACTTTGTGCGGAAGAGAACATGCAAGTTTGTGTGCCAACCACGCCTGCACAGGTTTTCCATATGTTGCGACGCCAGGTTTTGAGGCCTCTTAGAAAACCACTTATTGTTATGACCCCTAAGAGCTTGCTTCGTCACAAACTGGCGGTATCAGAGTTAGAGGATTTCAAATCTGGTCATTTTCATCCTGTTATTCCTGAAGTAGATAAGCATGAATCAGCTAATGTGAGCCGTGTGGTTTTGTGTAGTGGTAAGGTTTACTATGATTTATTGGAAAAACGACGAGAACTGGAACTCAAACATGTCGTTATTATAAGGATGGAACAACTATACCCGTTTCCTAAAGAAGATTTGACCGCGATCTTAAAGGACTATCTTCATGTCAAAGAATATATATGGTGTCAGGAAGAACCTATGAATCAAGGTGCCTGGTATTGTAGTCACCATAATTTCAAGCTTTGTTTACCTGATACTGAATGGATCAATTTTGCTGGACGAGAGGCATCAGCTGCACCGGCTGCAGGCTCCATTTCTGTTCATAACCACGAACAAGCAGCTTTGGTAGAAGAGGCTCTAGGCATTCAAAACCAAATCACAGATACCTTAACAACAGTTACAAAGGAATAAAAATGTCCTTAGAAATTAAAGTACCAACGTTACCCGAATCTGTTGCCGATGCAACAGTGGCAACTTGGCATAAAAAAGTCGGTGAGCCCTGTGAAAGAGATGAAAATATTGTCGATATTGAAACAGATAAAGTAGTATTAGAAGTCGTTGCTCCTGATGATGGTTTTATTGAAACAATACTCCATGAAGAGGGTGCTACTGTTGACGCAGAAGAAGTGCTTGCAATATTCAAGTCAGGAGCTCCGTCAGCGACAACTGCTACTCCAACTGAAGAACCAGTTGTTGCTTCTCAACTTGCTACAGATACCTCGGCATTGTCTCCAGCAGTAAGACGACTGGTTTCTGAACATTCACTCGAACCATCTGCAATTCCTGCATCGGGAAAAGATGGTCGACTGAGTAAAGAAGATGTGGAAAAATATATCTCATCTGCAAGTTCTTCTACTAAATCTGAGTTTGCACCTGTAAAATCAGTTCCCGTTTCAGTCAGTTCAGAAGCAGTCGTTGCCGCTGGTCATAGAGAGGAAAAACGTGTGCCTATGACCCGTTTAAGGAAGCGGGTTGCAGAACGATTAGTTTCTGTACAACAAACATCGGCAATTTTGACTACATTCAATGAAGTGAATATGAAGCCTGTTATGGATCTTAGAAAACATTATAAAGATCTATTTGAGAAAACTCATGGAACTCGATTGGGCTTTATGTCATTTTTTACTAAGGCAGTGGTTGAAGCACTGAAAAGATATCCTGATGTAAATGCTTCTATAGATGGTGATGATATTGTTTATCATGGCTATTTTGATATAGGAATTGCAGTTTCCGCACCAAGAGGTCTGGTGGTACCTATTCTTAGAGATGCAGATGAAATGTCATTTGCTGAAGTTGAGAAAAACATCCGGGCTTTGGGCAATAAAGCAAAAGAGAATAAGCTCACAATGGATGAATTAACCGGCGGAACATTTACCATCACCAACGGTGGAGTTTTTGGTTCGATGATGTCAACACCAATTATTAATCCTCCTCAGAGTGGAATTTTAGGTATGCATGGTATTACCGACAGGGCTGTTGTTGAAAATGGTGAAATAGTCATTAGACCCATGATGTATGTAGCATTATCCTATGATCACAGAATTGTCGATGGAAGAGAATCCGTAGGTTTCTTGAAAACAGTGAAAGAGTTAATCGAAGATCCAGCAAGACTGTTGTTAGAAGTTTAAGAGTTTGAAAGTTTGAAAGTATCGAAGTTTAAAAGTTAGCGGACAGTTTAGATAAAGAACTGTTTTTTTATTTCTCACATGTAGTGGAATTTCTTATGAATTTACATGAGTATCAAGCAAAAAAATTATTTTCAGAATTCGGAATGCCAGTATCCTTAGGTGAAACCGTACGAAGTGTAGATGAAGCACTGGTAGCGGCAGATTCTATCGACGTTGATAAATGGGTGGTTAAAGCTCAAGTTCACGCAGGTGGTCGTGGTAAAGGCGGTGGCGTTAAAATCGTTGCTAGTAAAAATGAAGTAGCTGAAGCCGTCAAGGCCATGCTGGGAACCAACCTGATTACCTATCAAACAGATGAAAAAGGTTTACCTATTCACCGAGTTTTAATTGAAGCGCCTTGTGATATTGAACAAGAATTATATCTAGGCGCAGTCATTGATAGAGAATCACAAAGAATCGTCGTAATGGCTTCTACTGAAGGTGGTGTTGAAATTGAAAAAGTAGCTGAAGAAACACCAGAAAAAATTCTTAAAATCACGGTCGACCCAATGACCGGTGTCTTACCTTATCAGTGCCGGGAGCTTGCTTTTGCCCTCAAACTTGAAGGTAAACAAATAAAACAATTCACTAAAATGTTAATAGGCCTTGGTGAGCTTATTGTGGCTAAAGATTTAAGCCTTGTTGAAATCAATCCATTAGTTGTCACCAAACAAGGAGATTTACTTTGTCTTGATGGCAAAATTAACATTGATGATAATGCCCTTTATCGCCACCCGGATCTTCGTGAAATGCACGATGCTACTCAAGAAGACGAACGAGAAATTCGTGCGGCCGAGTGGGAACTTAATTACATTGCATTAGATGGTGATATTGGCTGCATGGTAAACGGTGCAGGTCTGGCCATGGCCACAATGGACATCATTAAGTTACATGGCGGTAACCCTGCAAACTTTTTAGATGTTGGTGGTGGTGCAACCAAAGAACGAGTGACAGAAGCCCTTAAAATTATACTTTCAGACACTAACGTAAAAGGTATATTAGTCAACATCTTTGGTGGGATCGTTCGTTGTGATTTGATTGCTGACGGCATTATTGCCGCAGTAAAAGAAGTAGGAATAACTATTCCCGTTGTTGTACGCCTTGAAGGCAATAATGCAGAACTAGGTGCGCAAAAACTTGCAGAAAGTGGTTTAAACTTAACACCAGCAGAAGGTCTGACAGACGCCGCTAAGAAAATTGTTGCAAAGGTAGGAGAATAATAATGAGCGTATTGATTAATAAAGACACTAAGGTTATTTGTCAGGGGTTTACAGGCAAACAGGGTACGCTTCATTGTGAACAGTCCATAGAGTATGGAACTAAAATGGTTGGTGGTGTAACGCCAGGTAAGGGCGGACAAACTCATTTAGGGTTACCAGTATTTAATACTGTCCGAGAAGCTGTTGAAGCTGTACAACCCGATGCAACCGTTATTTATGTACCAGCACCTTTTTGTAAAGATTCAATTATTGAAGCAGCGGATGCAGGCATTAAACTCATTGTTTGTATTACAGAAGGTATTCCACAATTGGATATGTTGCAGGTAAAAGCCTACCTCGATCAAACTGATTGTCGTCTAATTGGCCCTAATTGCCCAGGTATTATTACGCCTGGTGAATGTAAGATCGGGATCATGCCTGGTCATATTCATCTACCTGGAAAAGTGGGAATTGTCTCGCGTTCGGGAACATTGACCTATGAAGCTGTTAAACAAACCACCGATTATGGTTTTGGACAGAGCACTTGTATCGGTATAGGTGGTGATCCCATTAATGGTACAAGCTTTATTGATGCACTGGAACTCTTTCATAATGATCCGAAAACGGAAGCGATTATCATGGTGGGAGAAATTGGTGGCACAGCAGAAGAAGAAGCTGCACAATACATCAAAGATCATATCACCAAGCCCGTAGTCTCTTATATCGCAGGTGTAACGGCTCCAGCGGGTAAACGTATGGGCCATGCAGGCGCTATTATTTCTGGTGGAAAGGGAACAGCCGATGAAAAATTTGCCGCACTAGAAGCTGCAGGTGTTAAAACTGTTCGTTCACCAGCACTATTAGGTGAAGGAATTAAAGAGCTTACTGGTTGGTAATTTTATAAAATTTACACCTTAATTAAAAAGGCTGTGTTATTACACGGCCTTTTTTACATGGACTTTTTATACTTGATTTTTTATACATGACTTTTTATATATGAAAAACAAAGAGGAATAATCTATGCCTGGCCCATTAATGATGGACATAGAAGGATTAACCCTGTCTAAGTCAGAGCAGGAGTTATTAACCCATCCGATGATTGGCGGGTTGATACTCTTCTCTAGAAACTTTCAATCGGTTGAACAGGTTAAACAACTCTGTAAAAACATTAAAACAGTGAGAAGCGATATCCTGATTGCGGTTGATCAAGAAGGTGGGCGTGTACAAAGATTTAAAACAGGTTTGACTCTATTACCGGCAATGGGAGATATTCCTTCAATTGCCAATAAACATCAACTAAAAGAGAGCTGGTTAGCCCATGAGCTAGGTTGGTTGATGGCTCTCGAGATGAAATATCTGGGTGTGGATATCAGTTTTGCCCCTGTGCTTGATATCAATCGTAACAACAGTCAGGTTATAGGAAACCGTGGATTTGGGCATGATTTAGAGACTGTTGTAAGTTTGGCTGGTGATTTTATTGATGGTATGGCTGAATCACACATGGCAGCAACGGGGAAGCATTTTCCAGGGCATGGTGGTGTAGTTGGAGATAGTCATTTAGAGCTGCCGGTTGACAGTAGAAAAAAAGAACTTCTTAATGAAGATTTAACCGTATTTTCTCAATTGGCAGGAAAGTTGCGGGGTATAATGCCTGCACATGTATTGTATCCAAAATTTGATAAAATTAATCCAGCAGGATTTTCAGCGTTTTGGTTGATGCAAAAATTACGACAGGAATTGCAGTTTGAAGGGGTTATTTTTAGTGATGATTTATCCATGGAGGGGGCGGCGGTATTTGGCACCTACCCAGAAAGAGCCTTAAAGGCACAACAAGCGGGTTGTGACATGATACTGGTTTGTAATCAACCTGAGGCTGTTATTGAAATTATTCAGTCAGAAGTATTAACAATCAATGAAAAATCTGAGCAACGAATTAAACAGTTTCTAGCCATTTCAGATGAGCAAGAACTCACCGCTTTAATGAGCTCAGCAAGAAGACACAAACTACAACAGTATTTGAATGAAGATAATAGAGGAGTAGGATAATGGATTGGCAGTCAGTACAATCCTGGTTTAGTTCACCAGAAACCAATACCGGTTTATTAATTCAGGTATTTGGAACCGTATTTGTCACATTATTACTAAATTTAATTTGGCGAAAAATCCATACCAAATTTCAAAATAAATTAACTATAACCAAAACAGTTTGGGATGATGCGGTTTGGACTGCGCTTAGAGAGCCTGTTGGCTGGTTGATTTGGGTGCTGGGTCTGTTTATGGCAATTACACTCATCAAGATAGATTTAGGACAGGAACAGTATCAATGGTTGAGTAATGCCAGAAACGTTATTTTAATCGTAATTTTCTCATGGTTTCTATTTCGATTAATTACTTCCGTTGAGAAAAACTTATTACTTGATATGTCGTCTTCTCTTGATGAAGATGCAAAACTTGATCCGACAACTATTCATGCATTGGCTAAATTATTTCGAGCATCAGTCATTATCACTTCAGTTTTGGCTGTTATGCAAACATTACAAATTCCGATTTCGGGGTTACTTGCATTTGGGGGGGTGGGAGGTTTAGCGGTAGGTCTTGCCGCTAAAGATCTATTAGCTAACTTTTTTGGTGGGCTCACTATTTATCTTGATCGACCATTTAAAGTAGGTGATTGGATCAGATCACCAGAACGTCAAATTGAGGGGACTGTTGAATATATTGGTTGGAGACAAACTCGAATACGAACCTTTGATCAGCGTCCTTTGTATGTGCCGAATTCTGCCTTTACCAATATTTCTGTTGAAAACCCATCAAGAATGCTTAATCGACGTATTTACGAAACTATCGGTTTACGTTATGAAGATGCGGACAAAATTAAAGAGATCATCAGCGACGTTGAAAAAATGTTGAGGCAACATAAAGAAATAGATTTAAATAAAACGTTGATTGTAAATTTTAATGAATTTGCACCTTCATCTTTAGATTTTTTTGTTTATACCTTTACTAAAACGACAAACTGGGTATATTTTCATGAAGTTAAACAGCAAATATTGTTACAAATACTGGAAATTATAGAACAAGCGGGAGCGCAGGTGGCTTTTCCTTCTTCTAGTTTATATGTCGAGAAGCTTCCAGAAATTAAAAGCTGACTAAAGGTAATTTGTTACCATTTCTTTTTTGTTTCAAAATCATCATCAGATTCACCGAGCTTTGCTCTGGGAACCCCATTTTCTTCTTGAAGAGCTTTTTGTTTTTCGTCAAGGGACTGAGCCAGCTCATTAATAGCCGCATACTGTGTTTGTTTGTAGTTTGGATCAAGTGGGTAGGCATCAACTTTATTTTTCACATACTCCAAAAAATTTCTAGCTGAGCCTGCATGATTAGATTCTACAGAACGTGCCGCAAGACGTAACGTGCCCTCAATTTCCAATCTTGAAGTAGCAAGGAAAATTTCCTTATTCCAGCGTTCATATTGCTGTTCTGCAAGAAGAGTTTCTTGTTGCAGGGCTTTTAAATAGTTATTGAGTTTTCTCAATCTATTGACCATTGCTGCCAGGCCTTGTTCATTTACAGGAAAGGGTAAGGGTTTAGCCGGGGTAGGTTTATATCCTTTTTGCCTGATCAGAGCTTTTTCAATTTCTATATCAATATTGATTTGTTTAGGCCAAATTTGTTTAACATGTTTTAAGTTTTCACTTGAAATATTGAGTAGAAAGGCCATTATATCGGGATTGATTGAAATTCCTCTAAGGAGTTCACAAATATTTTGAGCTTGCTGAGCACGTTGATAATATTGTGCAGCCATTTGCCTCTTTTGTGCAGCTATTTGTTCCTGTTTTTGCAAATAGCCAGAAACTGAAACGCTAATAATCAGTAGTGCGATAATACCAGCAATAACAAATGCAATAGTCATAATTGTGTATTCTTTTTGTCAGGTTAAAATTTTAACGGTAGATTTTATATCAACTGGTTCTATAATCTTTTCTCATCCAGTTAAAGGTTTGAAAGATAGTCAGGGCAAAAATAACTTAAACAATCCGCCACCTGTATCTTTTTCATTCTCAAGGCTAATGAAACCCTGTTTGTTTTTTCTGTGATGCAACTCTGCAACAGTTGATGAAAAAAACAAACCAAGCCCTGTACTTCCGGTGGATTTGTCAATGGATTTAATGAAATTCCCTTGGTTATCTAGCATAACCTGAGGATATCCAATACCATCATCATGTATTTCAAAAGCTAACATACCATCTATGAGTGATGCTCTAACGGTCACTTGTGATCTGGTATAGCGAATACAATTGCCTATAACATTGTTAATGGCTATTCCAGTTAGATTTTTATCGAAAAACCAAACCAGTTCTTCATCACAATCGGCAATCAACTGAATGTTTTTTAATTCGGACAACGGTGCAAAAGCCGCCAAACAATCTTCTAAAAATTCTATGACCAGTACTTCATCAATAGCAACATGAAGGTGATTTTTATCCAATTTATATAAAGTTAACAACTGCATCAATGAGAAGTTTAAACGTGATGCTTCATATCTCACTGTTGAAACAGCATTCTTATTGTTGTTCTCAGAACTATTGCTCTCAGAAAGCTTTTTCTCAGAGGGACTTAACATGACCACAATGGAGTCAAGTTGGTTCATTAGCAAACTGAGAGAATTCTTCATATCATGAACAGTTGAAGCTAGAACTATTTCAAATATGGAATGTTTTTCTTTCTCATGTAATTCGGAATTTACCAATTTAGAATTCTGTGTTTCAGGCATTATTCATCTTCTCGTTAAGACTTAAATAACGTGTCCAACGTTCATCTGTTTTGTCCATTGTACTAACTTTTTTAAGGTGTTCCTTTGCTTCAGCTAGAAATGTACTATTGTTCATGAGCATTTTATTCTCAATAATAACTTGAACAGCATTTAAACGATAGCCATGATTATTTGGTGCCATGGCTATCGCCTGGTTGTATTTCTCCAGCGCTTCTAATTCACGTTTGGCTTTTGCCAACTGCATACCTTCACGGTTAAGCAACCTTGCATCAGCAGGTTCAGCCTCTTCTATCATCTGGTCCGATTCTGACCTGGCTCTGTACAATTCTTTTTTCTCATTGAACTCTGTACTTAGTTTTTGTACATTGGCTGCAATAGCCGTATTTTCCGACAATGCTTGTAAAGTTGATTCGATGTGAGTGAGTGAATCCTTATCGAGGTTACAGTTCGGGCGAGCAAGAGTTTTGCTCAGTTTTGATAGATACTTGTTAATTTGAACATCTTTTTCAGCATTTAGGTAGATTTTTGCTACTGATGCTTGGGTACAAGCAAGCTTTGATGCGTCTTTTGAATGCATGGACTCCACTCGTTTATAGCTGGTTTCAGTATCTTCCAGTAACCTCATACGTTCCTTGCCTTGTTTTTCTTTAACAAGTTCTGCAGTGTTATCAAAATAATGCTGATAGTGGCTTGCATTGATTATGCAGGAATATGATCCCTCTTTAATCGCTTTACCATAGGATTTATGGGCTAAATCAAAGTGGCTTAATGATTGAGCGACTTCTCCTAGTTGGGTTTGGCGCCGTACATTTTTTGGAGAGATTGATATAGCATCCTTTAATATGCTTTCTGCTTCTGCATTAAGACCCATTTCATGTTGACATTTTGCCACCCAGTCAAGGACACTTGCTTGTGATGGGAATTGTTGGGCTGTTTCTTTAAAATACTTTAATGCGTTCTCAAAATCTTTTTTATAGAAGTATAGCCTGCCAATACCAACCATTGCCCAGAGAAGAGGTTGTTCATCTACAACCACATTAAACAATCTCAGGGCTTCTTCTGATAGCCCCAGCTCTTCCAAAAGACCTGCTTTTAGTCTGAGTGTGGCAAAACGAACAGCAGGATATTTTTCAAGCACCTCTTCACAGGCTAAAAGACCTTTTTGTGAACTCTTGCTATTAATTGCATCGTGAATAGGTTTTAACACAATATTTCTTGCGAGCAACCGTTTTAACCTTTGTTCGAGTTGCTGTCTGGTAAAGGGTTTTGTTACATAGGCATCAGGCTGATATTCTAGTGCCCCTAAAACCTGTGCACTACTGGTTTCAGCTGTAATCATTAAAAATAAAGTTGAACATGAAATCAATCCCCGAAGATTTAACTCTTCCAGAATTTGCTGCCCATCTTGTCCATCACCCAAGTTATAATCACAAAAGATAATATCAAATCTTGTTGATTTACAAAGATTTATGGCCTCTCTAGCATTTCCAGCCTGACTGACGTTATGCGCTCCAAGCTCTTGCAGCATAAATTTTATGGAAATACGAAATTCCGCAAAATCATCTACAATCAGTATTTTCGATTTGCTGAGCAATTTTGACATTTATCTTCGATCCTACATGTTGATTCATATATACCCAAACTACCTGAAAATAGGTATTTCCAGGAAGTTTGGGTATAAGTATAGTATGATTTTTAAAAAGAAAACGATATCTTATTGATTTTTTAATCTAAATAATGATTTTTTGAACTATCCTATATAGAGTATAGTGGTAGAGAATTACTATTTCAGCTCGAAGTTAATCTGTTTTTTACTGGGAATTTTCAACAAATGGCTGAGCAACTAGACGATATTAAGCAACAGGAATCTGAAAAATTAGTCATAGGCATATGCAAAGCCATAGATCAGGGGGTTGCTGCGGCTACTATTGTAGCACCTAATCAATATATAGATTATTCTGATGAAATTCGTATTACTTTTGATGGTGATGCCGTTTTATTTTCAGGTGAAGCTGAGAAAATTTATCAAAAACAAGGGCTTGAAGCTTTTACCAAAAGCGAAAAATGTTCTGCAAAAGAACCGCTTTCAAGGGGGCCTTTTAAATCATTTTTAGCTATATTACACAATATCCAGCATCAGTTTTCTGAGGATAATTGCCCCATTAAAACAGCTTTGGTGACAGCAAGAGCTGCTCCTGCACATGAGCGAGTTATCCGTACGCTTAGAAGTTGGAATATCCGAATTGATCAAGCTCTTTTTTGGGGGAGGATGGCGAAAGGCGCATTTCTGGATGCCTTTGGTGCGGATGTGCTTTTTTATGATCAAAAGGGACATTGTGATAATGCTAGAGAACATGTGCTGGCGGCTCATGTGCCTCATGGCGTTGTCAATTCTTAAGTAAGGTGTTTTATTACCTTACTCTGGAGCTAATGCGGTTTTATTTGAATCGTATAGAAAGAGAGAATTATGAAGCTACAGCAACTTAAATATATTTGTGAAGTAAAAAAACATGGGTTGAATGTTTCTGCTACAGCAGAATATTTATACACCTCCCAACCTGGAATTAGTAAACAGATCCGGATGCTTGAAGATGAATTAGGCGTTCAGATTTTTCATCGAAGCGGCAAGCATTTAACAAGTGTTACCCCTCCTGGTGAAAAAATCTTAGAGGTTGCAGAGAGGATTTTAAAAGATTCAGAAAATGTTAAAGCCATTGCCAGAGAATTTGCATCTCCATCTAATGGAGTGCTAAAAATTGCTACAACGCACACTCAGGCACGTTATGTTCTCCCTGCAGTGATTGAACCATTTAAGAAAAAATTTCCAGATGTTTCCCTGCAAATGCATCAGGGCTCACCCAAACAAATCGCAGAGTTTGCCTCTCATGGGGAAGTGGATTTTGCGATCGCAACGGATCAGTTGCATCATTTTAGCAATCTAATCATGTTACCTTGTTACTTATGGAACCGCTCACTGGTTGTACCTAAATCCCATCCTTTGGCTCAAATGGGAACGATTTCTATTGAAACATTAGCGAGATTCCCTCTTATTACCTACGTTTTTGGTTTTACTGGTCGTTCAAAACTGGATAAAGCATTTTCTAAAAAGCATTTGGAACCACAAATAGTTTTTGCAGCCACGGATGCTGATGTCATAAAAACCTATGTTCGCTTAGGCCTGGGTGTTGGTATCATAGCTTCCATGGCTTTTGATTCAGAAGTTGATAGCGATTTAGTCAGTATTGATGCAAGCCATCTGTTCGAAGCTAATACGGCAAATATTGGCTTTCATCGAAGCACTTTTTTTAGAAATTATATGTTTGAATTTATTCAACTATTTGCTTCGCATTTAACTCGAGAATTAGTTTTAGAAGCTTCTCGTTGTCGTAATGATGAATCATTGCAACATCTATTTATGGATGTTGATTTACCGCATTATTAGGTTTGAAAAGAACAATAAATGGAACATTCAAAAGCAGAATCAACAAAGTCTGAGTCAACAATAGACGATTGCTCAACTGATGAATTTATTGGGGCAACCGTTCATGAGCTGAATAATTTTTTATCCTCAATATCGGGTTTTGCAGAATTGGGATTATTGGATGCTGAGCCGAAATGCACCCTTGAAAATTACTTACAAGAAATTTTAGAGTCAGTTTCAAATAATCATCTTTTTAACCAGAGGCTCTTATTGATGGCTGGAAGACTTCCTTTATCCATCAAACAGCATAAACTGAGCGAACTAATGGATTTGATACAACAGAACTCAGATATGAATAGTGATATTAGTGAATGCACATTGAGTATTGATTTAGACTGGATGAAATGTGCCTTCATTGATATTAAAGAATTTGTTCAATCACAAAATATGCATTACGAAATTGATATTCTTCTAGAAGGACAGACTCTCAATCTAATTTGGAAACTAAGCAGCCCACAGTTTAGTTTAGATATTGAGAAACTTTTTCAACCCTATTACACATCAAAAGTTCTCTGTAAAAGTAAAGGCATTGGCCTTGCATGGTTACCAAGATTTTTTACGAAACAGCAAATAGAATTATCGATAGAAGATAAAACGGAAACAGGGTTTACATTTTTACTTAAAATACCTGTTCATTATTCAGCTAACTGTACAAGTTAATGATAGAAGTACATACTCAAACTAACTGGAAATGAAACAGCCCGTTAGAAACGGGCTGTTTAAATACTATTTCAGAACTCAGATTAAGACTATTTCCCCAGTGCTTCTTCAGCTACTACATAGTCGAATCCAAGTGCCTTAGCTACGCTCTCACAAGTCACCATACCTTTATAAATATTCAAACCATTAAGGAAATGTTTATCAGTTAATAATGCTTCTTTATATCCCTTATTGGCCAGTTGAATGATGAAAGGAAGGGTCGCATTATTTAGCGCAAAAGTTGATGTTCTTGCTACAGCGCCTGGCATATTAGCAACACAATAATGAACTACGTCATCTACAATATAGGTTGGTTCAGCATGAGTCGTAGCATGAGATGTCTCAAAGCAACCGCCCTGGTCAATCGCAACATCAACAATAGCTGCTCCAGGTTTCATGTGTTGAATCATCTCAGTAGTAACTAATTTTGGAGCAGACGCGCCAGGAATGAGTACTCCACCAATAACCAGATCAGCTTCAAGAACATGTCGTTCAAGTGCATCGGCTGTCGAAAAAACTGCTTGTACAGATGCACCAAATTGAACATTTAAGCGCCGAAGTACGTCAATTGAACGATCAAGAACAACCACCTGTGCGCCCATGCCTATAGCCATTTGAGCAGCATTTGTTCCAACAACACCGCCACCAATGATGGTGACTTTAGCTGGTTCAACACCTGGTACGCCACCTAATAACATGCCTCTTCCATGGTGGGATTTTTCAAGACATTGTGCACCTGCTTGAATTGACATACGACCTGCAACTTCGGACATGGGAGCTAACAGGGGAAGACTTCCATTATTAGAAGTCACTGTTTCATAAGCAATACAGATGGCTTTACTGTTAATTAGATCTTGAGTTTGAGGAAGATCAGGAGCCAGATGTAAATAGGTAAAAAGTATTTGATCTTCTCTTAAACGTGCACGCTCTTCAGATAAAGGCTCTTTTACCTTAATGATCATGTCTGACTCAGCAAATATTTCATCAGCAGTGGCACGGATGAAAGCTCCGATTGAAAGATAATCATCATCGGTAAAACCAATTCCAATGCCTGCGTTGTGTTCAACAATAACTTGATGTCCATGATCGATAAGCTCTCTAACGCTAGCAGGTATCATACCTACACGATATTCATGATTTTTAATTTCCTTTGGTACACCGATTAACATATTTTTTGCTCCACCTAATATTGCCAAACTTAGCCTGGTTGTAAAATTATCTGATTTTTCTTAACTTTATGATTAAGTTAAAAGAAGACAAGATGTTTTTCATGATTGACTAATTATACTGATTTTTACATGGAATTATTTGTTGAAATTTACAATATAGTAGGCTAATAAACTGTTTATTCGCTGTAATTGAGTTGATTATGCTGTTGTTGGAGGCCGTTTTGAATCAAGTTAGATAGAATAGACCGTCGTATATTGGACGAATTACAGAATAATGGACGAATAAGTAATGTGAAATTGTCCAAAAAAGTGGGTTTAAGCCCTACACCCTGTTTGGAGAGGGTCAGGCGATTAGAAAAAAAACATTATATTCTAGGTTATCGTGCGAAATTAAACCCACATCAAATGGACGCAGGTTTATTGGTTTATGCTGAAATTCGTTTATCACATACGGCCTCTGGCGTCTTTGATGAGTTTAAAAAAGCGGTTTTAGAATTACCTTATATACTGGAATGTCATTTGGTATCAGGTGACTTTGATTATTTGATAAAGGCTCGAGTGAAGGATATGCCTGCATACCGGCAACTATTAGGAGAGTCTCTCTTAACGTTACCTGGAGTTAGTGCATCTAGATCCTATATGGTTATGGAAGAGGTCAAAGATGATAGTAAGCTTCTTATTCAGAATATTTAAGTTTTTAGCTTACGATGGCAAAGTTGTACGCTACAGTAAGGTATTTTAAATGAACCACCAAAATTCACCCTCCACACAAAAAGACCCAATGGATCTACGTAACCCTCCTTGTTTAATGATTTTTAAAAGAGACGACGACTATCCCGACACAGCGGGGATATAATGTATGCTGGTTTTGCAGGATCAAAAACCAGTCATCGGTAATTCCTTTTAACGATTGATTGATTGATTGATTGATGATTAGGCTCCTTTTAATATCTAGTGATGCCAAGAACGGCAAGAAATAGCGCCTGTCTCTGATTTGCCTGAGATTTAAATAGAGAAACGAGATTAGAATGTTCTAGAACATTGATGGTTGTTCTATGCCTTGACAAGGGGGGAAGGCGTCCATATATGTCCTAGAACATTGTCCTGGTAAACCTGTCGAGAGTTACGGTTTAATAAACGATAAAACAAAACGATCAGTTCGAGGTTGTGGTGATTTCCATGCGAGTCCTTTTTTATTGTCAGCGTCATAGCGTAAAAATGGTGCACTATTCTTTAGAATAAAACCAGCTTTCTGGATCTCATCAATAATAAAACGTTCAGAAATTCGATGCAACGAATGTCCTACTGTATCACCATCTTTATCCAGGGCTGCATGATCCACCACTACATATCTTCCACCAGAGCGTAAAGCATTAAAAATATTTCGATTCATTTTGTCTCTATCAACGTCCATATATAAGGTATCGTGGTAAGTAAGAACGTTGGTTACCAAATCAAGATTATTTATGTGGTTGGGAATAGGCGAACTAAAAGGGTATTCTATCCATTCAACACCAGCTATCGGACCTTCTTTTAGTCTATTTTGAATTAATGGCCTTAGAAAGCCGAGCCATGCGGGGGTATTGTGGGCATAAACCTTTCCTGTTGAACCTGTCGCTCTTGCCAGATACATTGATGTGTAGCCGTCTCCAGATCCTATATCCGCGATAATATCGCCAGGTTTTATTTGTAAAAAATCAATTAGTTCATTGGGATGTCTTAGTTGATCACGTTCATCATCCATTTTAACTCGATTCGATACCATGAAATTGTTCCTTTTCTGGTGATGTTGTTGATTTAGACTTGAATTAAGAGAGCTTATTGTAGTGTCAATAATAGATGTAGCGAAACAAAATGGTTGTATTGTTAATGCGCCAATCAAAACCGAAATTTTAACCTTATTAGAAAAACTGAATTTCATTGCCACTCCTGGATTAATTTATTTTGCTCTAAAATGAATTTTCATGAACTCTTATATTTAATGTAGTAAGTTTTAATAGTGCCCCAAGTTATTAGGTACTTTTTAAAAAAAGCATCTCAATTTGATGCGTAACTTAGCTTTGGAACATGTACTTTATAGGATAGCAGATCTTAATATAACTCTTTAAAAATGCAAAAGTGCGTTGCAACATTGCATTTAAAAATATTAAGTGAATAGGGCTGTCTAATCTTCAGTAGGACAGCTGCCGTAATAAGCACTGTGGCTGCATAGTCTTATAAGACTTCTTTTTGGACCTCACCTGGGTGTGGCAATAGACCACTAAAAACATTTGTCATAAAGATATTTGCAGGTATTTGCAGGGCGTTCCAAACTTAATACGGGAAAATATAAAAAATATAAAAAGACAGGTGCTTACTTATAGAGCTAATGAGAATTTACAGGACATTCCAAACTTAATACAGTGATTCAAATTTTAGTTATCTAGTTCTATTTCCAAAGCAATTATTAATTCGTCCGAACCATAGGTTTAAACCCCCGTCTTTAGACGGGTAGCTTTAAGCTAGCAGTTGGCTGTATTATTAAGGTATGAAATATAGACAAGGTTCACATACAAAATATAATATTGAATATCACTTTGTTTGGGT
>JBFFIY010000095.1:0-18511 GCA_041556195.1 Enterobacterales bacterium
AAATGGCATACATTACGTCCCTGTAAATAAACGCCAGGCATTTATTCAAAGAAAAAGCCCATCCGCAAGGATGGGCTTTTTTTTGATCTAAAAAAAGTTGCGAGTTGCGAGTTATGAGTTTCGAGATGCGAGAAAAGGAAGAAAAGTATAGCACTGTCTGCAACTGCTGTTTATGTTGTACCCGCAACCCGCAACCCGCAACCCGCAACCCGCAACCCGCAACTCGCAACTCGCAACTCGCAACTCGCAACTTTTTGTAACTTAGTTCACAATTTCAAATCATGTAGAACAAAGCTAAAATTATCATTGACACATTCCCTTCTGGCACATACTATTCCATTGCGTTGCCTGGATACACGCATTAAACTTTCAAACAATATGGGTAACCTTCAAGATTAATGGCCAAGGAAGCATAATGGAATTACCAGCAAGACCCCCCACTCTCTCAACACTCGCCGGTTCACTATTAAAAAACATCTACTTTTAGAGCATGTTTAACAGATTTATTTTACACCTTATAAAATAATCATAACTAATTGATCATGAATCACAATTAAAGGACTGACTCAAGAATGCATTTCACAAAAACAAAATTTATTATAGGTATTATCTTTTCAGTCATTTTGCTTACCTCAATGTTTACTGAAAATGTGCAAAAATCAAGAAATAATGTATTAAGTATACCTTTATCGTTAGATGATAATTTTTCAGAGTTATCTAAATTTACAGAAAAAGATTTTTCTCCTCTAAAAGTATCATCTCATCGCATGGTTACATCTAATAATTTAAATTCTGGCTGTGTAAGGCAACTATTAGAACATTTCCCATCAGGTGAGTTGTTCGAACAACAGATAGGTTTGACTGAACGGCCAACCACAGTCACCTATGGTATTAGCTGGCTCAATGATATTATCCAAACTCCAGGCTGCCCCGTTACCTCAAATGGAAAAGTAGTAAAAATTCCCGTATTAATGGTTGATTTTGAAGACTATGATCCTGAAACAGACAACAGCAGTTTCGTTAATCAAGATAACACTATAAGAATTCAAAATTATCAACAAACTTCGCCTGAACAATTATCTGATTATTTGAACGGATTGGATGGCCCAGCCAGATATTTTGAAGAAGTTTCGGGTGGGCAACTCAAACTACAATTTGATGTGTTTGGTTGGTTGCCATCTAATGGGGCAGATACATATATCAAATCATTTCAAGAGTACAAATTTCTGTTACAGCCTGATCGTCCTGTTTGTTTAAAAGAGGATTTATTTAAGGATGCTTTACGTGATGCTATCCTGAAGCATAATTTGAAGCTATCAGATTACGATATTGAACTAAGTAATGAAGATGGAACTGCCTTGATAGACGGTATGGTTTTATTAATAGAAGGAGGATTTGGAACTTGTGCAAGGCCGAGTATGCGATGGTTTGACGGTGCTTTTGATCCAAATTCAGATCCCCCACAGTTTTTTTTTGAATCAGCGAATAATCTAGTAGATTCTAGCGATGAAAATCATTCGATATTTGAAAATCAAAAAGCTTTATTTGATCGCTACATCATTATGCCCGAACAAAGTTGGGAGGGGGAATTGTACAACAGGGCAACCTGGGTACATGAAATTGGACATTTATTATTAGCTTATTCGGATTATTGGCTTGATAAAAATAATATGGGTTATTGGGCGTTATCGGCAGGTCATGGTTTAATTCCAATTCACCCTGCTGCATTTGAAAAATGGTTATTTGGCAAATGGTTAACCCCCACTGTAATAAATGACAATGGTGTATACTCAGTTTTGGCCAATGAAAAGCCTGAAGGGAGTATTTACGATGGAGATTACCTGTATATTTATTACATAGATGGTGATCCATACCATTATATCACTATTGAAAATCGCTGGTTTTCAAACGATGGAAATGATCAAGCGAAATGGTCAGAGTCTGATAGACTACCTTTGGAAAGTGGGCTAAGCATTATTGAATTTAATTGGCACATAAACAAGTTTAGTGAATCACCTGTACAAATTGTTCGCCAAAGTTTAGAGGACCAAAATGTTGATTATCATGCCGCGACCATATCAGCTTACGGTTCAGGAGAAACTTTTGAAAAATGTTTTGCTACTGAATGTTTGAAAATTGACCAAATTTCTCAACCAGATAATATTGTTTCTTTTAATGCCTCAATATCCCCATCTAATAATCAAGGAGTCATTGGTTTTTCAAAGCGTTTTCAATACATTGTGGTTAACAAAGATGTTTTCTCTACAATGGAAGTAGCAGTGGCCAGGCAGGGAGGAACAAAGGGATATATTTCAACTAAAATTAATAGTGAAGCTGTCACTGCAATAGACGACTTTGATTATATTCTTACTAATGAGAATGGTCCTTGGTTTATTTGGAATACAGAAAATAGTGAAACAAAGAGCGTAAAAATTCTGATTCTTCCTGGAAATTATACTGAGCGCAAAGTGTTTAGTTTGACGTTAGATGAACCTATTGGACAAGCGGAACTTGGTATAGGCAAGCTTGATGCCATTTTGAGCGGGGCTACAGTTGCCAATATTGATAGTGACAACGATACCGTACCAGACGCATTAGATGATTTGCCAAACGATTCTACTGAATGGCAAGATACTGATCACGATGGTAGCGGGAATTATGCTGATCCCGATGATGACAATGACGGTGTATTAGATGGCAATGATGCTTTCCCACTGGATCCAGCTGAATCGGTTGACAGTGATAATGATGGTATTGGAAATAATGCCGATCCCGATGACGACAATGATGGTGTATTAGATGGCAATGATGCTTTCCCGCTTGATCCAACTCGTAGTAGTACCAGCAATGACAACAATGCTAGCTCAGGAGGGGGAGGTTCAATTCCCTTAAGCCAAATTTTTATCTTATGGTTTATTTTCTGGGCGAGAAAACGGGTGCGGAATTACTAATTATACTTACCGGAAAGGGGGGCTTTAGCAAATAATGCTCCAAAAGGTCAACTTAGATTCCACAGTTGGGCGCAAATAAGATATGTAAGCTATTGGCATGCATAGGAAACTTAAAAATACCATTCTCCATGTATATCAACGCATGGCATTTATTCAAAGAAAAAGCCCATCCTCGTGATGGGCTTTTTTTTGCCTGAAAAAAGAAAGTTTCGAGTAATGAGTTTCGAGATGCGAGAAAAAGAATGATATTACCTACAATCGGGGTTTATTCTGAACTCGAACATATTGAAAAGAAGTGCGAATATTAAGTAGGATCCCTTATACTCTTAATCTAGCCCATTTTAATTTGAAATTTAATGAATTTAAATCTTTATAAAGAGCTAGACATCCTATATCAGCAAAGGTGTGTTGATGCTTCCAGTGTTTATTCTTCTGAATTACTGGCGTTAAGTAATTTTGTTTTTCAACAAAGTAAAAAGAATCCAGTATCTTTCTTAAACCAACCAGGTAATTTAGCAGACCAATTACAACTTGTTTCCACAGAATCCGAACTTAAAGCCCTTCTTAGAAATCATCGTAATCAAACGCTTTGTAATTTAATTCAAAATGAATTCTCATCTACACCAGATACTTTAGCGGTAATGACCGCATGTTCTGAACTAGCAGATGAATGTATCACTGCTGCTTTGAATTGGCTTATGCAAAAACTAACAGCAGACTTTGGAAAACCTCTTTCAGAATCTGGTGAAGAACAAGCATTGGTTGTTATTGCGATGGGAAAGCTGGGTGGGAAGGAACTTAATCTTTCATCAGATATTGATTTGATCTTTGCATTTCCAGAACCAGGTATGACACAGGGTGGAAAAAAATCCATTGAAAATGAAGTTTTTTTCCATCGGTTAGTTCAGCGCTTGATTAATGTGTTGTCTGAAGTCACTCAAGATGGTTTTGTTTTCAGGGTTGATACACGACTTCGTCCCTTTGGAGATAGTGGGCCACTGGTTTTGAGTTTTGGTGCTTTGGCGCATTATTATCTGGAGCAGGGTCGTGATTGGGAACGCTTTGCTATGGTTAAGGCCAGAGCAGTGACGGGTTCTTCCGAACAAAAAAAACAACTTGAAAAGATCTTAATTCCATTTGTGTATAGACGGTATATCGATTTTTCTATGCTTGAATCACCTCGTCAGATGAAACTTCAAATTGAAATTGAGTTGAGAAGACGTAATTTAAAAAATAACCTCAAATTAGGTTCTGGCGGGATCAGAGAAATAGAGTTTATTGTTCAAGCACTGCAATTGATTCATGGTGGGAAACGAGTCGAGCTGCAAACTAGCAGTACCCTTGTTGGACTGAAGCAGATCAAATCTCTTGCCTTGTTACCCATGAAGCAATGTGAACAAATAGTACAAGCTTATCTAAAGCTAAGGCATTGGGAACACTGTTTGCAAGGTATTGCCGATCGACAGACTCAGGAATTACCTGAAACAGAACTTGATAGAGAACGCCTGTGTTTTATTGATAACAAAGCTACCTGGCTGGAATGGTTAGCTGAACTTGAACAGTATAGAACCTTCGTTCATCAGATCTTTTCTGAGCAATTTCAAGATGAAGGTCGAGTGCAAAGGATCAGCTTTCATTCTGAATTAACGGATTTATGGCGTTTACCTGATCAATGTACCGCTAATATTAAGATATTAGAAAAGTTGGGTTATGAAGAATCGGAAAAAATACTGGAAAAGTTAGGTATTTTTAAAAAAAGGATAGAAAGTCGTTCAAAACCGATCAGTCAGCGAGCTTCTAATAAATTACAGCGTTTGATCCCGGAGATCATTAAGTTGTGTGGGCAACAAGAGAACAGTTTAGAGGCGTTCGACAGGATTAGTTTGTTAATCGAAGAGATCCTGACTCGAACGGCTTATCTTGAACTGTTTGTAGAAAATAGAGCCACATTAGAATTATTGGTGTATTTATTTTCGCAAAGCCCCTGGATTGCACAACATGCTCGTAAATATCCATTGGTACTGGATGATCTGCTTAATCCTCAATGGCAAAAACAACCACAAACTATTGCCGAGCGACAGCAGCAGTTGATCCAATCTTTAGCCAGAGTAGCAGAAGACGATGATGAACAACTATTAGGTATACTACGTGAATTCAAGCAATCGCAACATTTTCAATTGGCTACAGGATTTATATCAGAACAATTATCCGTGAAACGATTAGCTAAAAATTTAAGTGCAATAGCGGAAGTTATTGTGAATCAAGCTTTGAAAATGGCGCGAGTTCAAGTTGAAAGGCGCTTTGGAAAGCTGTTAAATGAACAAGGGGATGATGCTGATTTTGCGATTATTGCTATGGGTAAATTAGGTAGTCGTGAACTGGGATTCTCATCAGATTTAGATTTGATTTTTATACATGATGGTTGCACCTCAGAAAGTCTGGGAAAAAAATCTGTTGAAGCCAACCAGTTTTTTGTTAAGTTAGCGCAAAAATTGATTCATATATTGAGCACCAGAATGTCTAGTGGCGTTTTATATGAAATTGATACCCGACTAAGACCTATGGGCAACTCTGGCCTGCTGGTGACTTCATTAGATGATTTTTCATCCTACCAATTAGAGCAGGCCTGGACATGGGAACATCAGGCTCTGATCCGAGCACGTCCCATTAGTGGTTCAAAAATGTTTCAGGGGAAATTTGAAAAAATTCGTAGAGAGGTTTTGCTGCAAAAAAGGGAGCCGGAAGCCTTAATTGAAAATATCAAAGCCATGCGAGTAAAGATGCAACAACATTTTGGCCAAGTAAAAGATTGGCATTGGAATATAAAACATGGTTCTGGTGGGATCACGGATATAGAGTTTCTGATCCAATACCTGGTGCTTTGTCATGTTAAGCAATATCCATTGATTTTAGAAAAAACTTCAATGATGGGCATATTAAAAACTCTTGCACAGTTAAAGATCATACCTGAAAAGGACGCCAGGACTCTAACCGATGTTTATCAATTTTACAGAGAACAGATCAATAAGAGATCATTACAGCAAAAATCGACCACTGTTGGAGATATATGGCATAGTCAACGTAAGCAGGTAGAGATAATATTAGAAAAATATCATTTATACCCCTGGGTGATTTAGTTATAATCAAAAAATAAACAAATTTTTCACTGAGGACTTCTCATGGCCGACTCTAATAGTGCAACCAAACAACGTCCAGCATCGCAACTTGTTGAAATTACTGAACAAGATTTACCTATTTATTGCCCTTCAGAAAAATCGGCTTTGTGGGCTGAGCATCCAAGGGTGTATTTAAGATTAGATGATGAGAATCATGTGATCTGTCCCTATTGCAATACTGAATATCGAGTTAAAGGCTAATTAGCCCACTTTTGTGAATGTTTGGTATTTTACTGATAATAAACCAGGACATGAAAATCAGGTTCTGGGACTGCTTGATGCACTGTCCAATATTCTGGAGATTAATTCTTCTAGATTAGAAGTGAACCAATACAAACACAGTTTCTGGCACTGGTTATCAGGTAATTTCCCAAATACATCAGACTTAGCTCAGCCAGATCTAATTATTGGAGCCGGTCATAGTACGCATTGGGCCGTTAAAGCGGCAAGTCGAGCAACGGGCGCTAAATCGCTCATACTTATGACGCCATCACTTCCTCTTGGATTTTTTGATTTTATTGTCGCACCTGCTCATGATAAAATTAAGCCTGCACCGAACCACTTTATCTCCGTAGGTGCATTGAATAGAATGAAAGCGGATGTAAAAGAGCCCAACACAGGACTGATTTTAATTGGTGGACATTCAAACCATGTGCAGTGGGATAGTGATTTGTTAATAGAGCAAATCGAACTTTTGTTACAACGTACACCAGATCTGGAATGGAAGCTCACAACCTCAAGAAGAACACCAACGGATTTTGTAGACAAACTACAACAAACAGTAGCTTTCTCTCGAATAAGATTTATACCCTGGGAAAATTGTCCCAAAGATTGGCTAAAGAAGGAGTTACCTACTACGGAAAACTGTTGGATAACACCAGACAGTGTCAGTATGGTGTATGAAGCACTAACTGCGGACTGCTGGGTTGGCTTATTTAACATGCAAATGAATGATACTCGGGTAGTTAAAGGTTTAAAGAATCTAATTCTTAGTAAAAAAGTAAATGAATTTTCAGAAAGCCGTCATTCGTTTTCAGGCAAATCAAAATCAAATCATTTTAATGAAGCAACACGCTGTGCTTATTGGTTGATTAAACAGTTTGAAAATATTAACCCCGGATCAGAAGAAGGGCTTGATCAGTGAAACCCTTGACTGTTGTTCAAATTTTACCCGCTTTGGAAAGTGGTGGAGTTGAAAGAGGCACTCTGGAAGTGGCTGAAGCATTAGTCAAACAGGGCCATCGAGCTATTGTGATCTCAAGTGGTGGTAAACTAGTTGATGATTTAGTAAAAATGGGCGCAGAACATATTTGTTTACCCATAGAAAAAAAATCATTATGGACTTTATTACAGATCTGGCCTTTAAGAAAACAATTAAAAGGATTAAATACAGATGTATTGCATTTAAGATCTCGGTTACCTGGATGGATTGCCTACTTAGCCTGGAGAGGAATGCCTGTTAAATCACGTCCCAGATTAATCACAACTGTTCATGGCTTACATTCCGTTAATCGGTATAGCAAAATTGTTGGATGTGGTGAAAGAATAATAGCTGTTTCACAAACCAGTAAACAATATGTACTAGATAATTATCCCTCAGTCCCACCTGAAAAGATAAAAGTAATTTACCGAGGGATTGATCCTGAAAAATTTAAATGGAATTATAAAGCCCAGGATGGTTGGGTGAAAGTGTGGCAAAAACAATATCCACAATTCATTGGGAAAAAAATATTAACGCTTCCAGGAAGGCTAACAAGGTTGAAAGGACATGAAGATTTTATCGAACTCATTGATGAACTACAGCAACGAGGTGAGAATGTTCATGGTGTAATTGTAGGCGGTGCTCATGTTTCTAAACAAAAGTATTTAAATGAACTAAAAAACATTATTGAGAATCGTGAACTTTCATCACACATCACCTTTACTGGACAACGGGGAGATATTATTGATATATATTCAGTTTCAGATCTGATTTTCTCTTTGTCCAGGAAGCCGGAGAGTTTTGGAAGAACAGTTTTGGAGCCATTAGCAATGGGGATCCCCGTTATAGGATGGAATTATGGTGGAGTGGGAGAGATCCTGGATAGGTTATTTCCACAAGGTAAGGTTCACAAAGATGATAAAGAAGAGCTCATAACCGTGACAATGCAATTATTGGCTAAACCTGAAGAGCCAAAAAGTGAAAATCCATTTACTTTGGATAGAATGTTGTCGGAAACTTTGAGTTTATATCAAGAACTAGTTGAATCAAAAACGAAGAAAGTTTAAATAGAATTCTTTATGCTTTATTTTATTGTTATATTAATTATTGCTCTAGCCTTTTCTCACCGTTATGCCTGGTGGCGTTCTGCTGTAGATTATAATTCACCTAGAATTTTAATGTATCACATGATCAAAACTCCAATTAAAGGTGCAAAGTTTAACGGGCTAAGGGTTTCACCAGAGATGTTTGAAAAGCAACTCTGTTATTTTAAAAACAATGGCTGGAATTTTGTGACTATGAGTGAGTTAATAGGCCAATTTAAAAACTTACCCGGTAAAACTGTCGCAATTACTTTTGATGATGGTTTTGAAGATAATTATCTATATGCTTTTCCTTTGCTAAAAAAGTATCAGGCTAAAGCAACACTCTATTTAGTCGTAGATCGACATAACAACGACTGGTCAACCAAAAAGAAGTCTTATCACAATTCTGGTGAATTATCTCGCGAACCTAAATTAACAGATGAGCAGGTTCAGGCAATGTTAGATTCTGGTGTATTCGAATTGGGTGGACATACCTTGACTCATTGCAACTTAAATCAACTGACACAAGAACAAAAATTACATGAATTAACCGAATCAAAAAATATTTTAGAAAAAAACTTTAACACTAAAATTTTGAGTTTTGCCTATCCATTTGGTATTTATAAAACCGAGGATGTTGCTTTGGTTAAAGCTTGTGGTTATACCTCAGCGGTTACCACAGAAGCAGGCATTGATCAGGAAGGTGCAGATTTTCTACAGCTATCAAGGGTTAAAATTAGTGGAAAAGACAATTTTTACGCTTTTAAGCTGCGAATAAAAACAGGCATGAGAGGTTGGAGCAAATGAAAGTATGTTTGCTAATGGCTGGAGATGAAGAAGGGGGGCTTGAACAACATTTTGTCGAACTAGCCAATGGACTGTCAAAAAAAGTAGACATAGTTGTCATTGCTCATACCAAGTACCAGGATAGATTTGATAGTTCTATTATTTTTGAATCTGTCGATTTAAGTAAAGGCAGAAAGAACCTTTTAACACTTTGGCAGTTAGTCAAAATAATAAACAAAAACTCTCCTGAAATAGTTCATGCTCATGCCAATAAGGCCACCAGTATGCTGGCAACTGTACGTTATTTTGTTTCAGCAAAAATCATGGCAACTTTACATAGTCAAAAAAAGAACATTGGTATGTTTAACAAAATGAACCATGTAATAGGAGTAAGCCATGCAGTATTGAATAATGTTACCAATCCTCACCAAACAGTTATTTATAATGGTGTAGGATCAGAGGTAATTAGTCATCAAAAAAAATTAACAAAAATTGACTTTGGATTAAAAAGTAAACGTCCTCTTGCTATAACTGTTGGAAGGTTAACTAAAGTAAAAGGTATGGATGTGGTTATTGAAGCCTGGAAGGACATCAATGCAGATCTTTTTATTATAGGAGATGGGCCAGAAAAAAACAGATTACAACAGCTTGTGCAAAAAGAAGGAATAGAGACAATAAAATTTTTGGGTCATAGAAGTGATGTTCCTTCACTCATTACTTTAGCGGATTTAGTGATAATTGGATCCCGCAGAGAGGGTTTTTCATACGTTTGCGCAGAATCTCTGCTACTGAATACGCCAGTTATTTCAACTGATGTTCCCGTGGCTAATGAGGTGATCCCCGCAGAGTTTATTTCTCCTATTGAACAGAGTCAGCTATTAAATAAAAATATTATTTCAGCATTAGATAATTTACCTGAAACAAACAAAAAATTTCAATCTGCCTATAAGCAGGCACAGGCGGAGTTTACTTTTAATCATATGATCAATAAGGTGATTGATTGTTATAATGATTGTTTAAAGCTCCCTGATTAATCGTGTCATTATAAGTTCTTGTAATACGATTCTTCTCCAATTGGTCTAGTCTTAAATCTCCGGTGTACCCACATATAATCAGCAGGATATTGATGAAGATAGTTTTCTAAAAACGCCATTACTGTCGCGGCATCTGCTACATCATCCTCTTTTGCAAAGTTTTCAAGCGCGGGATGCAGTTGTATTTCCATACCTTTTTTAGTTCTTATATGTGTCATCGGAATAACTTCTGCACCAGATTTTTTTGCAAACCAACTAGTGCCAGTGATCGTTGCAGTATTAATCCCAAAAAAGGGCACAAAAACACTTTGGGCGCGACCATAATCTTGATCTGCTGCATACCAGATCATTTTGTTTTGTTTTAAAGCTTTTAGAATTTGTCTTACATTGCTTTTTTCTACAGGCTCACAAATCCGTTTACGTCCGTTATACATGGCACGATCAAAAAAGGGATTCCTATGAGGTTTATAAATGGCAACGAAATCTGGATTAGCTCTTCCAAAGTAAGTTCCCCCTAATTCCAAGCTGGTTAGATGAAAACTTAACAGGATCACGCCTTTATTTTTTGCTTTGGCTTGTTGTAAATGTTCGAGTCCATGAATGTTAAAATGTTTTTCAGATCTTGCAAGATTTGAAAACCAGGCACAGGCGATTTCTAATAATCCCATACCAGTATTTTCAAAAACCTGTCTGAGAAGGTTTTGTTGTTGTTCTGAATTTAAATCTGGAAAGCAGAGTTTGAGATTAGTCTGGGCAATTTTACGCCTACGGTGTGCCAGTTTGAAGGACAGTTTCCCCAAACCTGTTCCCAACGTGCGCACTGTTGTCAAAGGTAATAATGCGATAAGTTTCAGAATCCCCAAACCCATCAGAACAGGCCAGTTTTTTGGCTTGAGATAATCTGTTAAACGAATATCGTTACGATGTGCTGGTTTTGTCAAAGTGGCTCGCCTCTGAGTACCATTCCAACCTGTTTATTCATTTTATTTATTTTACGTTTTATTTTTAACTTTCTGGTAATAAAAAAGTAAGTAGATATCGGGATGAATTCAGGATTTCCTATTCCATCAATCAGGTAAAGGCAACAATGCTCTTTTGACGTTCTATGAACCACAATATTATGAAGTAATAAGGCTCGACTGAGAATTTGATGTTTATAAATTTGCTGTTGGAATGATTCAATCGCTTTTTGAATTCCAAAGTCATTGCCGTGATGTTGTAAAAATGTGATTAGATTTAAACTGATATGATTATCAAAGTCTCTGTAGAGATCTGTAACCAGTCCCTGGCCTTTATTAGTCGTGACAAAACCGTAACATTGAGGAATGTGTTTTCCTACAATATCTGGAGCCCATTTCGATATATGCATGAGCGCGTGATATTCTTCACGATTGTCATCGAAACTTTCCAGAGGTCGTACTTTTTTCCACCAGGGCGCTTTAGACTTTTTTTGTTCAGGCGTACTGGCAGCCATTAACACTTTAATGCATTTTTTGCTATCATCTGGATGATAATAAATGGCTCGGTGGCCACCTCTGGCAAAAGGAGAATCGCTCAATTGCAACATATTTGTTTATTCTTCGAAGTCTTGGAAATCTGAATGTCTCTGTCTCTTAAAGTTGAATAATGAAACATGTTCAGTCGAGTTAATAGCAAGCGGCCTTCTCCGGCTGTCTGACTATAAACTAAATTCTAACATAATCTATTTTCTTTATGTTGGATCTGATTTAAGAGATTAGGTGCTAACCTTAGAAAACATGAATGATTCGGGGTATAATCCTTATATAAATGAGTGATTAGGGGTAAATATCCCAAACCATTAAAATAATGAAAATCTTCAGGTAAAACCGATCATTATTTGATGTAGAAATGACCAACCAGTACGCCTTATTAATTTATTATGGGAGTTGCATGTGGGATTGTTAAAGACGCTTAAATTCAAATTGTTCGTGCTGATGAATAAAAACAAACAAAAATTTGAATGTCCTGTTTGCCAATATGTAGGACCTTTTAAAGACATATCCCCTCGAACGGGCCTGAGAAAACATGCGGTTTGCCCTAATTGTAGAGCGCATGAACGCCAAAGGATCCAGCGGTTGGTATTGGTTAAACTATTTGATGAAAATGACTTCTCACAGAAAAAAATGCTTCATTTTGCGCCTGAAACCTGTCTTATAGATTATTTCTCGAGCAAATTTGCACAGTATGATACGGCAGATCTGTTTATGCCTGATGTGGATTATAAGATCGATATCTCAAACATTCCATTTGAGGATGCATCTTACGACTTTGTGTTTGCATCACATATTTTGGGATACATTCGAGATGATGATAAGGCTATTTCAGAAATCCGACGTATTTTAAAACCTGGAGGCATCGCGATTGTTCCTGTTACCATGGTGGCAGAAAAAACAGTCGAATATCCAGAGCCAAACATGAAAGAAGCTGGTGGCCATCTTAGAGCACCAGGGGATGATTATTATCAGCGATTTGATAAACATTTTAGTAAAACCATTGAATATAAATCATCCGATTTCCCAGAAAAATACCAGGTTTATGTGTATGAAGATAGAACAAAATGGCCTGATACAATGCCATTAAGGCCGACTCGTGCGGGCGATCGACATAATGATATTGTTCCTGTCAGTTATGTTTAGAGAACTATTTTTAGAAAACCATGTATAAAGAACAGTGTTTAAACACCATTAAAATTTAAAGGCGAGTTCAATGTCAGCCCAGGCTAATTCATTAAAATCTATTATCTATGCTTTATCAGCTAATTTTGCCATAACAGTGGCTAAAGGGTTTGCTGCCTTTTTTACAGGTTCTGGTGCCATGATGGCTGAAACCATTCACTCTTTGGCAGATACCGGTAATCAGGTATTGCTTTTGTGGGGGTTAAAGACCGCAAAAAAAGCACCTTCCGATGACCATCCTTTAGGTTTTGGTAAAGAAATATATTTTTGGTCATTTATTGTTGCTCTCATGCTGTTTACTCTGGGCGGAGCGTTTTCAATGTATGAAGGATTTCATAAGTTATCCCATCCAGAAGCTCTTTCTTTCCCCTGGTTGGCGCTGGGCGTGCTGATTTTTGCCATAATCGCAGAAGGCATATCTTTTTGGGGCTGTGTCAATGAAGTGAATAAGGTTCGTCAGAACCGAAGCCTATGGCAATGGTTCAAAGACAGCAGACAAAGTGCATTGTTGGTTGTATTTGGAGAAGATTTTGCGGCATTGATCGGTTTGGTTGTGGCAAGTATAGCCATTGTTTTAACCATGATAACGGGTAATCCATTGTTTGATGCTATTGGTTCCATCATTATTGGTTGTTTGTTGATTGTTATCGCCTTCCTGGTGGGTGTTGAAATTAAGGCGCTATTGATTGGTCAGGGAGTTGAGCAATCTGTGAAACAAAAAATGCTACATTTTTTGCATGAACAACCTCAGGTAAAGCAAGTTTATAACCTTATTACGCTGCAAATGGGTGATGACGTTATGGTTGCAATCAAGGCTAAAATGGTTGCTTGTGGGGGAGATAGTGATTTGATTGGAAACATCAATCAAGTCGAAGAAAAGCTAAAAGCTGAATTTCCTGAGATTCTGTGGAGTTTTTTTGAACCCGATAACCATGACTAGGATTTTGAGTCCCTTTATTTATAGTTTATGTTTTTTATCAGACCATGAAAATTTCACATAAGAGTGATCTTCTTGCACTCAATACTATGGGTTTCAGTTGTATAGCAGATTGCTTGATACAGCTGGAATCGGTTGATGACTTGGTGAAACTTTCAGCTACTTTGGCTGGATCTCCTTATGTCATTATTGGTCAGGGGAGTAATTTGTTATTACCCGCCAGTTTACATAAAACTGTGATCCATCCATCATTTAAGGGAATCAAACTAGTAGAAGAGAATGCTGACTCTTGTCTGGTAGAAGTTGCTGCTGGAGAAAATTGGCACGATGCAGTGCTTTGGTCGGTGCATCATAATTTATGGGGGTTAGAAAATTTAGCACTCATTCCAGGCAGCGTTGGTGCGGCTCCTGTTCAAAACATTGGTGCCTACGGCGTTGAGTTAAAAGATGTTCTGGAATATGTGAACTTTTATCAGTTAGATGAAGGCAAACAAATCAGGTTTTATAATAAGGATTGCCAGTTTGGATACCGGGACAGTCGGTTTAAAAGTGAACTAAGAAATAAAGTACTTATTACCAGCATTGGTATCAAGTTATCGAAGGTTGCACAGCCAAGACTAAATTATGGTCCACTTACCAAACTTAAAATGCTAGCCGAGAAAAAACAACTAACAGTAGATCAGGTGGTCCAAACGGTGATCAATATACGCCAACAAAAATTACCGGATCCAGCCATCTTGGGAAATGCAGGTAGTTTTTTTAAGAACCCTATTGTCACCGATAAACAATATCAGGATTTAATTCAGCTTTACCCCGAATTGGTGGCTTATCCGGTTGAAGGTTCTTCAGATATAAAATGGAAACTGGCTGCTGGCTGGCTAATAGAGAAGGCCGGGTTCAAAGGTTATCGCTGTGGAGCAGTGGGTGTACATCAAGATCAAGCTTTGGTTCTGGTGCATTTTGGTGGTGGTAGTTGTGAGCAACTATTACAGCTATCAAAGGAGATCCAGTCCCGAATATTTGAATTATTTCAGATCTCATTAGAACGAGAAGTTCGTCTTTTGGAGAGTGACTGATGTCATTAATGCAGCCTGTATTACAAAAACTTGCCGACGGACAGTTTCATTCTGGAGAAATGCTGGCTAAGGAATTAGGGGTTAGCCGTAATGCTATCTGGAAGACTATTAATCAGCTAAAAAAACGTGGAGTAGAGATCTATTCCATAAAAGGGCGAGGTTATCGTTTTGCAAAAAATATCGAATTGCTTTCTTCAGAAGGCTCAACTCCAAACCTGGAGAATAAGCCTGAAAAGGTTGAACTGCAATTACTCTTTGAAACGGATTCAACCAATCAATACCTGTTAAGACAGAAGTTAGCATGCGATTGCCTCTATGTTTGTGCCAGTGAGTGGCAAACACAGGGAAGAGGGAGGCTTGGCCGTCCCTGGTTGGCACCGATGGCAAGCCACCTGAGTTTTTCCATCGGACGTTATTGGGCGCAGGATATTAGCCTGCTAGGTGGTATGAGTTTGGCCGCTGGAGTGGCCGTTATTCAGACCCTGAGGATGTTTGGAATAGAACAACCCCAATTAAAATGGCCCAATGATATTGTGTTAGGTACAGAACAGGGTTTACTAAAAATTGGTGGAATTTTGGTTGAAATGAAAGGAAATGCAGATGCAGGTATGCAATGGGTTGTGGGAATTGGCTTAAATGTGGCTGATACCCGTTCCTGGGATGATCAAGTGGATCAACCTATTATTGGTTTGGAAAATATTCACCCGCAACCTTTATCAAGAAACCAGTTATTGCAACAGCTCATTAAACAGTGGTTATTGTGCGAACAAATTCTTATCACAGAAGGAGTCAATGGGATTGTTAAATTGTGGCGTAAGTTTGATATTTTGAAGAACCAACCTGTTAGAGTTGGAACTGCAGCAGTAAAAACGGATGGAATAGCAAAAGGAGTGGATGACAGAGGTCAGTTATTAGTAGAAGTTAATAATAAAATTCGTCGGTTTAGTGGTGGAGAAGTCAAAGTGCGGTTAGAGAAGGTAAGTCGATGAATGCTCTACTCATTGATATCGGTAATACCAATATCAAATATTGTCTTGTAAAAAATTCTCAACTTGGAGAGTTGCATACCCTGTCTGTTAAAAATTGGGAACATCAAATCCTAAACAATCAATGGTTAGATGAACCAAAGTTAGTTGATGGTTTACAGCAGGTGGTAGTGGCATCGGTTGGACACAAACAGCAAATTGAATGGTTAAATAATTATGCTAAAAAACAGTGGCAACTAGAACTTATCCAATTAAAAACAGAATCGCGCTGGCTTGAATTGAATTGTATTTATCAGAAGCCCGAAGATATGGGAGTCGATCGTTGGATGGCTATGATTGCTGTCTGGTTTACCCATCATCGCCCTTGCATGGTCATTGATTGTGGCACAGCTGTTACTCTCGATGTTATTAATGAAAAAGGGGAGCATCTGGGAGGGCACATTTTGCCAGGTATGACAATGATGCAAAAAAGTCTTCAAGGAGAAACGGCTGGTTCATCTTTAAGAAAGTCTGTTTCAACTGTTGCCAGATTAGGATATGGCGATTCAACTTCTTCTGCTGTGACCCAGGGTATATTGACATTGTTGGTTGATTATTTAACTGCCAGATGGCATGAGTTTGAAAAATCTTTTCCGCAGGCGTTATTGGTAATAACCGGTGGAGATGGTGCGCTTATAGCCGAGCAATTAAATTTTCTACCCGGACAGCAAAAAATGCTGTGTGAAAACCTTGTCATTAAAGGTATATATCTACGGATCTGTGGTGCATCTTTATGATACGTGGGTTTTTATATTTTATAGTGATTGCCAATTTAGGCGTGTTTTTGTGGCATCAAACCCAATATAAGTCTGATAAATCCCCTGCTAGTGGAAAAATCCCAGTATTAATTAATAATGAGCGTATCCAGGTAGTAGAGCCCTTCTATGCTGCTAAAGACGTTGATGTAAGTGTGCCGAGCCTGCAAACGAACAAGAACGAAAAAAAACAAAGGCTAAAAGATAACCTTGGGGAGGACAATATTGAGGTAGCCGAAAAAAACATTGAAACGGCAGTTAATGAGAGTGGCAACACAGTAGAACAACCATTGTTGCAACCTATTGAGTTACAAACACCAGAGGAACAATCGGCTGAGGAGTTATATCCGGTAGAAAATGAAGTCCCTCAGGAAATAGAGCAACAGGATCTGCCGCAAGCACCATGTTATCAAATTAACTTATTATCAGAGTCTGAAGTTGCAATCTGGGAAACGGAATTAACAAAAATGGGGCACATGTTTAAAACCGAAGGCGAACTGGTTTCAGTCCCAGCGGGATATTTAGTTTTAATTGAACCTCAAAAAGATTTGCCAGCTGCCCATCAGAAAATGAGAAAAGCAAAATCTATGGGCTTAGATACCTTTGTGATCAATCGGGGAAAATGGAGTCGAGGAGTGTCTCTGGGGGTATTTTCAACAAAAAATAATGCGTTGAAAACACAAAAACGGGTTTTGCTTAAAATGCCAGATGAAAAAATAATGGTTGAACCTCGTTTTAATGAAAAAACACTATTTAAGATCCAAATAAAATGGCCTGATCCTGAAAATGAGCTAAATTTATGGTCAGATCCCAGTGAATTTGCAAATAAAACGATAAATATGCAAAAAATAACAAAAAAAAGTTGTAAAGAGATTGAATTTTGATTGGCAAGCCACTAAAATCTGCGTCCCTCTTAATTGACAGTGTATATTCTGCCTAAAAGATTGCAAGAGGGATAGTTGACATTATCAGTTAAAAGAAAATGTTAAGCCGGCTTAGCTCAGTTGGTAGAGCAACGCACTTGTAATGCGTAGGTCGAGAGTTCGAGTCCCTCAGCCGGCACCATTAGAAAGTGGAAAGAAACGTTTGAAAAAGACATTCTTCCTATTTGGAATAATGCAAAGCAAGGAAGCAGAAAGTCATTTACCAGGATGTTGGATGTAAGAATATTATTCTTATGACCTGTTTTAAGATGAAAGTTCTTGAAATGAAAAGGCATAAGAAAAAGGCTTTTGGAGGGGTTCCCGAGTGGCCAAAGGGATCAGACTGTAAATCTGACGGCTCCGCCTTCGGTGGTTCGAATCCACCTCCCTCCACCATGTTTTGTCAGCCGACTGGCGATGACGTGTTTTGCGGGTATGGTCTAATGGTAGAACCTTAGCCTTCCAAGCTAATGATGCGGGTTCGATTCCCGCTACCCGCTCCAGGCAAAGATGCAAGTGTCTTCATGCTAGCACTTGCATCCTTTTTTGCCGATATGGCTCAGTCGGTAGAGCACTCCCTTGGTAAGGGAGAGGTCACCAGTTCAAATCTGGTTATCGGCACCATTTTTCGGGGCAGTACTCTATGTATTGCGCCGATTTTGTTGTATCTGTTAGTTTATTTTTATTTTTTTCATAATTTTCGGAGAGAGCTTCCTATGGCTAAGGAAAAGTTTGAACGTACCAAACCCCATGTCAATGTTGGAACAATTGGCCACGTTGACCATGGTAAAACAACCTTAACAGCAGCATTATGTACCGTGTTGGCCGCCAAGCATGGCGGTGAAGCTCAGGCATTCGATCAAATC
>JBFFIY010000096.1:0-18488 GCA_041556195.1 Enterobacterales bacterium
AAAAAATTGCTGTTGAAGATAGGTAGCCAGTCCTTGGTGTTTTGAATTTGAATTAACACTTCACCTCTTTTTTAGATTTGGCGTTAGGAAGTAATGCTTTTTTTCAGATTGTTTTTGGATAATAAATTTATTGTAAGACATTTTTCAGAGCCAGAATATGCAACATGTTGAGAGTCTGCTACATCAGGAAAGCGGATCTTTAATTCTGTAATTTGTATAATTGTTTTCATCTTTTAGATGATGTTCGATAAATTATTGAACGCAAATAATTATAACGAAAATATTTACAAATAAAGTAACTGATTTATTGTTTTGCTAAGTTCTTTTGCGGAAAATGGTTTGTTTAATATAACGCTGTTTTTCACCTGCTGCTGTGCGCTAATCGCTCCTTTTTTGTCATAACCCGTTGCAAAAATGATGGGCATAGTACTATCCAATTGGCGAATTTTTACTGCGGCATCCACACCATTTATTTTAGGCATAATAACATCTAAAATAACGAGACAAATTTCATTTTTATGTTTTTCATAAAGATTGAAAGCATCCTCACCATCAACAGCCGAAATCACTCTAAACTTCAGGTTAATTAAAGTAGCTTCAATAACTTCTCGAAGTGGCTCGTTATCATCCGCGATTAAAATTAGTTGATCATTGCCTTTAACTATCGTTCGCTCTGGCGATACTTGCTCACCTTTCAACCCAACAATTATAGGCAGATAGATAGTAAACACGGTGCCTTTGCCAACCTCACTATCGACTTCAATTACACCATTATGAGATTCGATAGCACCATAGACCATAGAAAGCCCAAGTCCTGTACCTTTACCGGCTTCTTTGGTTGAGAAAAAAGGTTCAAAGATCTTATCTATGTCCTCATTTTGAATTCCCACTCCATTATCCCCGACAGAAAGTAAAGCGAATTGATTCTGTTTAACCTGAGGGTGACGTTGTTTGAATGCATCATCAGCATAATAAGGCTGGAGTGAACAGGTAATTTTCGGCTTTTCAATACCATCAAGCGCATCACGAGCATTATTCAGGAGATTAATCAGGATCTGCTGTATCTGTGTAGCATTACCATAAACAATGATTTCTTCAGAACAAATATTTAATTCCTGTTCAATATTTTCCGGGATACTCAAGCGAGCTAATTCTAACCCATCCGTTACAAAGGAATTAAGCGAAAAATTATTCATCGCGATCTGATCTTTATGTGCAAAGGTCAGCAGCTGTTTAATCATTTCCGCTGCTCGCATGCTTAACTGATAAATTGTATTAATATTTTTATTCAGCGGGTCATCTGTTCCAAGCTTGTTTTTAGCAAGCTCAGCGTAGCCCATGATACCAGCCAATATATTGTTAAAGTCATGCGCGATACCTCCCGCAAGCACGCCAATTGCCTCCATTTTCTGCGCTTCGCGAAACTGATTTTCTAAGTGCTCATGTTCAGTCATATCCGTTTGAGTCGCTACATAATGCGTAATATTACCTTTATGATCCTGAATCGGCGCGATAGACATCAAAGCTGGATAATAAGTACCATCTTTCTTTTTATTGGTGATCGATCCATGCCAAACTTCTCCACTGTTAATGGTATCCCACATATTCTTATAAAAAGCTGGCTCCTGAGCATTACTCTTTAAAATATTTGGATTTCTTCCAATCACCTCTTCCGCGAGATAACCAGTAATTTTAGTAAAAGACGGGTTAATATATTCAATGACAGGAGCGCGATTCACAATCATTATGCCCTCTCCACTGTACTGGAGTGCCTTGGACAGTTTAACTAGTTCTTCCTGCGCCAATTTATAGTCTGCTATATCACTGATAGAAATGCGTATCTCTTGAATCTGCTCTGAATCATCTACTATTGTATTGCAGCCTAATAGTACCCAAAAATCATTTAGACTCTGATTATTCAATTGTAATTCGCAATGTTGCGGGGTTTTGTTTTCTAATAGTCTGCGCTTTAACTGGTAGAAGATATCTTGATCATTATATGCTATGAAGTCGGTAAACGGTATGCCCATAAGCTTTACAATTGGTAGGTTTAGCATATCCGCAATAGTTTGATTAGCTTCAACGATTAGACCTTTCTCATTAAGCGTGAGGTAACCGACGGGAGCTGAGTGATAGAGGTCTTGATAGCGAGCGTGTGATTTGCTCAAATCTTCCTGAGATATACGTAGCTCTTCGTTCTGTATTTCCAGTTCAATCTGGTGGGTATGCAACTCTTCAAGCAGGTGTTGAATCTCTTCGGGTGACATCTCTTTAAGATGTTCACTTTTATCCAGGAGTATTTCTTCAGCTCGCTTACGTAATTCTTTTGGTTTCATTGAGCATCGTCCTTAAAAAAGGGTGTTTAATTGGTGATGAATTGCGACACATTCAACATAGCTCCAAGCAATCGGCTAGCTTTGCCATTCTCATCACGAAAAATATAAGCGCGATCGATGACCATAACATAGGAATCATCTTCCTTACGATATCGGAAACTTTCCCGCCAATATTCGCTATCTGCATTAATTACCGTTTGAATGGATGCGATCACCCGATCACGATCATCTGGATGTATATGATCCATTCGCCACTGCCAAACATCTTCCAGCTTTGCGTGTGATTCTCCATAAAGGTCGCTGTAACCTTTGTCTATTAGTATAGCTCCTGTTTTCAAGTCCCAATCCCAGACGGCATCATTTGTTGCCTTGAAAGCTAGCGCCAATTGATTTTTGCTTTCTTTTAATTCAATTTCAGCCTCTAAACGGTTACTAATGTCATCAAATGTCATCACGATACCATCAATGACATTGGCAATGGTTCGGTAGGGACGAATACGCAACAAATAGCAATGTCCATTACTACTTTTGACTTCAATTTCACTGATAGCCAGATCGACAAGCACCTGACTGGCATTGGCATTCAGATCTATGTCTTCCAGAGTCGATGCCAGATCGCTGAGAGGACGGCCGATATCAATCTTCGCCAATGGAATGATCTCTGTCATTTTAGGAGTATAGCGTCGAATACAGAGTTCTTTATCCAGAAAAAGTGTGGCAATCTCTGTGCTATCCAGTAGATTTTTCACATCATCATTTGCATGCGACAATTCATCTACCCGGTTTTGCAATTCGCTATTTACAGTGATCGATTCCTCGTTAAGCGACTGTAGTTCTTCCCTTGAGGTCTCCAGCTCTTCATTCATGCTTTGTAATTCTTCATTAGTGCTTTGCAGTTCTTCATTGCTTGACGTGAGTTCTTCGTTTGTCGTTTCCGACGCTTCTATTGTCGACTGCAGTGTTTGCCGGGTGTATTGCAGCTCCTGTTCCAGTTCAACGGTTGTTTTGTCTGATTTTAAGATATCGTCAGCCGTAGACAATAATGCTGGTTCAACTTCTTTAAAAATAACCATCATTAACTTTCTTGCTAACCCTTCATCCAGCAAAGGTTTAACGCTTAGATCCAGAGTTACATAGCGACCATTATGGTTTACTCGCACATCTTTTTGCGTGAATTCAGCATGGTTAGTCACTACATTATGTATTGCGGAAGCCAAAACTGTTTTCAGTCCGCGATGGGCCATATCAAGAATATTCAGGCTGATACTACCCTCTGGAAGTTCAATATATTGACCTACTTTGCCATGTATATAGACAATATTGGAATTATCATCAATCACCACACAAGGTGGAGTATCACTGGCACGAAGTATACTTTCAATTAAATTCATGGAGCTCAGTCCCTTATCCCTGTTAATAGTAATATTTTGTTTTTTAGTCCCGTATCCCTCAGTGAGTGAAACTGGGTGGAAATGTTCCACCAAAGTAGACGCACCCGTTTTACAGCGGAATATCCGCAGATTTTTATCTACTGAAGCGAATAGCTTTTTATTTGCACCGATGGTTTCCGATGTACCAAGGAAAAGAATACCTTCTGGCTTCAGACTGTAATGAAAAACAGGCAATAGTTTATGCTGTAATTCTGAACTGAAATAGATCAGTAAATTACGACAGCAGAGCAGATCCAGTTTGGTAAACGGCGGATCTTTAATCATATTTTGAGGTGCAAAGACCACCATCTCACGAATGGCTTTACTAATCTGGTATTGACCATTCTCTTCTTTTCTAAAAAACTGTGCCAGCCGCTCAGGCGTAACATCAGCTGAAATATTAGCTGAATAACGCCCTTTACGTGCCGTAGTGATCGCAGCTTCATCGATATCCGTACCAAAAATCTGCACTGTAAAATAACGATGGATCTCTTTCATACACTCTTGAAGCAGGATTGCAATGGAATAAACTTCTTCACCGGTACTGCATGCCGGCACCCAAACACGAAAGATGTAGTCGTCAGGTTTCTTTTTTAGCAGTTCTAATAAGGCCTTGTTTTTCAGCGCATCAAACGCTTCTGCATCCCGAAAAAAACTGGTGACGCCTATAAGCAGTTCTTTAAATAGAGCGTCCACTTCAGATGTGTTTTGTTGCAACAGCTGCACATAGTCAGATATTTCATCAATTTTGTGCAGGGTCATTCGGCGATCTATACGGCGGAAAATAGTGTTGTTTTTATAAAGTGAAAAGTCATGCCCTGTTTGTTTGCGAAGCAGGATGAATATTTTATTCAAATCATCCGTCAGTTGCACTGTTATCTCAGGGAGTATGGCGTGTTTTGTACGAGCCTTGTGATTCACATACTCTATTAATGTCTCCGGCATACGCTCAGGAGCTAATACATGGTCAACCAGTCCGGTGGCAATTGCACTTCTTGGCATGCCATTATATTTAGCTGAAGTTTCTTCCTGCGCGATAATCAGGCCAAGTTCACCCTTAATTGCCCTAATGCCCAGTGTACCGTCAGTACCCGTGCCCGATAGAACAATACTGATAGCATTGGCACCCTGATCTTCTGCAAGTGAACGAAAAAAACCGTCTATTGGTAAATTAGCGCCATGCAGTTGTAGCAGATCAAATAGTTGCAGAACCTGGTTAAAAATACGCAAATCTTTATTGGGGGGGATGACATAAATGTGATCGGCTTGAACCTTCATGCCATTCTCAATAGTCCTCACTGGCATGTCGGTATGTCTTTGCAGCAACTCAGATAGCAAGCTAGTATGATCAGGATCGAGATGCGATACTAGAATAAAGGCCATACCCGTATCCGCAGGCATCACATCAAAGAATGAAATAAAGGCTTCTAAGCCCCCGGCTGAAGCTCCCATACCGACAATAAATAAATTATGAGCAGCTTCGCTATTAGATAAAAGATCCTTCGCTTTAGCCGTGTCAATGGAAGCTATTTCATTACTCATAGTTTTATATGAAGACTCAGTAATTTGTTTTGTTAGATCATCTAGATCATCTAGTGATCATCTAGGACACCCTAACCTCATTTATACCATACAAACCTATTATAGAAATCATCAAAATCTTATCCTAATAGAAAATTTGTCTGAATAGTTCATATTTTCTTCATAATTGCTATGAAATATAGAACAAAATAACTAAAGTTTGAATCACTGTATTAAGATAAGGGTGCCCTAGAATTTTTTTTATTCTTTTCCTTTGCCAAATATGTAACCTAGTGAAAGTAAGTAGACAGTCTATCAACGGATAATGAACTAGCCTCGCTATTCAGCAGGATCATCTTCGGAGCTTATTTTGTCCAGATCTTCTAATGCCTGATTTGACATAATAATTTTTCTCTTTTTACGTAATTTGATAACATTTGGATCAAAGTTTATTTGAATATCTTGATGGTTTTCTGATAAAAAGGATTTGGCTCTGTTAATCTCTTGTTCAAGTTGTACAGACAGTACCGAGAAATCATTCATTAATGGCTTGCAATCAGATAAAAAGTGACGCCACCGAATTTTTTTTAAGGTGGTTTGGTTGTTAAAAATAAAACAACGGTGAGGGTCATTATCCCAACCTTTATCTTGTGTATAGAGAATTGGAGGTAGCTTGTCATTGATTTTACTGAGTGCTAACCAGCGTTCTTGCTGATAGGAATACCAGCGGCTATTTAGTTCGTTTAACTGCTTTTCCTGTCCACCAGCATCAAGTTGCATATCCCAAAGAAATCCTCCTTTCTCGGGTTTACCATTAGCTTTTCCCTCAACATATTTGTGAGGGATTAACTGCTCGATAAATTCATCACCAGTTGCTTCAATATCATCGGTTAGTTGAGTTGCAAGAGATAGGAATGTTGCATAGTAGAATTGATTATCGATTAATAACCTGATCCATGAGGGATGCTTATAGGCATAGTACTCGGAACCCTGGTAATCTTTAAAATCTTGCTGATTAGCTTGCTCCTGAAACAGGTGATCTGCATAGTCATAATCGTATAAGGTGACAAAATCTAATAGGCTTTCGCCTTTGGCCATAGATTCATTGAGATAGATGTAATCTTCGCCGATCCCAGAGGTAAGCAGGCTCGCCCAGTTAAGAATGTTCAACTTGTGCAAGGGAATATCATCCCATACCTTGTCGATTTTTTTGCCACAACATTTAATACCTAACAAACTGTCAAGTAAAGCACGCCGCACTCTATTACGAGAGTTTTCATCCATAGTTGCACGAAATCGTTCTTGTTGCTCTGCTGACCAGGCGTAGTAATGTGTATCTGCGGCCATTAATGCTTTACGGGCTGCTGCTGTAATTTGTATCTTGTCAATTGAATCAAGTTTGTATTTTGTGTCAGTCATGGGTTTCCTTATCTGGAACCTTGTTCTGTTGAAGCTAGAGGAATCTGTTAAAAACTAATTCAAATAATCTGTTTCGGACAAGAAGTGAAGCTAACTTATCTTGTAGTTTTTGGCAGTTTTTGCTGAACCAGACGATGAGAACTTAACTTAATCTGTGATCATTTGAGTATCAGCAGAATATCTGGCGATCTATTTCACCAGTATTACTAAAATACATTTAATAACAAATCAAATTTTTCAGCTTATACTCTAACAAGTTGTATCTTTAGGCATGAATATTATTAGAAATAGCATAATCAAGCCGATTTGATGACAATATTGATTAAATTATGATAAACAAAACTCGTAGATCTTAATGTATTTACTTCAAAGTCATTTGTCTATCAAATTTGTTGAAATATGATAGACAAAGCTCATGTACTCTGTAATCAGGTACAATGGATTATTAGGAGGATAAATCTGAAATCCAGGCAATTTTTTAAATAGGCAATAAAACTGTGATCCATGCAACGTCTTGATTCATGTAGATCAGTTATGCTATCAAGTCTTTTAGTTCAGTTGACTTCGTATAAGAGCAATTTTTTGAACAAAATATATAACCTCAGCTCGGGATAAGACAGGTCAATTAACAGTATTCAGTAATTAAATTTCAAAAAATTACAATAGTTTATATTTTACATATATAAATAATTGGCTCAATGCTGGGATTTTTGTGTCTGGCAAGGCAAGTTCGCGAACAAATAGCTGGCTATTTTGAGTGAACTTAACGCAGAAAGGCGCGAAAATCACTGTATTGAGCGGCCTGGCTTATCCCGAGCTGAGGTTTTAAACAGTGGGGAGTGATATGTGAGAAATCTATTAACCGGTTTCTTTTTGATGTTGTTAAGCCTTCAACTGCTTGTGGCTGCCGATCTGGTAGCGACAAAAGAAGAAAGCGTGACACTTGAAAAAGATGGCTCTTTACAAAAACAAGAGCAAAAAGAAGAGGGTAGCCTTACCTTACGCAGTGACAATCTTAAAAAACAGATAATTGAATTGAATAGAGATTTATTTCTGCTAGAAGAAGATTTGTTGCATCCTGCTTCTACCCGCGTGGCTGTTTATGTTTCGATGGATTATGGCTCTTTCTTTAGGCTTGAAGGGGTGAAACTTAAATTAGACGGTAAGTTGGTAGTATCATTCCTTTATACAGATAAAGACGTGCAAGCACTTAAACGTGGCGCAATACAGCCTTTGTACCAGGGAAATATTGCTTCAGGTGAGCATGAATTAGTGGCCTTTTTTACAGGGATTAGTACTTATGACAGGGCTTATAAGCGAGCTGTCAGCATGAAGTTTGAAAAAAAGGAAGGGGAAAAATCTTTTGAGGTACAGGTAGTTGATGATATAGCGACACAACAACCACAATTTATCATCAAACCCTGGGACGCCTGACAGGTTATCCTGTTGAAGTTAAATTCTATGAAAGTGTTTGCCCTGGTTAGCCTACTTTACATTGGATTTTTGCTGCCTTTGTCCCTGGCTTTTGCTGATGTAAAAAATACTGAAGCAGTAGAAACCAGTACAAAAGAAGCAAAAGTTATATCGAGCCTGCAATGGGGAGAAGTACTTTTTTTCCATTTTAGAGGCGATAAACTGGATGCTCTTATTCGACTGTATGCCAGAGAAAGCCGCAATCAATTTCAACAGCACCAATCTCAAGCTGATTTGCTTGCCGCAGGTCTATTACTCGATTTAGGCTTACCAACAGAAGCACAACATAGACTGGAAGCAATAAAGTCTCAACCTTCAAACAACTTAACTCCTGATTTACAAGCAAGATTGGCTCTGGTCATGGCGCGAGTGTATTTTTATGAGCAAGACTTCGTCCTGGCAGAGCAATGGTTACAAACTGCTGATGAAGCTTACCTGCTTGAACATGAACTTCCTCTGAAGCAATTGATGCAAGCACAATTGATGTTTAGTCGTGGAGAATTTTTACTTGCAGCTAATCAACTTGAACAAATTGAAAACAAAGGCAATTTACATCATTACGCTCAATATAATCAGGGGGTAACCTTACTTAGATTAGAAGAGAAAGAAGCGAAGCTGCAAGGTAGAGCTCTACTTGAAACGGTTGCAGATTTAATGCCTGTCGATCAAGAACAATATGCACTAAGAGATCAGTCGCAATTGGTATTAGGACTTGATGATTTAAATGCGGGTCAACATATAGAAGCCAGAAAGCGCTTTTTAAATATACGAATGGATGGTTTAGTCTCATATGATGCATTACTTTCATTAGGCTGGGCCTTTTCTGAAAGCAAGTATTATGAAAAGGCATTAAATTATTGGAAAGTACTGGCTGATAAGGCTGAAATATTAGAACCGGCAGTGCAAGAAGCATGGTTAGCTGTGCCCTATGCCCACCAGAAATTGGGCGATTTAAGACAGGCTGTTGCAGGATACGAAAAAGCAATTATCACCCAAAATGAGGCTCAAATACAATTAGAACAGCTGCTGCAAGATAATACCTGGCGGGTTTTATTGGTTCCTCCTGAAGAAAACATTTTGACAGATGGTTTTGTTAGTGTAAATGCCATAACAACTACCAGTGGTCAGTCAATAAAAAAAATGGAGCAATCATTATCTCGAGGATTTACTCGCCAACTCATTGCTGCTCCCCAATTTTTTAGTTTGTTAGATAAGTGGCAACAACTGGAACAATGGCGTTTGAAGCTCAAACAGAGTTTATCCATTTTACCTACGATTAGTCTGGCATTAAAAACCAATGAACAAAGGTATAAAATTAAATCACAGAAAATTTCTGAATTTTTAAAATCGCAAATCCCACAAGATTACTATTTAGAGCAGAATAAACTTACCGAGCAGTTTGAAAAACAATCAAAGAAAGCATTGTCAGAACAGTTTTTAAAAAAGGATGATTATGATATATGGAAAAAACTGGATAAAGATAGCCGTATTATTGAAACAATTAAATCTGAAATAGATATTCAAAAAATTGAAAAATACCGGCAGCTTAATGGTGTTGCACAATGGAAGTTTCATCGGAAAAGTGATGCAGATCGCTGGTCCGCAAGAAATAGTTTGTCAAAACTACAACAAACGGTAGAAAAATTAACGGAGCAAACCAGGCACTTACAATCTTTAATTAAACGATCAAGACAATCCTTGCCACAAGCCGTGAAAAGAATCGAAAAAATTAAGGTGCGAGGCGATCTTGCTACCAGCCAGTTGTCGGGGTTACAACATGAACTGGAAAGTAGCATGTCACAGATGTTTACAGGTTTTGTAAGACAGCGACAAACAGCATTAAAAGAACTGGCGTTACAAGCCAATCTGGCCATAGCACGTTTAAAGTTTCAATCCATTCAGGAAACGGTGAAACTGCATAACCCTGAGAATAGCGATAATGAATAATTTAAATTATTATTGCTTGCGACCTGTCTCATTACTTAAGTCTTCGGTGTCTTTTCTTTTATTCGTCATGCTCAGTAGTTGTGCGGTTAAAGAGCCGATTAGAACGGTATATATACATGAACCTACCCTGGAAACCGTGGAATATAATGTAGAAATATTACCCTCCACTAAACTACCCGTTGCTTCACTTGAGCAGGCCAGAGATAGCTATATAAAATTACTGAAAAGTACCCAAAATTCAGAAATTATCGTTGAATCTTTACAACGTTTAGCTGAAATAGAGTCTATGATCGCTGAAAACAAGCTGGATCAGGAACAGCAACAGCAAATGAAACATCATTTACAAATTGCTGCCGGTTATTATCAACAATTACTTGAACAATATCCTGCCCAGATCAATCAGACGAGTATTCGCTATCAGTTAGCCAGAGTGTCAGATTTAGAGGGAAATACGGAGTTTTCACAAAAATTGCTCAATCAGTTATCTCAATTAAAAGGCGAACAGCACGAAATTATTGAAGCCGGATTTAGAATGGCCGAAACAGCTTTTAGTCGTAAGCAGTATCAAAGCGCTCTAAAGCTTTATAACGGGGTTCTTTCTCATAAAAATGAACCTCAGAAGGGCAAACTCAACCGTTTTTATAATGCTGCATTATTTAAACGAGGATGGACTCATTTTAAGCGACAGAAATATGAGTTGGCAGTGAATGATTTTATTGGATTACTGCATATTATTTACAAACCTGCTGAAAAAAGAAATGGTATAGATAATAATTTCATTAACGAAACCAATAGAGTTATGTCTTTAAGCCTGTCTTATCTTGAAGGACCCAAAACGCTATCTAAATATTTTTACAAAAATGGACATGCTGTTTTTGAAGCAGAGCTCTATCTTTCTTTAGCTAATTTCTATCTGGAGCAAGAACGATTTCAAGATACAGCAAACACATATTTCACCTTTGTGAAATCAAAACCTCTCGATATCCTTGCGCCTGAATTTGAACAACATGGCATTGATGTTTTATCAAAAACAGGGTTTCTTGATTTGGTAATGGATTCAAAAGAAAATTTTGTTAAGCATTATCAAACAGGTGCTTATTACTGGGAACAAACAGGCCGAGTCAGGACTGAACCAGTCTCTAATTGGCTTTACAAAAATATAACTGATGTCATTAATTTTTATCATGCACAAGCCCAACAATCTAAAAACCCGCAGGATTATTTAGCAGCAGCAAAGTGGTACAGGGTTTTTATCAAAAGCTTTCATGATCACAAAGAAAGATCAGACAAACAATGGTTGTTAGCAGAAGCGTTAAATGACGCAGGAGATATTGAAGGATCTATATCTGAATATCAGATATTGGCTTATCAGCCAAATAATTTGTCTAACCAACGAAAAGAAGAAGCAGGTTTTAGAGTTGTATTGGGAAGGCAAAACATATTTACAGCACTCACTAATAAAAAAACAGATAAAAATAACGGCACTTCACAAAAAGCCTTAAATGTTTTCAGGCAGCAATTGATAGATTCAGGCATGGCCTATAAAAATACCTTCATTGGAGCAAAACGCGTTCCACAAGTTGTGGCACAAACTATTGAGCTACAGCTTTCAAACAACCAGATAGCACCAGCGGTGACTTTAGCCAGAGAAGTGCCTTCTATTGAATGGGTAACTGAATCTCATCGTAAAAGAGCAAGAGAAGTTGTGGCTAATGGTGAATTTGATCTTAAACATTACGCATTGGCAGAAGTAGCTTTTATCCAACTATTTAAACAGGACAGGTATCAAGCTTCAAAAATGCAAATATTTCATGAGCGCCGTGCACAGGCTATCTTCAAACAGGCAGAAATGGCAAAACAGGAACAACAGTTTACACAGGCTATAGAACATTTTCTACGTTTAGGAAAGATTGAACCGAAATCGAAAATACGCAGTAATGCAGAATTTGATGCTGCTACTTTATTGTTACAAATAAAAGACTATGCCAGAGCCACAGCGGTGTTGGAAAAGTTTGTACTCTCCTATCCTGAAAATCCTTTAATAGCAGATCTTCCGGCTAAACTTATTGTGGCCTATGAAGCACTTGAGAATTGGCAGGAAGCGGCGAAACAATATGAAATTGTGGCTAAAACTTCGACGGATGAAAAAATTACTCGAAGCGCAATCTGGCAAGCGGCATCAAGCTGGATGAAACTGGATGATACAAAGTCTCAAAATAAATCCGTTGCTACCTGGAAAAAGTACATAAAAAAATATCCTTATCCGGTTGATTTGGCTTTAGAAGCCAGAAACAACCTGATCGATTTATATGGAGTACTTAAGGTGAAATGGAAACAGGATTTCTGGCGTAGAAAAATCATAATCACAGTTGATTCATATAAATTACAAGATCTAAGAGCCAGAACCCTGGCGGCACAATCACAGCTAAGTCTGGCTAACGATAACTACATAGGTTTCAAAGCGATTAAACTTACACAACCACTCAGGAAATCACTTAAGGCTAAAAGAAAAAAGCTAACTTTATTATTAAAAGGTTACAGTAAAGTATTAGATTACCGAATACAGCCTTTATCAACAGAAGCCGGACATAAACTTGGAGAATCCTATGCCATTCTGGCGAAGTCGATTTTAGATTCAGAACGGCCAAAAGGAATGAGTGAATTAGAACTTGAAGAATATGAAACATTATTAGAAGAGAGAGTTTTTCCTTTTGAAGATGATGCGATAAATGCTCTGGAAGCCAATATCACATTAACAAAACTGGGTGTATGGGATCTCTGGATCCAGAAAAGCTTCAGTCAATTGGAGAAGTTAATGCCTGCACGTTATGTTAAACCGGAGGTCATTGATGATTATGCAACAGATCCGTAAAACGTTATTATTTTTCACTCTGTTTATACTGGCTTCCTGTTCTTCTTTGCAAAAAATCATACAAACAGATCCTGATATACAAACTGGTCCTGATATACAAACAAAAGCACCGCAGCTTCCTGTATGGCCGGAAAATGCTTTAAAGGCTTTCAATCAGGGCAATTCCCTGATAAAAAGTGCTTTGATAAAAAGTTCCCTGACAAAAAACGATAGCGCACAAGCCATTAAAGCCTTTAGAAAAGCCATAAAGCTAGCGCCAAAAATGGAACCGGCCTATTTTAATCTTATGCGCCTGTACTATGAAATAAAACAATTTGAAAATATGCAACAAGTATTAGTGCTAGCTCAAATTCAAGGCACATCTTCCGCGAGAATGTTGTCATTATCGGGTAGTTACCAACGTCAACAAGGTGAATTTGAGAAAGCGGAAAAAATTTACCAGCATGCTCTACTGGCAGATGAAAATTCTCTTTCTGCTCTGGTCAATATGGCCATACTGCAGGATCTTTATTTGCATCAACTCCCTGTTGCCCTGAGCTATTATGAAAGATATCAAAACCAGCTACTCGCTCAACAAAAACAGGATAAACGTCTGAAAAACTGGCTGGCAGATCTTAAACAACGTATTAACAAGTTGAAACAGGAGAAAGGCGAATGAAAATATTCTTTTTGGTATTTATCGCTATTTTTTATATCCCTTCAGGTTTTGCTGAGGATAATTCTGCTGCGAAAGAAAACAACACAGCAAAGAATAAAGCTGTTGAATCTGTAAATACATCCAATATGTTAGGTATGAGTGTGATTGGCAATAAAGAATCACCACGAACTCTGACTATTGTGCCCTGGCGTGAACCGACAATGAACGGAGAATCACCAAATATTAAACCAGTATGGCAACCCGTATTACAATTACTGGAGCCTGAAGCTTATCGTAGAGATATAAATTTATTTTTGGAACAACGTGCACAAAAATTAAAACTATATACCCCTAATCCTTCATAATGCCTGTTTCAGAGATTATGAATGACAACGGGTATATAAAGAATGCGAACCAGTAATCAGAAACAAAAATGTTTAAAACTTATACTCCTTAATAAAGATGATTGAGATCGAGGTCAGACAATGATTTACCCAATATTACTAGCATCAGCAGATACTTTAACCAATGCAGTTTCTTCTCCGGCCATTACTGTAATAACCGAAGAAGGCACATGGGATACTATTGTGCGATTCATGCAGGAAGGTGGCACTTTCATGTATATCATTCTATTGGTATTTGTTTTCGGTTTGGCTATAGCCATTGAGAGAATGGTTTTTTTAACCAGTGTCAAACGTCGCAATCAAATTATCTGGAAACAGATTTTGCCCATGTTAAAAGAAGGAAATTTTGTTCAGGCAGAAGAACTCATCCAGTCTTCCAAAGCGGATATAGGACGTATTTTATCCTACGGTATGGATCAGAATAATCAGGGCAAAAGGCATGATGATATCGAACTCGCCATGGAAGAAGGTTTAATGGAAGTTTTACCCAGGTTAGAGAAACGTACTCCTTATCTTGCCACATTTGCCAATATTGCCACCCTGTTAGGATTATTAGGAACCATTATGGGTTTGATCAGTGCTTTTACTGCAGTGGCCAATGTTGATCCTTCTGAAAAAGCCAACCTGCTATCGGCCAGTATTTCTGTAGCAATGAATACCACAGCCTTTGGTTTGATGGCAGCCATTCCGCTGCTTTTGTCTTTTAGTTTTTTGCAGACAAAAACCACTGAGATTGTCGATAGTCTGGAAATGGTTTCAGTTAAATTTATTAACTTGCTTCGAAAGCGCCAGATAAAACTTGAACAAATGAAGAAAAGTTCAAGCACTAAAACCGCACATAAAGTCTAGAATAATGTTTCGTAAACGTATTCGCAGAACGAAAGAAGTTCAAGCAGAGCTGAATATAACTGCCTTCATGAATTTGATGGTGGTATTGGTGCCTTTTCTGTTGATCACAGCGGTTTTTTCCCAAGTGACTATCCTTAAACTTAATTTGCCTGGTGGTGTGCCAGATCCTGAACTTATTGATGAAGATCCTCCTATGCAATTAGAGGTGATTATCCGCAAAAACAGGTTGGTTCTGGCTGAACAAAATAGCGGGGTGATCTCTGAATTTGTACTAACTGGATTTGAATTGGAAGTGGGTGAAAGCGCAGTTGCATCAGATATAGTTGATGTGAGTCCTGGTTTGAATTCAAATGAAGCTTTTACAGTAACAAATGAGCTGGAAGAGACACTTTCTCCATTTGATGCTCTCAATTTAAAGTTGCAACAATTAAAGGCAAGAGCTCCAGAGGCTACCACAATCAGAATATTGGCTGAACCCGAAACACCTTACGATCTGATTATTCAAACTATGGATGCTGTCCGATTAATCGATCCTGATAAGCGCATTAAAACAGAAGTTATAAATGGTGCTGATCCATCTGGTAGTGGTCAAGTTAGTAGTGATTCATCTAATATTCGTTCAGCTAAAAATGAAACCCTTTCTAACGAAGGTTTGCCGGGAGAGTTATTTCCTGATGTCTCCATAGGTAGTGCTCCACCTGATCCGTCTTTACTGGACGAAACTTCAGGGTATGAAACTGGTTCTAAACTTAAAACCCAAACAGAGACAGGAACAGGGGGTGACAAGTGAAAAAATCCCTTAGAGCCACAAGAATGGAGCGACATCATAAGAGGTTTGGTTCTGCATCTTTGAGTCTGGTTTCCTTAATGGATATTTTTACCATATTGGTGTTTTTTCTATTGGTTAATTCCTCTGGTGATCATCAATTACCCAGTTCTAAAACAATCAAGCTACCTGAGTCAATTGCTGAAGAGTTACCCAAAGAAAATTTGATCATTATGGTCAGTGCTACCGATATTCTGGTGCAAGGTAAAAAGGTTGCCAATGTCCCGGAAGTATTAGATTCAGACGTACTTATTATTGATAGTTTAAAAGAAGAACTACTCTATCAAGCCGAAAAAAAATGGGATCAACAGCAGGTTAATAGTGAAGAAGGTGCTGAAGTAACCATTCTGGCAGATAAGCAAATACCTTATCGCTTGTTAAAACGTATCATGACAACCTTGACAGAAACCCCATTTAAAAAAATATCTCTAGCAGTGAGTAAAAAAACGGACAGCAAAAACAGGTTGGAGGAAAAACCATGAGATGGATGGTTACCGAGCCTCAATTACCCTGGGATGATAATGCTGAAGATGAAAAAAACTACTGGTTGATCCTGTCAGGTTTGCTTGTTGCTAGCCTGTTATTTAGCTGGTTAGTTTTTAATGCGGTACTGGAAGAAAAAAAACCTCAGCCTAAAGAAGATATCCCGGAAAGATTTGTTAAGTTAGTACTTGAACAGAAGAAGAAAATTGTTACGCCTCCTCCAAAACAAGCAGAAGTTGAACCCAAAAAGAAGGAGCTTGATAAAAAGGAAAAACCACTGGAGAAAATTCCAGAGCTAAAAGAAAAACCAAAACAAAAGCCAAAACAAAAGAAAGTTGTGAAACAAAAACCTGAAGGAAACAGGAAAGATGCCAGAGAAAAAGCCAGAAAAAATCTGGCCGTTTTTGATGTGCTTGCCGATGTGAGAGATGCTTCTGCCAGTAGAAAAATTGCTAATCAAAATGATATTTCAGCCGATGTTGGTAAAGCAAAAACCATTGAGCGAGATCTGTTGGTCAACAATGCTAAAAAGAGTAGTGGCGGCGTTAAAATTGCCAAAGCCAGCACCAATATAGGTGGCTCTGGTTTAACTGGTGGTGGAAGTCGTCAGGTTAGTAGTAATTTAGCTGCGGCAAAAATAAAACAATCTCGATCAGCAGCGGGAGGAGGTAAGGCACAACGTCCTTCTGAAAACATTGAAAAATTCATGGACTACAATAAAAGCTCATTCTTTTCCCTGTATAACAGGGCACTCAGGAAAAATCCCAGCATGCAGGGAGAAGTCATATTTAGAATGACCATTCTTAGTGATGGCCGTGTCTCAAAAGTTACAATCCTTTCCAGTGAATTGAATGATCCAATACTTGAACGCAAGTTACTTACCAAAATAAGAGCCATTCGTTTTACTTCTATGAATGTGACTACCTGGCAGGATAACTATCGCATTACCTTTCTTCCCTCATGATAAAACTGCATAAATTCTTACTATTGTTTTTACTTTTGTCTGTACAAAGTCCATCCATTTATGCACAGTGGGTTGACCATAGATTTCCTGTGATGGGAACAGAAGTTCGAGTACGTTTCTGGTTAGATGACAAGCAAAAAGCGGAACAGGCAAAACTAGCAGTTGTGAAAGAAATGCATCGCATTGACGCATCAATGAGTCCTTATAAAGCCGATTCATTATTATCGAAAATAAATAACCTGGCGGCTACTGAACCAGTTAAGTTAACCCACGAACTATTTAACCTGCTCCAACATTCCCTTAAAATATCCAGGATGACAAATGGTGCATTTGATATTACTTTTTCCAGCGTGGGTTATCTCTATGATTATCGTTTAAAACAAAAACCCACTTCCACACAACTGGCTCAGAAATTACCGCTTATTAATTATCAGTCCATCGTACTAAATGAGAAAAAACAAACAATATTTTTTAAGCAGCAGGGCATTAAAATAGATCTGGGTGGGATCGCCAAAGGTCATGCCGTTGATAACAGCATTAAAATTTTAGAAAATTATGGTGTGAAAGATGCCTCAGTTACAGCCGGTGGTGATACCTATGTGCTGGGAGATAATGCCGGTAAAATGTGGAATGTAGGGATTAAACACCCACGAGCAGAATCAAAATTAGTATCTATTTTGCCCGTTGCTAATACAGCGGTTTCAACTTCGGGTGATTACGAACGTTTTTTTATCGAAGATGGTAAACGTTTTCATCATATTATAAATCCTAAAACAGGAAAATCCGCTTCAGCTGTGCAAAGCGTGACTATTTTAGCCGATCACAGCACCCTTGCAGATGCACTCTCAACCAGTGTGTTTGTACTTGGAGTTAAACAGGGATTGATTCTGGTTGAGTCTTTAAAAAATGTTTCTGCGATTATTGTTGATAACCATGGCAAAATGTTTTATTCGTCGGATCTTGGGCAGCCAGATTAATCTTTGTTCGTAGTGATAAAAACTCTTAAATAGAGGTTTACTATGATTCTAGCCATTTTTGCCTTAGATGCACCTTTTATTAGTGCTATATTGTATACATATGAACACAGCATGAGGTGCTACCATGTCTACAACCATGACTATTCGCCTGGAACCCGAACTTAAAGGCCGTCTTGAACAACTGGCAAATGCGTCCCATCGCTCCAAGTCTTTTCTGGCCACTGAAGCAATTCGTGATTTTATTGAGTTGAACGAGTGGCAAATTCAAGAAATTCAGGAGGCTATCAAGGAAGCGGACAACGGCGACTTTGCAACCGATAACGCTGTTAATAAAACACTGGGCAAGTGGG
>JBFFIY010000097.1:0-18438 GCA_041556195.1 Enterobacterales bacterium
GCGAATATAGACACATAAATCGGCTTAAACGTATGTTTTTGCCATCAAAAAACCATCTTTAAGGAAGAAGATAGATGCCCAGAGCCAGTCGAAGTTATATTACCAGTCAAATTTGGCACATTACTCATCGTTGTCACAAAAAAGAATTCCTACTTAAATTCAAACGTGATAGAGAGCGATGGCTTTATTGGCTGTTTGAGTCCAAAAAACGCTTTGGGCTAACCGTTCTTGACTATATTGTAACTTCCAATCATATCCACTTACTGGTGGAAGATGGAGCCAACCAGGAAGTTGCTCAGAGCATGCAGTTGATCGCCGGGAGAACAGCCCAGGAATATAGTCAAAGAAAGCAACACCAAGGTGCATTATGGGTTGACCGATACCATGCAACCGCCGTTGATACTAACGAGTATCTTACGACGATGGGACACCCATAAGTTGCTCCACTAGTGCTATCAATTTATGGGTGTCCCATGCCATGAGCGCCATGCCATGAGCGAGACCGAGTGCGTCTCGTGGATTGGACGGTCAACGCAGTGCAGCACCAGAGCGATCCTGAACCTACGCCAATGGGCAGTATCATCGCCACGGCGATAACTAACCTCAACTCTGGATAAGACGGGTCATCGAATTGACTTAAATATTTTAATATCAAAGAGTTACAAATATTGATTTTATGAAGGAGGGATTTAACAGGCTCAATATTGGGATTTTTGTGTCTAGCAAGGCAAGGCTACAGCATCCTGCTCCCGCCTCTTACTTACGCCCTGTAAGCAAATTCACGAACAAATAGCCCGCTATTTTGAATGAATTTATTGCCAAAGATGGCATGTACTCTGAAAACGCAGAAAGGCACGAAAATCACGGTATTGAGCGGCCGGCTTATCCAGAGTTGAGGTTAACTAATAAGGACGAGGAATAAACAGGATCAGAGTAAGCTAATTGCTAACAAGGAACACCACTACTGAATCCAAATGTTATTCACTTTAGGAATAATTAGTAATAAATATATCAGCAAAAAATCTTACAAAAAATCGCACTTTAAGCTATTGTTTAGAAGCATAGGTTTGGTTTATTTGATTTAAGTTTTTTGATGGAAATTTTTCGGTATTTAGTTTTGAAACCATATCATGGAACAATGAATATATAATTGGTTTGCTTGGGCTGTTCATTTCTATTTTTATCGGTATTTTCTTATCAGTAGTGTTTACTTCATTTATGAAGCTTCTCGGTGTTTTCGAGCTGTGGATTAACAATTATATTTAAACAGGAACCTGAAACTGAAACTGATGACAATTCAAGTGTAAAACCAATCATTCAACCGGATGTTAAAACAGTCGTTTCACTTTGTATTTTGTCGCCAATCAAGTTGAGCGTTAACTGCATTATTAAAGGAGGTGATATTTATAATTGTTTAATAGATATACATCATTAATTTGTCGCTTTTCCAGGGCATAAAAATCTTAGATAATTAGAAATGGAGAACGAAATGGAAAATCTAAACGCATTTAAAGTTGAAACAACGTTACCACTTAAGGATCTTAAAGGAATAGCAGACCAGATCCGTAATTCTACAAATGAAGCAGCTAATGATAGTTGGAGTGATGCAGCTTTTACATGTAGCTGGTCAGTTGGGCCTTCTGGCGGTAACCTTCAAGGATGGATTACTTATTATGATGGAAAAAAGATTCATTTTGAATTGAGGGATGTCCAATCAAAAACAGGTACAGCAGCAGGTGCAGCCGCAATTCCCTGGATCCGTGTTTTAGATTGGAGTGAGATGCCAGGTGAGGGAACATTTGATCTTTCTGGTTTTGGGTTATTGGGAGCAAAATTACATTTGAATGCCAATGGTAGGTCTATAACTAACCCCGCAGACATCTCAACAACAAGTGCAGGGCCGTGGGATTTTAAATTGAAAGGATCTATTCAATATGAAAAATCTTCTTAATTAACAACAGCTTCAAGCGGGCGCGAAATCACGCAGGAGAGTCATTAGTGCTATCCATGGTTAGCCTGCGTGCAGTTTCGTACCGTTTAAGCTGAACGTTAACACTACAAACTAGAAAGGGACTGGGGTTTATAGAAAAACAAATCCACTAACTCAGCTTTAATGATTTAATTTTTAGTTTATGACTTTTCAAAATTGAGGAATTAAAAATTGGATTATCAAAAATAGTGCCAGTCCTTGAATGCTTGATAAAATATAAAAATCTTAGTAGAAACTCTTTAATTCTTTTTCTTAAAATAAAATGGAAACTACATTTTATCAGCAAGACAGGACGATTTGTTGATATAAAATAAATGTTTGCTATATCCTTTTTTCTGCTTTGAATTACTCAGTCAGAAATTGATTAAAATCAATGTAATTTTCAAATTGTTGTTATAAGTTCAGCTAAGTTTTAAGCAATTTTAGGACTCTCTAATCTTAATACAATGATTCAAGCTTTAGTTGTCCAGTTCTATTTTCAAAGCAATCATGATTTAAAACATTAACCATTTTTAATGGGATCCCCGCACTAAATATAACAATGTTACACAATCAATGCTTAATGAATAATTAGGAAGATATACAGTCTATATCCAATGGATTCTACCTTTAAATAAATCATAAGGGGGACAGTATGAAATTCTACAGTGGATCGAAAAAAGTAATAATTCTACTAACCGCTCTTTCAGGGTTATTTATATTCAGCGCAGAAATTTTCGCAGCCAATATTAAAAGAAGTTGCAGTGCACATTATTATGGGACGGTGAATAGCATCAAATTCACTAGTAATGGTCGTCTGAGAACACTGAACGTACCTTATGAAACCATTAGTGTTAGCTACAGGGAGAAAGAATTTAGTGCGCAAGGCGGTTGCGGTAAACTTGTTCCAAACCGATGCCGCGAACGTGCTCGCAATAAATTGTTAGCCTGCGCAAAAGCACATGCTTATTCTCCCAATCAAATACCTGAGGCTTGTCGCCCGAATGATACCAAATATTATCCTATTCAAAACCTGAGATCCCTAGTAAAGGAAAGGGCCTGTGGTAAATTGACCTCAAAGGATGGGATCAGAGTAACGGATCTCCTTTCAGGATCTTATCAGGTTAATATATTGTTAGGTGTTTTTGTTAACGGAAAAGATTACTGCGGTAAAAACAAACCTGGAAAAACAGTAGTTGATGGACAAAAACATTCTATCAAAGGGAATAAATTTTTCCTTAGTGAGCCACTGAAGAACTTTACTTTTTCATGTAATTAAAACCAGGCAGTGAGCACCCATTAAGAACAGGTCAGTGTCAAACCGCAATTAGAGTGATTATCATTTGTCACTGACCCCTTTAGGATATTCCCTTCAGGATAAGGATTCTGAGATTCCCCCAATAAAACAGACAGCAAAAATGCTACTGTTGATGTAAAACATTATGAGTCAGGTAGATTGAAAGTATGTACGAAATATCACTAACAGCGGGACTGGAGTAAATTAAGTTTGGCGCTCTTCCATGCAAAGTTAAACCTGATTTCATGAATTTGCAATAGGAAGAGGATGCCCATAAATTATTCTACGATCTAGCAGGAGATTAATAATGAAATTTGTAAAGCTCAGTGAAATTGAACGCCAGAAACCTATTGCTCTTGATAAGAATGGTAATTTTCTAACGGTTAATACACTTGAAAGCAACGAAGTCAAAACAGGCATGTCATTTGAAGAGCAACAGAAACTGGTTTTAAAACGTTACGAGATGGAACCGGATTTTGCCATTGGTAGACCTGGTGGAGATCGAATCACTAAAGCTCAATTGATGAATGAAATAAGAACAGGTACAGAAACAGGTAAGGGTTTCATCAATGATGAAATGGCATATTTGACTGAACTTTATGATGACTTGATGGGTAGATCGCGTCGTGTACGGTTCGAGGATCTGATAAATCAACTCAAGCCTGAATCCAGCGAAGTTGATGAAACTACAGATCCCAAATTTGTTTTTGCTGATTCGGTTCTTAATTATTTTTTGTCAGATATATTTAAGTTTAAAAGAGACCACTTAATACCTGCATTCCAACAGGCAGGTTTGCTTGTTCAGATTGCAGGAAGGAATGATACAAGAGCAAATTTTTTTGAAGTATATGCATCAGACAGTGTTAAATACATATCTGAGTCAGGACATGGGGCTGAGAGTTCTGTTTGTGGTTATGATCAAGATACAATTTTATGGAAAGTTGGTAGTAGTGAGTATCCACTCAATAATGTCAATAACAAGATCATCCATCTCTGCTCATGCCTTACTGCAGTGGACTTAGGCCCGGCACTGGTTGAGGTTGGAGCTACAGCATATTTTGGCTACGACAAAAGATTTGAGTTTTATAACCGTCTTGGTCCTCATGGCGTTCCAGAGTACATGTTCGGTTTTCCTTTCTTTTTAACTGCATCCGGCGTTGATGTATTTTTACTTTGTGGTTTTACTTGCGAAGATACCGCATTGTTAACCAGGGCATTATATGATTACTGGATTGAATTAACACGTAGTTCAAACATGTTTCCAGGACTAATACCATCAATGCTCACACATAATCGCAAAGCATTCAAAAGCCCACTCGACAGCGAAAAATCATATGGGCGTAAAAATGCAGCACTAAACGTCCCACCCCTTCCAACAGAAATAACGGGCAGATTACTCAATACATTGTTAACTGTTCCAACCATGTAGTCAGAGAAATACATGGAGGTAGAGATGAGAGATGAATGGCACCTCCATAGTGCGATTGAGGACAGCACTATTTTACTGGAGGCTCCATTTATCTTCGAAAGGCTCCTGGGAAAACTTATTGTGCAGTGAGGCCTATACCCGTTCTGCATCTTGAGGTAGAACGGGTATATAATGATACAATCTTTTTTTGATTGGTAAATAATATATGGGTTTAGTTAGTATCACGCCTATTTTCACCGATGATTGTTTGTTAGAGATTTTAGAGCGTCGTTATGACATTAAAGGCGAATTGAGTGAATTACCCGGTTATGTTGATCTCAATCGAAAACTAATATCGTCGCAGGGCGATCAGTTTGTAGTGAAAGTCGCTAATATCAAACAAAGTCCTGACGTATTAGATTTTGAAAATCAGGTGATGAACTTGCTCGCTGAAAATAGCAGTTTAAACCTTCAAGTACCGATATTGATCAACTCGTCTTGTGGCAAACAAATGATCAAAGTAACCGATGGTGCTAATAGAACCTGTTTATTTCGAGTGATTTCTTTTTTGGAAGGAGATCTCTGGGCTAAAGTTGAAACCAGCCAATTAAATTTTGTTAAGAGCCTGGCTAACTCGTTAGCACAAGTGGATAAAGTGCTTGCGAATTTTGACCATCCCGCTGGCCATCGTTATCTTCAATGGGATATTCAGCATGCAAATGTTGTGATCCGTAAATATCTTCACCATATTAAATCCGAACGAAATCAAGTTTTGATTGAAAAAATTCTCTTCGATTATGAAGCCAGAGTTTTGCCGCTTTGTGCCAGTTTACCAGTACAAATTATTCACAATGATGCTAATGATTACAACTTGATGGTTGAGGTGAAAAGTAAAACTGTATCAGGCTTGTTTGATTTTGGTGACATGATATCGAGTTACCGGATCGCTGAACTTGCCATTGCAACTGCTTATGCGGTTATGCATAAGGAAAATGTTAGAGAGATAATTCTCACGATGGTTCGTGCTTATCATCAAATAAATCCATTGATTCAAGCCGAACTCAGTGTGCTGTTGGACATGATCAAAACTCGTCTGGCTGTGAGTTTGTGTATATCTGGTTACGAGTATAGTCGCTCACCAGAAAATGAATACATATTGGTTTCTCAACAAGGTGCGTGGCAGGCGATAAAGAATCTAAATAGCCTGGATCACACTTCATTTAGTCTGGAGCTACAATATGCTTGTCGGAACTCAAATGATCAAGATCTAATGTCTCCACAGGCTATCATTGCTTTTCGTAAACGCCATTTAAGTGAGAATTTGAGTCTTGCTTATAAAACGCCTCTCAAGATAGTCGCGGGGCGATCAGCCTATTTGTATGATGAAAAAGGTCGGCGTTATCTCGATATGGTCAACAATGTATGCCATGTCGGGCATTGTCACCCTGAAGTCGTTTCTGCCGGTCAAAAACAAATGGCGATGCTCAATACTAATACTCGCTATTTGCACCAGAATATTGTCCGTTTTAGTGAAAAGTTATTATCTACCATGCCACCTGAATTATCGGTTTGTATGCTGGTTAATTCCGGAAGTGAGGCCAATGAATTGGCGCTACGTCTGGCAAGGACACACACCAATCGCCGAGCAATGATTGTTGTGGAAGGAGCTTATCATGGAAATACTAATGCCTGTATTGATATAAGTCCCTATAAATTTAATGGCTCGGGAGGGAAGGGCTGTCCTGACTGGGTCAAACAGACGTTAGTCCCTGATCCTTATCGTGGGAAATTTAAGGGAGCCAATGAACAAACGGGTAAAAATTATAGCCTGGATGTTCAGAGAGTTATTAATGAGTTTGAACAGCAGGAAATGCCGATTTGTGGATTTATTTGTGAATCAATTCAAGGGGTGGGTGGACAAATTGTTCATCCATCAGGTTACCTGAAGTCTGCTTATGATTTTGTGAGGCAGACAGGCGGTGTTTGTATTGCCGATGAAGTGCAAGTAGGTATGGGGCGAGTAGGTAGTCATTGGTGGGCATTTCAGAGCCAGGAGGCGATCCCAGATATTGTGACTATCGGTAAACCTCTGGGAAATGGACATCCTCTGGCAGCGGTTGTTACCACCCAGGAAATTGCTGATTCTTTTGCTTCGATGGGCATGGAATATTTTAATACCTTTGGTGGAAATCCTGTTTCTTGTGCTATTGGGACAGCGGTATTTGATGTTATCGAACAACAAGGGCTGAGAGCACACGCGTTGGAAGTAGGAAATTATTTACAACAAGGGTTGGTTGAGTTGCAACATAAGTTTCCTATTATTGGTGATGTACGTGGTCTGGGATTATTTATCGGTGTTGAATTTGTCAAAAGTAGAAAAACCCTTGAACCTGCGGTGGAGCAGATTAATTTTATTATTGAACGGCTTAAAGATAAACATATCTTATTAACCACAGATGGACCATTTCATAACGTTCTTAAGATAAAACCACCGTTAGTTTTTTTAAAAGCGGATGCGAGATATTTTCTTACAACCTTAGAGCAAATCTTAAATAACCTGAGCTCGGGATAAGAATAGTTAAAACATTGTTAAGTATGAGTAAGTTATAAACACTTCATAGTTAAAATAATGGTAACTATTCAGCTTACCCCTAAAATGAGCCATCTCATCGTTCAAAAATGGTCAAATAATAGAGTATACTCACATTTTTTGCCTCGATCTGACTCATTTTAGAGGCAACCTGAACAGTTACGGGTACATGTAACAACTCGCTGAGTAGTTACAAATAATGTTATTACAGGATAAACTAATCTGAAATAATTTACAGTTGCCTGGGAGAGCCGTAATTTGAAATTGTCGGATTAAAATTTGGGTTTCCTACAGATACCTTCCTACAGATACCTCATGTCGAGACACCTTTGTTTTGTTTAACCTGAATTCATCAGTTTACCATTTATTGGAGACCTGCTTTACAGGTTCCAAATTTTTGTTTCCTCTGCAAATTTATTGTTCTTTAGTCAAAATGTCAGCGATTTGTTGTTCAAAAGATTCCGAAACAGGCTTACTAATAAAATAATTGCAGCCTGCATCAATTGCTTTTTTAGTATCTTTGTTCATAACCGATGCAGTAACGGCGACAATGGTTGTACGATAATTATTATCCCTTAATATTTTAACAGCTTCGTGACCATCCATGACCGGCATGTGCATATCCATAAGTACCAGATCATGCGCACCTGCCAGAGCCTTTTCTACACCTATTTGACCGTTTTCTGCATGCTCAATTTCATGGCCTTCAATCGTTAAGCGCATGGTCAGCATACGGGAAATCATTTTATCATCTTCAACCAAGAGAATTTTTGCCATGGTTCTACTGTTCCTTTATCGGTAAGGTGACTATGAACTCTGTTCCTTCACCAAAACGGCTATTCACTTCTATTGTACCGCCATGTATTTCTACTAATTTTTGGGTGATTGCCAATCCTAAGCCTGTTCCGCTCGCTTTACGTTTGCTGGAGCTATCTATTTGATGAAATTTATCAAAAATAGTCGGCAAGTCTATTTCTTTAATACCCATACCGGTATCTTGAACGCTGATTGCCAGCATACCGGACTGCAAGCTGGAGCTGATTTTTACAGATCCCTGTTCGGTAAATTTTAAAGCATTACCAAGCAGGTTATAAATAATTTGACGAATACGAACAGGATCAACATAAAGCTGGCATGAAGTTACCTGATTTATTAACTCAATGTTTTTGCCTGTAGCTTTCTGTTGAACATTAGCGAGAATACCAGAGATAATATCATTGATATCAATCCATTCACGGTGGAGTTCCATTTTGTCGGCTTCTATTTTTGATAGGTCAAGCAGATCGTTAATTAGATGCAAGAGGTGATTGCCGGAAACTTTGATGTCTTCGATGATTTCACAAATCACTTCTGCAGGTGGTAACTTTTGCGGATTATTCAACAAGGGCAGGTAACCTAATATCACGGTTAATGGAGTTCTTAATTCATGGCTCATCATATTGATAAATTCCGACTTCATTCTGGTGCTTTGTTCTGCTTCTTCCTTGGCCTTAACCAGAGCTTTCTCGGATTTCTTACGTTCGGTAATGTCACGAACTAAACCAACGAAGAAATTTTTATTACCACGGCGGATCCCGGAAATAGCCAGGTCGAGAGGAAAGGTTTCACCGCTTTTACGTTTGCCCATGACTTCACGACCAATTCCGATAATTTTAGCTTTACCACCGGTTTGGAAGTTTTGAAGATAGCCATCGTGCTGTCTGGCGATATCAGAGGGCATCAACATCTTAATATTTTGGCCCAGCATTTCTTCCAGTTGATAACCGAAAATAGTTTCTGTCGCCGGATTCGCTTCTTGAATGATACCGGTGTGGTTAATAGTGATGATTCCATCTATGACATTGTGTAGTACCGCTTGCAGGTGTTGTTCATTATCACGTATTTTTATCAATGTTTGTTGAGACTCATGATGGAAAAGCTCTCTTTCAACACAGTCAGCTAAATCACGCAATAAACTGAGCTGTTGGCGAGTAAATTCTCGTGATTTATCGTCAATAATACATAAAGTTCCAACCTTCTCGTCTCCTGGGGCAGAGAGAGGCGCCCCTGCATACATTCGAATATTTGGGGGACCTGTTACCAGAGGATTATCAGCAAAACGCGGATCTTCGAGGGCATTGGGAATGTAAAAAAATATTATTTCCTAAAATAGCATGGCCACAAAATGAAATGTTTCTGGGGGTCTCGCAAGCATCCAGTCCTTGTTTAGACTTGAACCATTGCCACCAGACTGATGAGTGCAAAAGGAACTTTAAATAAAGACTGAGCGATGCGTGTTAAGCGATCAAATCGCTCTTCATTCTCCGTGTCAAGAATACAGAGCTTTTGAATTACGCTAAGTCTTTCTGGTTCATTTTCCGGTAGTTCAGGCTCAAGCACTATTTTTTCCTTACAAGAAAAGTTTATGTCAACTCTGTTGATAAATTACCACGCGGTTTCGGCCTGACTCTTTAACTTTATACAAAGCTTGATCCGCTTGATTTATAAATTCTTCCATTGTTATATTGTCGCAAAATTCACTGATGCCGATACTACAAGTTACAGTGAATTTTTCACCCTCAATGTTGTAAGTCATTTCTCCGAAAACGCGTCTTAATTCGTCAAAAATTTCTTTCGCTTGTTCGGCGCCGCATTCAGGTAAGATAACGGAAAACTCTTCGCCTCCGTAGCGGCCGATGATATCGCTATTTCTCATCCTTACTTTTAACAGTCGTGCCAGACGCTTGATAACGTTATCTCCCATCAAGTGACCATAGGTGTCGTTGATCTTTTTAAAATGGTCCAGATCAATCATGGCAAAAGTCAATTTTGAGTGATTACGCTTTGTCCGCTCCATTTCCGACTTTAAACGCTCTTTGATAATCGAATGCTTAAATAAGCCTGTCATACTGTCTTTTATCATAAGTTCATTTAAGCTACGTGCTCTTGCTGCCCGTATGGCGAGACATTCGCTTAAATAATGATCTTCAATCGGCTTGGTCAGAAAGTCGTCTCCCCCCATACGTAACGCATTTAGCTGTTGTGTTAGCTGAGTTTCCGTCGATAAAAACACTATGGGAATATGCAAATATTCAGGGTGATAACGCACCAGCCTGGCTAATTCAATTCCATTACATTCGGGCATATAAAGATCCATCAAAATGATATCGGGATTAAACTCTATAATGGCATCGCCAACTAAATTGGGCTCATTTATGACGCTGGCTTGCATACCCGCCTTTTGCAATACCAATGCATAGTGATTTGCCAGTTGTAGGTCATCATCAATAATTAGTATGCGGTAATCTTCATGTAGATAGTGTTTTGGAACCAGATTATCCAGGATAGTTAACAGACTATCGACTTCAATTGGTTTAACCAGATAGGTATCGGCATTAGCTCTGACAGCTTCCAGTTTTGTTTCAAAATCGCTTCTTTGGCTGAATACTACGATAGGGGAGGATAATCCAACTTCTTGCTTGAGTTGTGAAATGACTTTTGTCCCCCCGAATTGATCGTCGGTCATCATTATGTCTGACAGGATAATAGATGGCTTGTTTTGTTTTATTGCAGTATAAAAATCTAAGGTATTGGTAAATAAAGAGCATTTAAAACCATACTGCTCAAGCTGTAAAGTGAGTGATTCAGCATATATCTTGTCATCTTCCAAAAGGTAAAGTGTAATGTTTTTTTCATTATATTCTTGATCTGGAATAATTATTTCGTGTTTGGGCTGCGTTTTAATAATACTATTTGACATATGTTGTAGCTTAGAGTGGAATTTTTGCAGCAAGGTTTTGTCGGGCGACATTTCTGAATGCAGCCAGTGGGCAATTATTTTTTCACTTTTGCTTGCAACCTTACTAAGTTCTACACAACCAAAACTGGCAGCGGAACCGGCTATCTTGTGTAGATGAGCATATATTTCTTCAGCATCACTTTTTAACTAACGGGTAATCAAACCATTCGATAAGTCACAAATATGGTCGAGGCGTTTGGGCAGCTCTTGAATATACTCATCTTGTAACGCTTTCAGTTGATTCTCTAATTCAAGCTTTTTATCCATCTTTTGCTCTCTATTGTGCTCTTATTCCGAGTTCAGGTTAACTATAGTCAAAAAATATCTATTCGTCAGGGTAAGGTTTTGATTTTTTAACTATATTTGTTGAGCTTCTTTTTTGCAATTGACAATATAATTTGTACACTGGCAATAACTTATAAGCTGACAGAAATTTAGTTTGCACCTGTTAACAGGTATGGATTCAAGTGAAATAGTTTAGTTCTTTCGCACCCAACACAAATTTTCAGGTTTAAAAGCCGAATATAATCCCAATATCTACAGCTAGATGAATAGTAACAATAAAACATTCCAAACCAGTATCCACCTCGCCATTGGATTTACTCTCCTGATCTGGAGCATTAAAATCTTTGAGGTGGTGTTCGGCTGGAATTTGCATCAGCTGGGCGTGTACCCTCAAAGGATGAGTGGATTGATGGGAGTTATTACAGCACCACTCATTCATGGCTCCTGGCAACACTTGATCAGTAATACCCTCCCTCTGATCCTTTTGGGCGGCTTCCTTAGTTACGGTTACCCCAAATCTCATCGCTGGACAATGCTTCTTATTTGGTTACTATCAGGGATAGGTGTATGGTTATTTGGCCGTGAAAGCTATCATTTTGGTTCCAGCGGATTAGCCCATGGCATGTTCTTTTTTCTATTTATAGGCGGGATTATCAGGCGAGATAAACGTTCTATTGCATTGCTAATGCTGGCCTTTTTTATGTATGGCAGTATGTTAATGACTATATTTCCCAGAGAAATAGGGATCTCCTATGAATATCACTTCTTTGGAGCCTCAGCGGGAGCATTTTGTGCCTTCCTGTTTCGACATTGGGATCCCAAACCCATTCGAAAAAAATACGAATGGGAAGATGAAGAAGATGATGAAGTAAAAGAGTGGGAGCAAGAAGTGGAACAAGAACAAAAATTACAGCAAAAAGGTGATTTATGACAAACGATAGATACGGAGCCAGTGCTAATTACAAAAAACAGGAACAAGGATACCGAGATAAGGCATTAAAGCTCTTCCCCTGGATCTGTGGTCGTTGTAGTAGAGAATTTGTTTATTCCAATTTGAAAGAGTTAACTGTGCATCATGTTGACCACGACCATAATAACAACCCCTCAGATGGCAGCAACTGGGAGTTACTCTGTCTCTATTGCCATGACCATGAACACTCCAAGTATCATGAGCATGAACTTTATGGCTCAACAGTGACGCCGGGAGAAGATAGTCATGAAGCAGCGACTTTTAACCCTTTTGCCGATCTTAAAAAAATGATGGATAAAGATTAAACAACAAACAAATAAGATGATGTGATGGTTGAATTTATTTAAGCAGGAACCTTTATGTTGTGAGAGGTCAGGATCTGTTCAATATCTATAATGAAATCATCTCCAAGCGACTCAATGGCAAGTTGTAGTGCATCTGTTTTGTTAGGTGGGAGTTCCAGCTTTAGCTTGGCAGTAAATAAAGTTTCGCCTCCCCAGGGGGCGCTTTCGCAATGTGTGCTGACTTCTCGCGCCAGTATTTCAAGTTCGCTGAGTATTTTAGTGACTGACTGCATGATGCCGGGCCTGTCTTGAGCTGTAATTTTTATTTGAGCGAGAGGAGCCACTTTAGAATTGGCCTTGGTACTAACTCGAGTATGCATGGCAAATTCCCGCATGTCGGCGAAGTTCTCCAGTGCATCTTGTAAGCTGGCACTTTCCCTCTGGGGAATGGTTATTCCTAAAATCCCTACAAACTTATCTTCCATACGCGCTATTCGGCTATCCAGCCAGCTACCACTATGTTCAGCAACAATGTCCGAAAGTGCTTCTACGATGAAGGGTTGGTCATCTCCCATCAGGGTAATGACCCAATAGTCTTTCATAAAGTACGGCCTCTATTGTTTAACATTCAATAGTTAATGTTTAGCAGGCAAAACAGAGATCCGCCAGTGATGTAGTTCACATTTACCAACATTTTTTACAGTGAAATGGCGACTTTGACCAACATCACTGTGTTAAATTTAAAATAAATGATATTTATCAACTGGTTAGCCTTTGGTTTGGTATTTGCATAACATTAATTTGAGTAATGATAATTTTATATATAAGGAAAAAAAATGTCTTTGATACTAAATATTTTATGGATTATATTGGGTGGTTTTCTTGTGTTTTTAGGCTATGTAACTGCCGGAATTGCACTGTGTTTGAGTATTATTGGAATACCCTGGGGTATTCAATGCTTTAAATTAGCTATTTTTTCATTATTTCCTTTTGGTAGCGAAACTGAACCAGTACCAGCTCACCAGAGAAGTGATTCACTTAATTTAGTGTTAAATATTATTTGGTTGATATTTGGGGGATTGTTTATTTTATTCAATCACCTGGTTTGGGGTATAGCTCTGACATTGAGCATAATAGGAATACCTTTCGCCTTACAGCATTTCAAATTGATGCGTCTGGCCTTTACGCCGTTTGGACGCAGATTGGTTTAACCTCAGATATGCTCTCGCCTTAATCCTGGATTCATCAGATGAATCCAGGTTTATACACCCAAACTCCCCGCTACCCGGGCTACCTGGAAATACACGCTTCCAATGAGCTTGGGTATAGAACTGGCAACATGTTAAACTTACTACAATATAAATTTAACCCTACAAAAGAATACCACCATGACAACTCAGTTAAGCAATCCCCTTCTCCAAACTACAGCATTGCCCCAGTTTTCCAAGATCAAACCTGAGCATATTCAGCCGGCTATAGAACAGATAATTGCCCAATGTAAAAAAGTTACCGAAGATTTATTAAATAACTTAGATGACTATAACTGGCTAAATTTTATAGAACCTATGGAGAAGTCAGATGATCGTTTATCTAAGGCCTGGTCGCCAGTGGGTCATTTACATTCTGTGATGGATTCTGAAGCATTGCGTAGTGCCTATGATGCCTGTTTACCCTTATTAACAGAATATGCCACCGAAATGGGTCAAAATAAACAGTTATATCAGGCTTATCAGCATATTAAAAAAAACCATTGGCAAGAATTAGATGCTATTCAACAAAAGATTATTACCGATGCCCTGAGGGATTTTAAATTAGCCGGGGTATCCTTGGAGGGCGAACCTAAACAACGTTATGGTGAAATCAAAAAGCGATTATCTGAATTAACATCAAAATTTGAACAAAATATTCTTGATGCCACAATGGCGTGGCATAAAAACTTCAATGACAAAAAAGATTTAGCTGGACTGCCCGATTCCGCATTAGCTCAGGCAAAACAAACGGCCAATTTAAGAGAGGAAGAGGGTTATACGCTTACTCTGGAATTCCCCAGCTATTTTGCTGCCATCACCTATGCAGAGGATAGAATATTACGCGAAGAAGTCTATCAGGCCTACTGCACACGGGCCTCCGAACAAGGACCTAATGCCAATCAATTTGACAACAGTAGCTTAATGGATGAAATTGTTGCGCTAAGACATGAGCTCGCCCGGATTTTAGATTTTGAAAATTATGCTGAACTTTCTCTTGTCACAAAAATGGCAGAATCACCCAAACAGGTTTTTGAATTTCTCAACGATCTGGCTACACGTTCTCATGCACAAGCAGAACAGGAATTAGTTCAACTTCAACAATTTGCAAAAGAACAGGACGAACTAGAACAATTACAGCCCTGGGATATTGCTTATTATTCTGAAAAACTGCGTCAACAAAAATACGCCATTAGCCAGGAAGAGCTACGTCCTTATTTTCCTGAAGATAGAGTAGTGAAAGGATTATTTGAAATCACTTCACATCTGTATAAAATTACTTTTAAAGAAAGAAAAGATGTAGAAACCTGGCATAAAGATGTACGTTTTTTTGAACTTTATAATGAACAGAATTGCCATATCTCCAGCTTCTATTTAGATCTATACGCTCGTCCTCATAAACGGGGTGGAGCCTGGATGGATACCTGTACTCACAAATACCAATTATCAGATGGCACACAAGAACTTCCAGTAGCTTATTTAATCTGTAATTTTAATGGTCCGGTTGATGATGTACCTGCACTATTTACTCATGATGAAGTGGTAACTTTATTTCATGAGTTTGGTCATGGATTACATCACATGTTAACAGAAATTAAATATCCCCAGGTTTCAGGTATTAATGGAGTGCCCTGGGATGCGGTAGAACTTCCCAGTCAGTTTAATGAAAATTTTTGTTACCAGATGCAAACTGTAAAGATGATTAGTGGTCATTATTTAAAGAAAAAAGGGCAAAGCGGAGAGAGTCTTAGTGAAGCCATGATAGAAAAACTGATCGCGGCCAAAAACTTTCAGTCAGCTATGATGATGGTAAGACAGTTAGAACTTTCTCTGTTCGATTTACATATGTATCATGATTATCAGCCAGATGACCAAGCAAAAAAACAGAAAAGTATTCAACAGGTATTAGATGCTGTTAGAGCGCAAGTCTCAGTGGTTAAAGCTCCAGCATACAACCGATTTCAACATAGTTTCTCGCACATTTTTTCTGGTGGTTATGCTGCGGGTTATTACAGTTATAAATGGGCTGAAGTTTTATCTTCCGATGCCTTTGCTCGTTTCGAAGAGGAAGGCGTGTTAAATCAAGGAACCGGTCAGGAATTTTTCAAAAAAATATTATCCCAGGGAGGCTCTAAAGAGCCTATGGAATTGTTTAAATCTTTCCGTGGCCGAGAGCCAGACATAGAGCCTTTGTTAAGGCACTGTGGCATTGAATCACGGCATTGAATCAACTGACGCATAAACCAAAGAGCGCCGCTTGTTAAAAGAACCTTTAAAAAAAGTTGCTGTATGGACCACTGAGACTGAGAACCTGTCTAAAGCAAAAAAAACGGCTTTAGAATTAGATCTTCCTTTCTCCAACGATGCCGAATTGTTATTGCAATTTTCAGAAAACAAATGGCAACTAAGCGGTCATTATCAAGGTGCGCCAAAAACGGCCTTATCGGTAGATTTTATACAGGGTAAAAATGCCTGGAGAAAGAAAAACCCAGGTGCCGGAAAACAACCCCTCGCACAAGCGGTTGGTATTAAACAAAGTAAAAGACCCACAGTTTTAGACTGTACCGCAGGCCTTGGACGAGACGCTTTTATTCTGGCTTCCCTTGGTTGTAAAGTCTGGTTAACAGAACGAAACCCTGTCATAAAAACCTTATTAATTGATGGATTAAAAAGAGCTTTAGTTGAAACCGATAATCATGAACTTTTTAGCAAGAGCATGATCTACGTAGGGGAAACCATCGATCAAGCCAAACAACAGCTAACTGAACCTCCAGATGTGATTTACATGGATCCCATGTACCCACACCCACCATCTAAAAAAACAGCCAAAGTTAAAAAAGATATGCAATTGTTAAGGTATTTAATTGAAGCAGACACAGATACACATCTCTGGTTAGAAAAAGCCAGAAGCTGGGTGAAAAAAGTGGTGGTTAAAAGACCTGACTGGGCAGAGCCTATAGCTCAGGATGTAAATGGATATACGCAAAGTAAAGGGCATCGGTTTGATATTTATTTAGGGAAAAATAATTGATTGTTTTTTAACTATGGAAGAAATTTTTAGCTGTTATAGTTTTGTGTTTGGCTGTTTTTGACCCATTTCAGACAGTCGAACTAACTCTCTGTACTTCTGCTAATATTTTGAAGCGGACTTCACCAGAACATCTGTGATAGTCTTAAACCGTGACAATGCGACCATTTGAACAGATGATTTTTGCCATAGTTGATAACGAACCATTCACTTGAAAAATTTAGAATCAATGACCAGATTAATTATACTAGCCCTTTCTATATTCTTTTCAGCGAATCTATTCGCCATGGAAAATGATGCCGTTTCGCGGTGCGAACATGTTATTGAATCGGCTGAAAAATCAGGAACTGGGAATTTAGTAATCGAATCTATTTCCATAGGCAAGGCGCAGAATCTACCGATACTTTCATTGTGGGGAGGCAATATTCCCATACTTACCGATTCTGGGGCTGAAGTTGGGTTATTTGGCGGCCACCTTTCTAATAAACGCATTTCTTTTTTAGAAAGAGATAAAAAGCGTATGCAGTCGATTCTGATAAGCGACACATTTACGCGAGATATAACTGAAGATTCACCTTACTCGGTATTGAAGGATAAAAATATATGGGATGCAATCCTAAAAAGCTTAAAAATTTCAAGCGGTAAATTCGATTGTCACTCAATTAAACGTAAAAAAACTGGCGAAGCAGATATCGAAGGGTACGTTCGGGATTTAGTATTACTTAGCTTAAAGCAAGTATTTTTGCCAAGAGGATCTAAAGGGATTGTAGATGTTCCGTCAAAAGACGGGTTTATTGTCACGAGAGAAAGTGGTTTTGTTTACTATGAAAAGATAGATAACATGTTAATTGAGACGTTTGTATATGGTTCAAAAAAGCACGACTTACAAAATTTCATTACCACTTTGCAGAATATGAACAAGACCAAATTCGAATCGAGTATTGCAGATATCGTTTTAAAAACATGGAAAACCAATACAATTAATGATTGGACGCTTGCGAAGGAAAAACTAACCAAACTTAAAGTTAATGAGCAATTAATTTCGTCTATAGATAACCAAATAGATTACTTAAGAAAATCAGTGAAATTCAACTAGGAACGTCAGTTGAGAGTCTGTAAATGACCCAGAACGGTCAGTGAGGACATTTATTCTTAAGGACTCTAATCTCAAAAAGCAGACATTCACAACATTGAATAACAATATTCGCTTCAACGTATGCAAGCACAAAGCTTTAGGGTGTGACCGACAGGCCGCGCCTGTAACCATTTGAAAATCAATTAAACAGACTGTCTACTAAAAAAAAATCAACAAAAGTCTAGTCAATAAATATTTACTGAATTTTATATTTACGACTGATAATTCTGGCTTCGAAGGCTAGTTTTTTTAGGCATTCTATTTATTTGTTTGATTTGACCGATTTTGAAATGTGCGAAAACCTTCATTGGGATAGAATATTCTAGGATTAATTTTTTGAACTTAGTTAGCTAGAGCAGCGATAAAGTACTCTAGCTGCTGAAATGCCGTGCAAACACCTAACTTTCATTTGTTTGGCTTTTGTCCTTATCTTTTCAATGGTTCCTA
>JBFFIY010000098.1:0-18333 GCA_041556195.1 Enterobacterales bacterium
GGGAGTCTGATACCGCGCTAATCATTTGACTCGCTACAAACCACTAACGGCCATATAACAAACCATTTAAATTCACCGCTGGTTTGACCTTTAGAAACATTTATTTACAATAAACGCCAAAAATTTGATTTGTCGCAAGAAACATGGAATAGTGATTAGGGGAATTGGACCAACTTCTTTAAGCATTTAGCTCCTGACTATATTTGTTATGAATTTATTGTGATTTTGTAGTTTTTAAGGTTTTCGAATGTATTATGAGTTGTTGTTTTCCATAACAGGTTGAAAATTAAGATTTTCTAGCGTACAAATAAAAACATTTACATGGAGTTATATTCATAAGATGGTGGTCAATAATGGCCCAATGTAACTAGGTTTAATACCGGGATATTTACATGAATTTTTCTAAAAAATCTAAATTTAGACATAGTCTTATTTTGTTATTGACTTCATTTTTGTTTCATACGGCAAGTGCCCAGGACATAAAAAACAGTGCACTTTCTGATGGTACAATTTTGTTATTAAATGGAATTTCTAAAGTAAAACAATACTCAAAAGATTATTACCTTGCAGCCCTCTACCTGGGTGAAGGATCAAGTTCAGCCGAAAATATAGACTACCAAAACACGGCTAAAAGGATGCAGCTTATCATTGTAGTCGATAAAATATCTGCTAGAAGTTTTGGTCGGTATTGGAAGGAAACCATTTCAATTAATAATGATAAAAGCATTTGGCAAGACCAGGTTCAAGATGTTATCGAGTTCTCAAAAATTTTCAAAAAAACGCTTCATAAGGGTGACATTGTTAATATAGATTATTTACCAGGTAAAGGTACCTATGTGTCTGTTAATGGTGATGCAATGGGCAGGATCAGGGGACAGTCTTTTTATAGCCTGGTTCTTATGACCTGGATTGGACCACGACCACCTAGTGAGCAATTTAAGCGAGGACTGCTTGGTAGAAACGATTCGACACTGGCCATTAGCTTGCAGAAAGAATATGAAGCCTTCATGTCTAAGTCTTAATCCAGATATTTGCTTTCAAAAGCCAAAGTAATGTTAACGTTTTCAGACTCTAAATATACTTTAGAGTCAAGTGTGAGCATCTGTTTACATCAGGCTCATTTATTTTTACATATCTTTTTCCTTAATTCTTGTTGTGGCTTATGCAAACCTATCACTTAACAGAAGGTGGGGTCCCACTGTTAATCAGTATGCCTCATAATGGTTTTAAATTTCCCAGTGAAATACAAAACCAATTCCAGGATAATGCCTTAAAATCTAAAGACACCGATTGGTTTCTCGATAGACTTTATGATTTTTGTACTCAGCTTAACTGCAGTATATTAACTCCAACCTATTCACGTTATGTGATTGATTTAAATCGCTCTACTGAAGGAGAATGTTTGTATCCTGGACAAGATACAACTGAGTTATGTCCGTTAACGGCTTTCGATTATAGCCCGCTTTATCAAGAGGATAAATCTCCTGATCCTGACGAGATTAAACGACGAGTTGAACGCTATTGGTTTCCTTATCATAATGCTCTACAAAACGAACTCATAAGACTGAAATCAGTATTTGGAAAAGTTGTACTATTCGAGGCTCATACCATAGCTTCACAAGTTCCTCGGTTTTTTGATGGAAAGCTTCCTGACTTTAATTTTGGAACCAACAACGGTGAAAGTTGTTCAGAAAACCTGATAAATTACATTCAAAGTACCATGCACTTTCATCCCTTTGAACAGGTTTTTAATGGTCGCTTTAAGGGGGGGTATATTACTCGTCATTATGGCAAGCCAGATAAAAACATACACGCTATTCAATTAGAGTTATCTCAGGCAACCTACTTAAATGAGTCTACTTTACAATGGGATGAAGAGAAATCTACAGAAGTAAAAATAAAATTGGAACAATTAATCAATAGCTTGCTTGACTGGATAATTAAGAGTTAGATCCTGTTTTAAATTCAGATCTGGTTCCACAAGATTTTGTAGAAAGGATGATTCTTCATTGAATTGTTCACTGTAAATGAGTTGATAACTCAAAACCTGTTTCACATAATCCCGGGTTTCAGCATAAGGAATAGTCTCTATCCACACATCGTTATCCATTGTATTTTTTGTTTTTTTCCATTTCTTTGCCGGGGTGCTTCCAGCATTATAGGCGGCGGTTGAAATGAGAAAATCATCATGATAATTATCGACTAAAGATTTTAAGTAAGCAGCACCAATTCTTAGATTAACTTCAGGTGTAAATAAAGAATATTTCCCTCGATAAATTAACCTTTGTTTCTGAGCATGATATTTAGCCACACCAGGTCTGAGTTGCATCAAACCTCTTGCACCAGCATGGGAGTGAGCATCTGTTTGAAAGGCACTTTCCTGTCTGCTAATAGCTAATAGATAACTCCTGGGCAAATTAAAATTACTGGTGTTTTTCGCATATAAATGTGAAAAGGGCATTGGAAATCTTAAATCTAAATGATTAAGATATGGACTGTTAGCAAGTAAAAAAATGGCTCTATCATGCCAGCCTAAATCGTGAGCAAATTGCGCTGCAATTAATTTATCAATCCCTTTTAGATCCTTAGTAGCAAGATACCATTCACGTCGTGCATTATTTAATCTTTTTAAACTAAACCATTCAACAGCTCTGGCTGTTGCAGCTATTTGGGAAAATTTATTCCGTTGGGCGGCTGAAATGACTTGAATATTTTTATTAAGAGCAGGTTTTACATTGAGGTAGGAGGCTGCCAAAAATCCATAATAATGACGTTTATTAGAAAGCGTATTAAATAATCTAAGAGCATCCTTTTGATAATTCTGATTTAAATAGGCTCTAGCTAACCAGTATTGATAAGCCTCAGTATCTGGCCAGTTAATAAGATAGGTTTCAAGTAAAGGAATAATTGATTCCCAATTATTGTCGGCTAACAAAGTACTCAGGTGCCAGTGCCTTAAGGTTTCATCCGATTTGGCAGCCTCAGCCCAGGAAAGCCAGATTTGAGCTGCCGGATGATGAGAAGTTGCCAGGCTTAAAGCAAGCACTCGAGTTAGTTGTTGTTCCTGATTTGGTAGCCATGAGGAGAATTCTTTGAAGCGTTCAAGAGCTAACTCAGGTTTTGACCAAATAAATCGCTTCATTAAAATAGTTGCAAAATCTGTAGAAATATATTTTTTTTCAATGAGATTGTTTATCTGAGGAAACTGACCACGTTTTTTCCAATAATTAAAGATTTTTCTAGTTGTTTTTTGTTGTTTTCTTGGAAGGAGCTGTATTAGATATCGGGCAAATTTTTTGTTACCTGCAGATAAGGCAGCAGTTATTCTTCCCCAAACCAGCTTATCAGTAAGATGTTTTTGTTTTTTCCACAATTTTAATACTGGATCACATTGTTTTGGTAAGGAAGAGGGCGTTAACCAGAGGGTTTCAACTTTGGATGCCCAGTTTGGATCAGTGCTACTCTGTTTATGATTTAACCATAAACAGGTTAATTTTATGGGATCTGTCTGCTTGTAATATTTTTCAAAAAGTACCCAATCTTTCTGTTTGGCCAAATGGGTCAGCCAACTTTGTCTTAACTTTGATGCAAAAGGGAGCTCTTGGTGTTGCTTTAGAAAATGTTCAATGCGTTCTGGAGATTCTTTCTCTATGTGGTGTATCAGAAAACTAGCTGTTAAATAAGGTGTTAAAGGATAGTTTTTAAGGAGCTTCTTGTAGTTTTTAAGTTGAGCTAAATCCCCTTTTAATGCAACTTTTTCTGCTTTAACAAATAATTCACGCGAACTTAGTAGCTGATCTTCTTTGATTAGCGCATTTGCAGGTAACGCTATAAAAAAAGCATAAAAATAAAGTATGCATAATGTTATTGAAGGTTTTAGCTGCATTAATATCTTTTGCTCCAAAGTTTGTTTTCTATACCCCTAATCATTCATTATGCCTGATTACAGAGTGCTTGAGCCTCCTCACTTCTACGATGGGTTTAAAATCACTTTATGCTTCGTTCTTGATTTTGCTAAGGGAGTAACCAGAGCCTGCCACATAAGCGTAGCGAGTGCTTTGGGTATTGGCTACAATCAACGCCTTGCCTAAAACGATTTCAAATCCCACTGAAACAGGCATAATGAATGATTAGGAGTATAATAAGTATAACGCTTTGTATCAAAGTCTGTTGTTTATTTACTTAAAAATTAACAATTATTTGTCAATTTCTACATTTCAGCCTGGTTTAGCTTTATAATTGCGCCAGAAATCCATCATATAGACCAACTGATGTCACTTATAACTCTAGAAAATGCAAGTCTGGCTTATGGCGTTACGCCGTTACTTGATGAGTCAACTTTTACGCTACATAACAAGGAAAGACTATGTTTAATTGGCAGAAATGGGGCAGGAAAGTCTACATTATTAAATGTTCTTTCAGGAAAAACCCATTTAGACAGTGGTCAAGTGAGAAAACGCTCTGATTTGGTTATTGCCAGTTTATCTCAATCTTTACCTGAATCTACAGACACACCCGTTTATGATTTTGTGGCTTCTGGCTTAGCGGAGCTAGGTGATGTGTTGGCTAAATACCATCATCTTAGCCAGCAATTTACAACTGATAATGCGCCTGATTTAAAAGAATTTGAAAGGCTGCAACACATCATTGAAGAAAAAGATGGTTGGAGCATGGATAACCGAATTAATCAGGTTTTACAACAGTTTCAGCTTGATCCAGATACTTCAATTTCTTCCCTCTCAGGAGGTTGGAAGCGACGAGCAGATCTTGCTAAAGCGGTTGTACAACAGCCAGATATCCTGTTTTTGGATGAACCCACCAACCACCTTGATGTCGAAAGTATTGAGTGGCTTGAAGGGTTTGTTAATGATTTTAACGGAACCGTGGTATTAATCACCCATGATCGACATTTTATGGATAAGGTCGCAACCAGAATTTTAGAGCTTGATAGAGGGCAATTAACAAGCTTTCCGGGCAATTTCACTGAGTATCAAAAAAGAAAAGCAGAAATGCTTCATGCTGAAGAACAGGCTAATGCCTTGTTCGATAAAAAATTAGCTCAAGAAGAGGTGTGGATCAGACAGGGCATTAAAGCTCGTCGCACCCGTAATGAAGGTCGTGTTAGAAGCCTGGAAGCGATGAGATTGGAGTGTTCTAAAAGGTTGAAACAAGAGGGAAGAGCCAAGTTCAATATTGAAGATGCCAGTAAATCTGGTCGATTGGTGGCTGAATTTAAAAATGTGAATTTTAGTTGGGACGGTAATACTCCAATTATTAAAGATTTTAATACTATTTTGATGCGTGGCGACAAAATTGCCTTAATAGGCCCAAACGGGTGTGGTAAAAGCACCTTAATTCAGTTGATACTGGATAAAATACAACCAACTTCAGGATCGATAAAACGTGGTACCAATTTAGAAGTTGCCTATTTTGACCAACACCGACAGTCCATTGATCTGGAAAAATCAGTTCAGGATAATGTTGCGGAAGGGCGCACAGAAATTACTCTGGGTTCTAACAGCAGGCATATTGTGAGCTACTTACAGGACTTTTTGTTTTCACCACAACGCATCAGAACGCCAGCCAAAGCCTTGTCTGGTGGAGAGTTAAATCGTTTAGTGCTTGCACAACTATTTTCAAAACCTTCCAACCTGATGATCCTTGATGAACCGACCAACGATCTTGATATTGAAACTCTGGAACTGTTAGAAGAGTTGGTCAGTGATTATAAAGGAACTGTAATACTGGTAAGTCATGATCGAAGTTTTGTCGATAATACCGTCACCAGCTCTTTTGTATTTAGAGAAAATGAACCATTACTGGAAATTATAGGTGGTTACAAAGATTGGCTGGCCTATAAATCCAATATTTTAGATAAAACAGTTAAAGAAAAAGTTAAATCTGAGAATGAAAGTAACTTCAGGACTAAATCTACAAATAAGAGCAAGAAACTTTCTTATAAAGATCAACTTCAACTAGATCAATTACCAGATCTCATCTCACAACTGGAAACTGATATTGAAGAACTGCAATCAACTATTAATGAAACAGGCTTTTTTGACAAAGAAAAAGCAATAACTGATGCCGTTTTACTAAAATTAAAAGTTGCAGAAGAGAAACTTGAATCAAGTTTTGAACGTTGGGATGAATTAGAGTCGTTAAAGGAAAGCTTTAAAACGTAAATGTGATTTTTGCTGAGCTCTATTCCCACTCATCTTCAAATTCATTCTCAAGGTGCAGCAGATGTCGATCTAATTTATTCAGAAGATGATGGAGCTGCTCTTTTTCATCGTAAGTAAAGCATTCGTCTATCAAACGACCAGTTTCAATACGTTTAGGTGTGATGAGATCATGGAACTCTGCACCTTTATTGGTCAGTTCAATTAAAATACGTCGTCGATCTCGCTTTGAATTACGGGTGTCCACAAATCCGAGTTTCTTTAACACTTTTACTGCTCTGGTGACAGTAGCTGCGTCGGTTTTTAAGGCTTCTGCGACTTTACCATTGGTCAATCCACCATATGCGCCCAAAACGGCAATAACACGCCATTCTCTTTCGCCAATAGCGACACCAGTATCTATTAAAAGAGAGGAAAGCTTATTACCCGCTTGAGCCATCTGAGCTGCAAGCCGATACATTCTATAGGGTAGAAAGGTTTGCAGATCCATTGCATATCTGACCTTGCAAGATTTCGGTGGATGTTTTACATGGGGAGTATTCCCCGGATTTGAATCATTTTTAGTATCTGACATTTTAGTTTCTGACATGAATGTAGCGTGGATAACTTTTTTAAAATTATTGTGAAACAAATTTCATTCTTAGTTGTCCTTTATTGAGCTTTCTTAAAAACACTGAGCTATTTACAGAGCCATAATTTTGAAATAACCCTTTTCCTTATTACTTCTGTGTTATATAGCTCCAAGATTTTAATTATAGTTTATATGCACAAAGTAAACAAAATTTATAATAGTTTTTGATTTTTGAATGACCTTTAATCTGTTTAGAAAATTAAATAGGAAAATTAAATAGGAAAGTTTAATGGCAAACATTCTTGTAATTGATGATTCACCTTCAATGCGCCAGTTCGTAGAAATGGCTCTGAAAGTAGGCGGTCATAGCGTAGAGTCGGCAGAAGATGGACAAGCAGGCTTAAATAAGGCCAAGCAGAACTCGTTTGATGCTATTATTACCGATATGAATATGCCCATAATGTCCGGGATAGAATTTACAAAGGAGGTTCGGAAATTACCCGACTATCGTTTTACACCTGTTCTTATGTTAACGACTGAAAGTGATGCGGGCTCTAAATCTCAAGGAAAGGCTGCAGGGGTAACAGGTTGGATTGTTAAACCATTTCAACCGGAGACATTAAATAAATTGCTAAAAAAAGTTATTTAAGTTTAAAATTTGTTATACATAGCAGTTAGTTAAAAAAAATGGTCAACTGGCCTAGAAAATTCTGTTAATAACTGGCTTCATTGCAATACTGATCATTGCAGCCATAATGTAGGCAGAATAATTCTCCACTGATGTCACAATCAAGTCTGTATTCTCATAACCCGTTTTTAAAGCAACTATGCTTAATACTACTAAGATTAATTTTTTCATTTTCCTACTCCAGATGTAAACTTTGTCAATTCAGTAAATTCAGTATCCTATAAGTGATATTTTATTACTGTGTTTAAGTTGACACTGACTATGAGTACGAGATCACAAAACTCAGAAAAATGATATTTTAGTTGCTATTATAGGCACAAAAGTTAAAAAACGGGTACTTCATGCAATATACCCGTTATCGTTCATGATGCTAGATTCAGAATGACTGAGCTTTGTCACAAGCATCATATCTTGACCATAACTATTCAAGCAAAATCAAATCACCCGGATCCAGGCAAAAAATATTGCTTTTTAACCGGAAGTAAATTTGTTGCATATTCTGGTGATGGTGAACACGTATTCTGGTCATCGTGAACATGATTTCATTCCACACATTGGGCTAGTCTCTTTTTTACCCTAAATGTTCACCATCAGTCAATTTTGACTGTATTTTTCGCATAGATTCTCCTTTTAATTTTATCCTATGAGCGTTATGCATAAGTCGATCAAGTATGGCATCCGCTAGCGTATTATCACCGATAGATTGATACCATTGATCAGTAGGTAATTGACTTAAAATCACTGTTGATGAACTCTCATGTCGATCATCCATAATTTCCATCAGATCGTTTCTTTGAGGTGCTTTTAAAGGCTCCAGTCCCCAGTCATCTAGAATGAGACAATCCAGTTTAGCGAGTGAAGCGAGTGCCTTGGTGTAACTGCCATCCGCTTTTGCCTGTGTAAGTTCTAACATTAGCCTGGAAAGCCGATAGTATTTGACGCTATATTCTTTCATGCAAGCAGTATGTCCCAGTGCGCAAGCAATATAGGTTTTGCCACTGCCGCATGGGCCTGTCATCAATAGGTTTTGTGATTTGTTTAACCAATCACATTGCAATAGTGAGGCTACCACCGATTGTTTTAAACCTCTGGGTTGTTGGTAGTCGATGTCCCTGGCATTAGCGGCAATTTTAAATTTGGCCGCCTTGAGTAATCGTTGTTGTTTACGATGAGTTCTCTCCTGCGCTTCACTATCTGTTAGCAGCTGTAGTCGCTCATCGAAGGATAGTTCTTCATAGGTGCCAGGCTGTTCCATTTGACTGACTAGTGCTCCTGCCATGCCGCTGAGTTTAAGTTGTCTTAATTGGGTAATGGTTTGTTCTAACATGTTGTTCTCCTTTTAATGAAAGCTTTTTGGACCACGGATATTCTCATGGGATTGAGGGAGTAACGGGAGCTGTTTGTTATCCTGTGTTAATAACTTATCTTGATTGCTTAACAAAATGGCTTTGACTTGTTTTAACCGGTATAAATGATGTTTGTTGGCAATGGAACAAGCATTATTTAAACGAGCACCAGGATAAATTTTTGTCAGATTTAATAAGCCCAGGCAAACCCGATAAGCCTGCTCTTCATGTGGCTTCAGGTGAAGTAATGTTTTCACCCAGATAAGTACTTCATCCCCCAAATCTTTGGCCCAATTCATCAATCGAGCTGGTGTCCATTGATGGTGTTTCTCATGTCTCGTTGGCATATGCTCGGGCAGAGTTGTCATGCCATGGTGGTATTTCCTGGCATGACTGGTAACTCTTTGATTATGGAAGTAAAGTTCAATCAGGTTGGCTTTGGCATGTAACTCTATTTTTTCACCAACCAGATGATGTGGAACGGAATAAAGGTGTTTGTCATATTGAATGTGGTAGTCAATATTGACTTTGACTGACTTGATTTCGGTGTACTGATAAGGGTGTTTAGGCAATGGTGAAAGAACAGGTTTATCCAACAATTCAAACCATTCTCTTCTCGTGCCTTTGAGCTGTTTAAACGGTTTGTTATTTACTTCTTCCAGCAATAATTTGATACATTGATTAAGCTCTGCCAACGAGAAGAATGTGTGATGACGTAGACGTGCTAAAATCCAACGTTCAATGACAAGGTGAATGCCGTAGGCAGAGAGGGTGCCCTGGGGTATTTGAACACCCACTTCTGCTTTGGCTTTATCTTTAGGTTTTCTGGGTCTGGTCGGAATAATTGCCGTGCCATAATGAGCACCCAATTGCTGGTAACTCAGATTGGTATCAGGATCATAACGACAAGCTTTAGTGACACCACTTTTAAGATTATCTGGCACAATAATTTCTGGAATTCCGCCCAAAAATTCAAAAGCTCGAACATGGCTACCCGTCCAGTCAATGAGTTTTTGGCTCCAGGTTGCCTCGGCAAAGGTATAATTAGAAGCTCCTAATACAGCGACAAAAATCTGAGCAAACTTAACCTCACCAGTAGCATTACAAACGATAGGCATTGTCTGACCTGCATAATCAATAAACAGTTTTTCTCCTGCTTTGTGAACCTGACGCATAGAGCGTTTTTGTTTCTTTGCCCACTCCTGATAGAGAAAACAGTATTGGGGATAGCTGTAACTTCGGTTGGGATATTGCTGGGTGTATTCTTCCCATAACAGGTGCTTAGTCACACCTTTACGACGAAGTTCACGATGTACTTCACCCCAGTCAGGCAACTGCAACTGATTAGATGGCTGGTTATCTGAGACTGGGTAAAACAGGTCGGCTAGCTGTTGATCATCCAGTCGTTCAATGGCTTCCCAGGTAAGACCTAATTCCTCGGCCTTACTTATCACCTTTTGTACGGCACCCAGACTTAACCGTAAGCTCTCTTTGATTGGACGCATTTTGAGTTTTGCATGCAGCCGAAGCTGTAATAGTTCTCTTAGTTTACGCATTGATATTCTCTTTGTTGGCATAACCGTTCCCAAGTTAAATTGGGTAGGTTAGCAGTAGTTAGAAATCAATGTATGGAAAGGGTTCTGGCATCGTGAACATGGATTCTGGTGAAAGGCTAAAAATGTTCACGTTCACGCCAGAATAAGTGTTCACGATGGATCAGAATGGATGTTCACGATGGATCAGAATACGTGTTCACGATGAGCCAGAATATGCAACCCATACTTGATGCATTCTAGCCACCATTTACTCGAAGTCTGATCAAGAAGATATTGCTTCAGATGTGCTTGTCCGCTTGCTCGGTGAAATAGAAAAAGGCATCGAACCAGAGTAGCAGGAAGCTAGAGCCATCCTATCAAGGTATCAATCAATATGAGCTATCGCATTGTCTTTGGAGTTAGAGATCATGGAAAAAGAAATTATCTTGGTAAATGTTGGCCGCCATGTTCGAGTCTATTAGTTCTAAATTGCGATATTCAAACCGCTAGTACTTTCCATTAATTCCGAAAAAACCAGTAAAATCTAGTTATTTCCCATTGACCTGTCTATAGCTTTATAGTTTAACGTCTGTAGCTGTTGTTGAATAAATTAACAAAAAGAGGTCATAATGACATTAACAGATAAAGCTTTTCTCGAACAGTTCGAAAATAAAACACTTGCTCCTGTAGAATTCAAACATATCGGTCATTTACGTATTGCCTGGTTATATCTAAAACAAGCAGATTTAGTAACGGCCATTTCCAAAACTTGTAATGGTATTAACCAATATGCGATTAGTTTAGGGATTACAGATAAATTTCATCACACCATCACGGAGTTTATCGTGAGATTAATGAGCCAGAGGGTAGAACTGCAACCTGAATTGAGATTTGAACAATTTATTGAGAAGAATGCAGATTTGGTGAGCGATGCTTATGGGATCATTTGCCAGCATTACTCTCAAAGTTTGTTAAATTCAGACGAGGCAAAAATCACATATTGTAACCCCGATCTCCTCTCGCTCGATCATCACCCAATCAATAAAGATGAAACAGAATGTATAGCATAGGGCAATTGAGTAAACGTTCAGGATTATCCCGAAGTACCTTGCTGTATTATGATCGCAAGGGGTTGGTTTCACCTTCTGCTCGCAGTGTGGCAAATTATCGTTTGTATGACGATAATGATGTGGCTCGACTGGATTTAATCTTAATCTATAAACAAACAGGCATTTCTTTGGAGGATATTAAGGATCTTTTGGATCATAAGGAAAATAAGAGCACTCAAATACTTGAACAGCGCCTGGAAAATTTGAATAGGGAAGTGGCAGATTTAAGATCCCAACAACAGTTCATTATCAAACTACTACAGAAGGATTCACTGCTGGCCAAAAGCCGGGTTTTAACCAAAGAAAAATGGGTGGAGATTCTTAAAGCCTGCGGTATGTCTGAAGTAGACATGAGGCAGTGGCATATTGAGTTTGAACGAACCATGCCTCAAGGGCATCAGAGTTTTTTGGAGTCTCTGGGAATTGAATTAGATGAAATTGAAGTTATTAGAGCTTGGTCAAAAAGGAGCTGATAACAGGTATTTCCTGAGCCTGATAACTATAATCCTAGAATCATCAGATTGAATCACAAAAATCTGCGCAACCCCTTGGCGCACCTGGAAAACTGATAAATGCACTCATCACCAATCAGGTGACAGAAAAGTGCTCCTGCTTTTTCTGCATACATGCCATCCTGGCAATAATTACGGCATTTCTAAGTTTCCTATGCACACCAATTGCTTACACATCTTTTCGCGCCCAACTGATGATTCTAGGATAATCATAGTTTTCCAACCAATAACAAAATACCTTATACTCTGCTTATTCAGATATTTTATTGGGAAAAGAATTTGAAAGCACCAGAATTGATCATGGACTTAACCCAGCATTGGGTAGGGCTTGCTGCCATCGCCATATTTGTAGCGGCCTACACCTTGGTGATTGCAGAAGAGTTTACCCATTTAAGAAAGTCAAAGCCCGTTATTCTTGCAGCCGGATTTATTTGGGCTATCATTGCAGTGCAATATTCTTCAACAGATGAGCCGCAGGTAGTAGAAGAGGCCGTAAAGTATTTCTTGATTGAGTTTGCCGAGCTTTTTTTATTTTTGCTCACCGCCATGACCTATGTAAATGCCATGAGTGAGCGTGGCATTTTTGAAAAACTACGTTGTTGGCTGATATCGCTCGGTCTGACTTTTCGTCAATTATTCTGGATCACGGGAATTCTTAGTTTTTTCCTTTCCCCATTAATCGATAATTTAACAACGGCATTGGTTATGTGTGCCGTGGTATTGGCTGTAGGTAAAAGCAATCATAAATACGTTAGTTTGAGCTGTATCAATATTGTCGTTGCTGCTAATGCAGGAGGTGCTTTCAGTCCTTTTGGCGACATTACCACCCTTATGGTATGGCAAAAGGGTATATTAGAATTTCATGAATTTTTTGCTCTTTTTCTCCCTTCAGTGGTGAATTTTCTTGTGCCGTCAATTATCATGTCTCTGGCAATAAAATCAGGAACTCCCGAATTTACTTCAGAACAGGTTGCCATGAAAAGGGGGGCAAAACGTATAATTTTGCTTTTTGCATGTACAGTTGCCACGGCAATTTCCTTCCATAATTTTTTACACTTACCTCCTTTTTTGGGCATGATGACGGGGTTAGCGTATCTGAAATTTTTCGGATTTTATCTTAGAAGCACACATGTATCACAACCACATGATAATCCCACTTATGGGTTGTTAGGAGATGTGGCCGCATTTGATAGCTACCGAGAAGTGGCTCGAGCCGAATGGGATACCCTGTTATTTTTCTTTGGCATCATTTTATGTGTTGGTGGTTTGGGTTTTATTGGTTATCTTGCTCAGCTTTCCAGTTATCTTTATATTGAATTGGGGCCTACTATAGCCAATACACTGGTGGGTATATTCTCTTCAATTCTTGATAATATTCCGATCATGGTTGCTGTATTGCAAATGGATCCGGATATGTCATCAACGCAGTGGCTACTTGTTACCTTAACTGCAGGAGTAGGCGGCAGTTTATTATCCATTGGTTCTGCCGCAGGTGTTGCACTGATGGGGCAGGCCAGAGGCGTCTATACTTTCTTTGGACATTTAAAATGGACCCCAGTGATCGCCCTCGGTTATGGGCTGAGTATTTGGATGCATCTGTGGTTAAATGGATCCTGACTGTTCATATTGGCTCAAAAATTTGCCATTTCTTGAGGTTATCTATTTGTTTTGAAAATAACAGTTCATACAAATAGTGGTACACTATTTCCATTGTAATAAAAGACCAGAAAATTAAGAGAATGAAATGTCATCTTCTATGAATTATCAACAATTCGAACATGTTTTGATGCTCAATAATGCCCCGATGGGAGCGTCAGACATCCATGCCTGTTTATTGGGTCTTTTTTGTGGAGGTATGAATAGGGAAAATCAAGATTGGAAGTTGACCATGACTCAGCTACTTGATGATGAGGCCATGGCCTTATCTGTTGATTTGCTCTCTGCTCTGGAGCAGATGCAGCAAACGATTTGTATGCAGCTGGAATCTGGTTTTTTTAATACCCAATTGTTGTTACCTGATGATGAGGTTGCCCTGGGCATTCGTATACAGGCTTTAGCCAGTTGGTGTGAAGGATGGCTGCTCGGTTTTGGATCCGGCTCTTCAAAGTCACCAGAACTTTCTGATGAAGGAAAAGAGGCGTTGGCTGATATCCGTAATATTTCACAGGTTGATCCTGATGTGAATGAACATGAAGATGCCGAAGTTTTAGAGCAAATGGAACGAGACTTTTTAGAGCTTTGTGAGCACATTAAAATATCTGTTCAATTAATCTTTGCCGATGTTCAGGCGGCTAAGTCATCGTTCTCAGAAACGAATGCATCACAGCTTGATAGTTCTCATCCAGATGCCCCACAATCAATAACCACCCAAAATTCTAAGAGTATTCATTAATGTTATCGATAAGTCGTACCGAATTTGCTGCTCGCCGTCATAAATTGATAGAAATGATGGGAAAAAACTCCATTGCTATTATCCCTTCTGCACATGAACAAACTCGTAGTAGAGATACTGAATATCCTTTTCGTCAGGATAGTGATTTTTTTTATTTGACAGGATTTAATGAGCCAGACTCTGTATTGGTGTTGATCCCCAATCGCCCACATGGTGAATATGTTTTGTTTAATCGTGAACGAGATCTTAAAAAAGAAAGTTGGCATGGCAGACGGTTTGGCCAAGAAGGTGTTCAGCAGCATTTTGATGTAGATGATGCTTTCCCGATTAATGATGTAGATGATATTTTGCCGGGTTTAATGGAAGGTCGAGATAAGGTTTTTTATGCGCTAGGCGACAATAAAGTGTTTGATGAGCAAGTGATGTTATGGCTCAATAGTTTGCGAAAAAAGGTGCATCAAGGCGCATTGCCCATTGGTGAAATTATTGATATCAGGCATTTTTTACATGATATGAGACTGTTTAAAAGCCAGGCAGAAGTTAAAATAATGCGTCATGCAGCAGAGGTTTCAGCAAAAGCGCATCAACGCGCCATGAAATCTACGGCTCCTGGAAAGTGGGAGTGGCAGGTTGAGGCCGATATTCTCCATGAAATGGCTCAAGGTGGTTGTCGTTTTCCTGCTTACAATAGCATTGTGGCGGGTGGCGATAATGCTTGTATTTTGCACTACACAGAAAACCAGGATAAGTTAAAAGCCAAACAAATGTTATTAATTGATGCTGGCGGAGAGTATCAGGGGTATGCCGCCGATATTACTCGAACCTTTCCCGTAAATGGCAAATTCTCTCGTGCTCAGAAAAAACTTTATACCCTGGTTTTAAAAGCAGAGCTTGCTGCAATTGATCAGGTTCATCCTGGTAGTGACTGGTCTAAACCCCATGAAGCGGCGGTTAAGGTATTAACTGAAGGTATGGTAGAACTGGGTATTTTAAAGGGCAAAGTAGCTAACCTCATTAAAAAAGAAGTCTACAAAAAATATTATATGCATAAGACCGGCCATTGGTTGGGTCTGGATGTTCATGATGTTGGTGACTATCGCGTAGCAGATCAGCCTCGAACACTTGAGCCTGGAATGGTGATGACGGTTGAGCCAGGGTTGTATATCCCATCGGATGATAAACAGGTTCCAGTGGAGTATCGTGGTATGGGTATTCGTATTGAAGATGATGTACTTGTCACTAAAGAGGGGCATGATGTGCTAAGTAAGGATGCACCTAAGACCATCGTTGAAATTGAAGCCCTGATGAATCCAAAACGGAAATTATGACAATCAAAACAGAACATTTTGATATCGTTATAGTTGGTGGCGGTATGGTGGGAGCTTCTCTGGCTTTGGCTCTATCAAAGTTACCCTATAAGGTTGCCTTGGTTGAAGCTTTTGAACCGCAAAGCCAATCACAACCCAGTTTTGATGATCGCTGTTTAGCGCTTTCTCTAGGTAGTGTTAAAATTTTGCAGGGTTTAGGATTGTGGGAGAAATTACAACCTTTTGCGACCAGTATTGACAATGTTCTGGTGTGCGATCGTGGTCATTTTGGTTTTCATAGAATATCCGCTTCTCAAAAAAAACAGCCTTTTCTGGGACAGGTGATCACCAGCCGTGACTGTGGTCAGGTATTTTGGAAATTATTAAGAAAGCAAACAAATCTCAAATTATTTTGTCCGGCCAAAGTCTTTCAATTACAACAATTTGAAGATGAATGCCTGGTGACACTTAAGTCGTCAGAAAAGCAACCAAATCAGCAGCAACAGATCTCAGCCTCATTAATAATTGCTGCCGATGGCGCTCAATCAAAAACACGTCAGCTGGCAGGTATTGACTGTCAAGTTGATGATTACGGACAATCGGCCATTATCGCCAATATTCAAACGCAATTACCCCATCAAAATCTGGCTATTGAGCGTTTTACTGAAAATGGCCCATTGGCTATACTGCCCTTGCAAGACAGGCTATCTCTGGTTTGGACTGTTCCTACTTCAAAACTTGAGCAAACCCTGGCTTTGCCAGAAAAGGAATTTATTTATCAATTACAGTTAATGATGGGGCAACGATTGGGTCGTATTACTCGTATTGGAGAGCGCTTTGGTTATCCACTGAAACTGCTTAAAGCAAAAGAGATTTGTCGGCAACGGGTTGTAGTGATGGGTAATGCCAGTCACAGTATTCATCCCATTGCCGGTCAGGGATTTAATTTGGGTTTAAGAGATGTCGCATGGTTAACAGAGAGTTTGATTGATGCCAGAGCTCTTGGACAGGAGTCGGCAACCCCAGCTGTTCTTAATGCTTATAAGCAAAACCGTGAACAAGATATCAACCGTACCATAGAGTTGACAGATTCACTGGCAAGGTTATTTGCCAATTCAAACTCAGTACTGACGCTGGCCAGAAATATAGCATTAGCCGCCATGCCTTTTATTCCTCCATTAAATCAATGGCTGTCAGACACAGCGATGGGAGCACAAGCTCCAGTACCCAGATTATCCTGTGGCGAAATGGTAGAAGACCTTCTTTTAGAAAAAAGAAGTTCAGAAAAAAATGTTTCGGAAAAAGCTGAAGAAGGAAGTAGTCATGCATAATTCTTCGATAACAAAATTTGATGTTATTGTGGTAGGCGGTGGCATGGTAGGTTTGTCTCTGGTTGCTGGCCTGTTGTGTGAAAGTAAGTTGTTTGAAAACAAGCAGCAGCAAAAGTTGAAAATTGCAGTGCTCGATCCAACTGAGATCAGTACAGAATTTTCTCCATCTCTTCAAAGCCGTGTTTCAGCACTAACCCGTACCAGTCAACTTTGGCTAGAACAATTAGGTGCCTGGCAACAGATCCCAAAAGACAGATTGTCAGCCTATCGGAAAATGCACATTTGGGATGCTCAGGGAGATGGAGATCTAAACTTTAAAGCCAATGATCTGGCAGAACCCAATTTAGGCCACATTGTAGAAAACTCTGTTATCAGAGCTGCTCTTGCCAACAGCCTTAAAACATTTACCCAACAGGGGCAATTGCAAATATTAGCTCCCGCCACAGCTCGTAAAGTTGAAATTGATTCTGACGAAGTACGATTGTTTGTGACAAATGAGAAGCAACAAGAAGAACGAATTTTACAAGCCAGGCTGATTGTTGCAGCTGATGGTGCTCGTTCCTGGTTGCGTAACCAGTTAGCGATCCCGGTTTCTCAGCATCATTATCAACAAAAGGCACTGGTCGCTTTGGTTAGTTCTGAAAAAAGCCATCAACAGACAGCCTGGCAAAAGTTCCATTCTACAGGACCATTAGCTTTTCTTCCCATGAAAGACAGTAATCTACATTCTATTGTCTGGTCAAATGATAATGATCGCGCTAAAGAGTTGTTAAGTCTTGAACCATCCGACTTTATTCAGCAATTAGAACTGGGAATTGATAGACAATTTGGCCAACTGGAGCTGAGTTCTAAACTCGCGAGCTTTCCACTTATTGCGACTCATGCCAGACGTTATACCGGTCACAGAGCGGTTTTAATAGGAGACGCCGCCCACACCATTCATCCGCTTGCAGGCCAGGGGGTTAATCTGGGATTTCTAGATGCCAAAGCGTTAACGGATACTTTGACAGATCCCGACAAAAACCTGTTGGATTTGGGGAACTCATCTTTATTAAGGCGTTATGAAAGAAATCGCAGGGGTGATAATCTGGCGGTTCAATCAGCTATGACGCTTTTTCAAAAAGGCTTTGGTCAAACAAATCCCGTGCTATCAAAGGCATTAAGTTGGGGCATGAATACCATTGATAAAAACCTTCAATTAAAAAAGGCATTCATCAAACGGGCTATGGGAATTTAAGAAAAAAGGGGATATACCCGTGACACCTGAAAATGCAGGTTTCAGCAAAGCTTCCGCATCCTGCTCACGCCCCTTACCTACTTCCTATAGGCAAAGCTTCCGCATCCTGCTCACGCCCCTTACCTA
>JBFFIY010000099.1:0-18177 GCA_041556195.1 Enterobacterales bacterium
CACCAGCCATACCTGGTGTGCCTTGAAGTATTAATCCAAGTGGTTTTATGACGACTTCTTCCTGCCCAAGTAAAGCATCAACTACAAACCCCACTCTTTGAGTACCTACTTGAAAAATAACCACATGACCTTCAGTTTTACTTTCATGGTCATAGGAATTTTTAATAAGCCATTTTTCCAGATAAAACAAAGGAATGGCCTTACCCCTGACAATAATAGTAAGTTGACCATCAACAATATTAGTTTTGGTTAAATCAAGATGGAAAATTTCACTGACACTCGCTAATGGGAAAGCAAAAATTTGTTCACCTATGGTAACCATTAATGTAGGCAAGATAGCCAAAGTCAAAGGAACTTTGATGAATATAGTGGTACCTTTGCCCATTTCAGAATCTATGTGCAGGGTACCGTTCAAAGAGGTGATTTTTGTTTTAACCACATCCATTCCAACACCCCTTCCAGAAATATCGGATACTTCTTTTTTGGTTGAAAACCCTGGTGCGAAAATTAAATTATAGCACTCAGTTGGAGTTAACCTATCTGCCGCTTCCTGATCCATTAAACCTTTATCAACAGCAATACGTTTTAACACCTCAGCATCCATACCACCACCATCATCCTGGATGCTTAACATAATGTGATCACCTTCTTGTGCGGCTGCCAATGTGATCATACCAACTCTATCTTTACCATTTTTCTCTCTAACGTCTGGCATTTCTATACCATGATCAACTGAGTTTCTCACCAGGTGAACCAGAGGATCCGCCAGAGCTTCAACCAGATTTTTATCAAGATCGGTTTCTTCTCCCACTAGTTGAAGCGTCATTTCTTTCTTGAGGTTTCTGGCAAGATCTCTAACAACACGAGGAAAACGACCAAATACTTTTTTGATTGGTTGCATGCGGGTTTTCATCACCGCACCCTGAAGATCTCCTGTAACAATATCCAGATTAGAAATTGTCTTAAGTAATTTTTCATCAGAATAGCCTTGACCTAAGCTAATGAGTCGATTTCTCACCAGCACCAATTCACCCACCATATTCATGATGTCATCCAGGCGCCGGGTATCAACACGAACTGTAGATTCAGTATTACTCTTGGGTGGTGCTACTTTTTTTGCTGAAGCGGCGGGTTTAGCCACTGGTTTAGCACCATTTTTTACAGATGTTGTTTTCGCAGGTTCAGCTTTTACCGAGGTAGCTTTTGCTGCAGGTATTTTTTTAGCTTTTGCTTTTGGTTTTGGTTTTGGTGCAGGCTTCTCGTCAAGTTGAGGAGTTTTCTGTACAGATTTAGATGAAGTGGGAGCTACATTTTTCCCATGCAGTTCATCAAGCAAAGCATCAAACTCATCTTCATCAATAGCTCCATCAGCGTTTGAAGCGGTAGTTTTAATTTCCTGGTTTTTTTTATCAGTAGATTCTCCAGGCACTTCACCTGAACCATGGAGTTCATCTAACAGGGCATCAAATTCATCTTCTGATATTGAATCACCACTTGAAGTTGGTGCTGTTACAGTTTCTTTGTCGCTAGTACTGGCTGAACCCGAAGCACCTGGTGCTCCACCTTCTCCATGTAGCTCATCAAGTAAGGCATCAAATTCATCCTCGCCAATAGAGTCATTTTGATCTGTGTAAGACTTGTCTGTGCCAGATAGCTCTGGAGTAGAACTATCAGGTTTTGAGGATGCAGCACCTGAACCATGCAGTTCATCTAATAACGCATCAAATTCATCTTCAGTTATATCATCTGAGCCCGTGCTGGTAGCTCCCTGTTGAACAGGTTCCTGTTCAGCTTGTATATCATCAAATAACGAATCAAACTCATCAGGATTTTGTTCTTGTATTTCTGATTCACTGGCTGTCTCTACTCCACTGGTTTCTACAGCACCAGTCACGTCATCTGCCATGTCATCCATATGACAGGAGTAGCGTTCGAGAGCGTGAATAATTTCAGGATTAGCTGGCTGGGGTGTTTCGCCTGATTTTACGTCATCAAACATTTCAATAACAGCATCAAGTGCTTTTAAAGAAACATCCATTAGTTCTGGTGTAATAACCTGTTCACCATTTCGCAAACGGTCAAATACATTTTCAGCAATGTGGCAAACATCTACCAGTGCAGTAAGCCCAAGAAAACCCGCACCACCTTTTACGGTATGATAACCACGAAATATACTGTTAAGCAGATCGTTATCTTCTGGATTATTTTCCAGTTCTATCAACTGTTCAGACAGTAAATCGAGAATTTCTGTAGCCTCGATTAAAAAGTCCTGCAAGATTTCTTCATCGGCATCTATCGCCATTCAATACTCCTCAGAAACCCAAACTTGAAAGTAAGTCATCAACATCGTCTTGATTTGAAACAACATCTTCTCTTGTTTCGGCATCAATCGCGGGTCCTTGAGGACCTTCTTCTGGGGCTTTTTCTTCCACTAAGGCGCTTTTGTATTGATCCATCTGTCCAAACATCTTGATAGTATGGACTAAACTTTCTTCTACATCCTTCACGAGAGTAATAACTCTTTTGATAACCTGCCCAGTTAAATCTTGAAAACCTTGAGCCATCAACACATCATTCATCAGAGTATTCATGGTTTCAGAATCAGAATCTACTTTGTTTAAAAAAGTACCTATTTGTTCAAAAAATATTTTAAATTCACCAGGGCTTATTTCTTTCCTTTGCACACGCTCCCAAAAACTAAGAAGATCCTTTGTAGATTGGCGTATTTCCCCTGTCATTACTAAACTGGAATCAACCGCATCCATGGTTTTATTAGCTGCATCATCAGTCATTTTTATCACATATTCCAACTGATCTTTTGCATCCGGCACATCATGCGCTGCTAAATCTGAGATTTTAGGATCGAGTTTGAAGCTATTGAGAGCATCATGCAGTTCCCTGGTCAGCTTCCCTATCTCACTGAATAAATCATTGCTTAAGCCTGAAGTCGGCTCAGGTGTCTTCGCACTTACATCAGCGTTATGATTTGAAATGGATATACAACTAAAAATATCTTCAGCCTGACTTGTCTCACCATTTTTTAAATGATCCAACAATGCTTCAACCTGTTCGATAGTTTGATTGTTTTCAGTTTGTTCTGCCGGCATCATATCACCTCAAATTAAGCATTAATACGCTCAAAGATTTTATCAATCTTCTCTTTTAAGGTCGCAGCTGTGAATGGTTTTACAATGTAACCATTGACACCAGCTTGAGCTGCTTCAATGATCTGTTCTCGTTTGGCTTCAGCTGTTACCATTAAAATTGGTATCGTTTTGAGACTGTCATCGGCTCTAACTTGTTTTACCAATTCTATTCCCTGCATACCCGGCATATTCCAGTCCGTGACAAGGAAATCAATGCCGCCGGATTTCAAAATAGGTAAAGCAGTATTACCATCATCAGCTTCAACCGTATTGGTAAATTCAAGATCTCGTAGCAAGTTTTTGATAATTCGTCTCATTGTCGAAAAATCATCCACTACAAGAATTTTCATATTTTTATCCAAAGTAACCTCCAGGCTAATTTCTTTTTACTGCTACTTTCTTATCTGTAGGGCACACCAATATTGATGAAACCCTGTATTTTTACTGAGCAATTCTATAACAAGGTTGGATATACTCAAAGAGAATTCCAATCCGTTAAGCGTGAACGTAACCTTGACATGGCTTGTCCATGTAGCTGACAGACCCTGGATTCACTCACTCCTAACACTGAACCAATTTCTTTCAAATTTAATTCTTCATCATAGTATAGTGCCATTGTTAGCTTTTCGCGCTCTGGTAATTTATCAATTTCTTTTGCTAAAGACTTCTTAAAATCCAAATTATAGACGTTTTTTAGAGGGTTACTGTCATTATGGGATGAAATTCCCAAATTTTCCTCGTCTAATCCCGCATCTTCCATTCCCATCAACCGAACATTGGATACATCTGTTACCATCTGATGGTATTGTTCAACCTCAATTCCTAATTCCTGGGCCACATCTTCGTCTCTTGCATCTTTGCCTGTTCTTTGTTCTATAGCGGTAATAGCTTGAGCAATCTGTCTACCATTTCTATGGACAGAACGAGGTGCCCAGTCTCCTCGACGTACCTCATCAATGATAGAACCTCGTATACGAATTCCGGCATAGGTTTCAAAACTGGCGCCCTTGCTGCTATCAAATTTCATTGAAGCCTCAAGCAGACCTAACATACCAGCCTGAATTAAATCATCTAATATTATATTAGCAGGTAATTTCCCAATAATATGAAGTGCAATACGCTTAACCAAAGGAGCATGCCTGGCAACAAGTTTATCCTGATTCAGGTTATCGTTATACATTGCAATTCCACCTGCTAACATTTAGCTCACGACTCCCTGAACTAAACGTTCCATAAAAAATTCTATATTACCACTGGCAGAGACCGGTAATGGCCAGTCAATAACCTTCTTACTTAACTGTTTTATAGCTACTGCGGCAGGTGACCTGGGAAATACCTGCACTAACGCTTGCTGTTTTCGGGTTGCTTTACGAACGTTCTCATCAAATGGAATAGAACCCAGGTAATCCAGCGTGACATCCAGAAACCTTTCGGACACAGCTGACAGTTTGCTGAACATATTTTTGCCTTCCTGTGGACTTCTTACCATATTAGCAATCACACGAAATCTAAAAATATCATGCCCGGTATTTAACACTTTCATTAAAGCATAAGCATCTGTGATAGATGTCGGTTCATCACAGACTACCATCAACACTTCCTGACTGGCTAGTGTAAAGCTAACAACATTGTCTGAAATTCCTGCAGCAGTATCAATAATCAATATATCAACTTGTTCACTTAATGAACTAAACGCCCTTATTAATCCGGCATGTTCCATTTCTGAAAGAGAGACCATGGATTTTGTACCCGATGAAGCCGGTACAATCATGATGCCTTCTGGCCCTCTTACAACAATGTCTTGTAGTTCACATTCACCCTTAATAACATGAGACAGGTTACGTTTAATTCTTAAGCCTAACATCACATCAATATTAGCTAAACCCAGATCAGCATCGAGTAACATCACTCGATGACCGTCCATTGCCATGGCAATCGCCATATTAACAGCTACATTGCTTTTGCCAACGCCCCCCTTACCGCCAGTCACTGAAATCACTTTTACGGGTTTAGTCATTCTTCTTTGCCTCAAGGCAGCTGCCTGATCATTCCGATACATTTTTAACTCACTTTCAAAAAGGAGGAAAGTCCCTGAGCAATTCTCCATTCTTCATCTTTCTCTAAAGGATAGCTGTTTGCAAGTGAAATAGCATCCGTAACCAATTGATGTGCTTTTGCCCTATGTATATCATCAGGCACATTCTGTCCGTCGGTGATAAAACTCAAGGGTAATTGAGTTCTAATTAACGCTGTTATAACCGGTCCTAAACTCGTTGTTTCATCTAGTTTGGTTAAAATTGCACCTGCTAGCTCTAATTGTCTGAAGCTTTGCACAGTTTCTGATAAAATGGTCGTCTGCGCTGTAGCCGATAATACTAATAAATTTTTGACTCCTTGTCTGGATCCAGTCAGGCAATTAACCTGTTCCGCTAAACGCTGATCTCTTTGTCCTACACCAGCGGTATCAATGAGTATTAAGCGACGGTTTTCAAAATGATCCAGGGTCTGCTCTAACTCTTCAGCATTTGCCACAGAAACAACGGGAATATTGAGTATTTGTCCATAAATTTTTAATTGTTCATGAGCCGCAATCCTATAACTATCGGTTGAAATCATTGCGACAGACTCTGAGCCATATTTAAGGGCTGCTATAGCAGCCATTTTAGCTACCGTTGTCGTTTTTCCCACACCGGTAGGTCCTACAAGAGCATAACATCCACCTTGCTCAACAGGGTCAAGTTCAGAAATATTAATATCATGTGCTAGCATAGCGGCTACTTTATACCAGGCTTCGCCTATCTCATGAGATTCAATTTTTGTTGCATATTTTTCGGAAAGTAAAACTGGTAGTTCCATACTAACCAGCCTTCTCATGATTTCAACATTGACTGGATCAGTTTCCATTTTTCGAGTCCAACTTAAATCGGCTAGTTGTGTTTGCAACAAACTTCTCAATAACTCTAATTCTTGCTGCACGCCTGCAATAACAGGATCTTGTCCCCATTCGAAGTTTTTCTGTTTTGACGCAGCACTTATAGAAGCAGCCATATTCTGTGACTGTCCTCTGCTTAAACTATTGGTATATTTATCATTGTTTTTTGATTGTGCAGTTGCATCAGTTAGATCAAATTGTGGAATGGGTTCAACCAGTGACTCAGTTCGAGGTTGGGCTCCTGGCTGAGCTGGAGGCTTAATTTTTGAGCTGGTTTTAGCGTTATTTTTGAATTTGGATTGTTGAGCTGATTTAAAATTAGATGCAGCCTGGCTATTTAATTTTCTTTTTGAAGAACTTTCACTTCTCCCTCTTAAGTTGACCTTGTCTTCACCCATTTCTGCATAGGAAGGTAAATAAGAGTTCGATGAAGTTGCCAAAGAAGAATTAGGTTGGGTAGAGGTAGCTTGTGAAGAGGAGGAAAGAGAAGAAGCTAATAGGGCTTCATCTGACTCCTGCTTTTGCTTTCTTGCAGCTGCCATTGCCTGTTCATAGTCTGTTGCTGCAACTATCTCTATTCCACCATTGACGTTATTAGTAGATAAGATCGCTGCATCAGAACCCAACTCTTTTGTTACTTGAGCCAGACCCGATCGCATATCTTTGGCAAAAAATCGACGTATTTTCATAGTCATTCCTCAGTCTTACTAGTAGGCCACATCTTAACTTTACAGAGAGCTTTAAAAAAAATTACTGGCCGACCGTTGCTACAATTCGTATTTGTTTATTGTCTGGGATCTCATGATATGAAAGTACATTCATATTAGGAGATGCGTATTTTGCAAATCTAGCCATTAACAACCTTAATGAAGGATTTACCAATAACACAGCGGGTACACCTTCAATTTCCTGTTTTTGCCCAACATCTTTTAGAGATTGCTGTAATTTTTCAGCTAACATCGGCTCGATTCCACCATCTCCACCAGATACTTGAATTGACTTCTGCAATATTTGTTCCAACGATGGTTCTAACGTGATAACAGACAGTTCTCCCACGCCAGGGCTTACGGTTTGTACGATCATACGACCCAAAGCTACTCGTACTTGTTGGGTTAAAACGTCAGGTTCTTGACTACGTGACGCATTTTCCGCCAAGGTTTCGGCGATTGTACGAATATCTCTAATGGGAATATGTTCTGATAACAGGTTCTGAAGCACTTTAACCAGTACACTCAACGGTAGAGAACCTGGTACCAATTCTTCTGCCAATTTCGGAGCCGATTGTGCCAAACGTTTCATTAATTGCTCAGTTTCTTCATGCCCAAGCAACTGAGCAGCGTTATCTTGGAGTAACTGACTTAAATGAGTTGCTACCACCGTACTGGCATCTACCACAGTGTAACCCAGAGTTTGTGCTTGCTCTTTTTGATCAGGTGAAATCCATACTGCTTCAAGACCAAATGCTGGATCCGTGGTGCTAACACCTTCTAAGGGTCCAAATACCTGCCCCGGATTAATGGCGAGTTCTTTATCGGGATACACTTCTGATTCACTGGCTGTAACTCCCATCAAACTGATGCGGTAGCCATTAGGCGCCAGTTCAAGGTTGTCTCGAATATGGACCGTTGATATTAGAAATCCCAGTTCTTGAGAAAGCTTTTTCCTTACCCCCTTGATTCTCGACATTAATTTTCCATCTTGTGCTTTATCCACCATAGGGATCAAACGATAACCCACTTCAAGTCCAATGGGATCAACCGGATCAACGTCTTCCCAGGTCAATTCTTTGATATCCGTAGATTCTACCGGTTGTTCAGACGGAGCTTCTGCTGTTATTGCAGCGGTTTCTTCCAGTGACTTTTGCTGTTTAACATGTAATAAATAACCACCAGCACCGACTAGCGCTGCAAGCCCCAAAAAAGCCAAATGAGGCATACCTGGAATGATTCCCATAATGCCCATAACACCAGAAGATATCCATAAAGCCTTTGGATCAGATAACATTTGTCCAACAACTTGCTCTCCCATATCATGTGACACATTTTGACGTGTCACCATAATAGCCGCTGATGTAGAAAGTAGTAATGATGGGATCTGAGCAACTAAACCATCACCAATGGTTAACAGGGCGTAAAACTTCATCGCCGTTGAAAAATCCAGATCATGTTGTCCCATACCAATAGCAATACCACCCAAAATATTGATAAGCAGAATAAGCACTCCAGCAACGGCATCTCCTCTAACGAATTTACTCGCGCCATCCATAGCTCCATAAAAGTCAGCTTCCATAGCGATATCTTCTCGCCTGGCGCTTGCCGCTTCCTGAGTTAACAAACCCGCATTGAGATCGGCATCAATTGACATTTGTTTGCCCGGCATAGCATCCAGAGTAAATCTGGCACTCACTTCTGATATTCGACCAGCCCCCTTGGTGACGACTACAAAATTTATCAGGATTAAAATGGAAAACACCACCAGTCCAACCGCATAATTTCCACCCACAACAACTGCACCAAAAGATTCAATCACATCACCCGCCGCACCAGGCCCGGTATGGCCATCCAGTAACACCACTCGAGTCGAAGCTACATTCAGGGATAATCTGAGCAGAGTGGTGACTAATAAAATAGTGGGAAATGCAGCAAATTCTACTGGGCGTTTGGTATAAACCGTCACTAGCACCACAACCAATGCCAAAGTGATATTAAAAGTAAACATTAGATCAAGAAATATCGTTGGCATAGGTAAAACCATCATTGCCAATACCGCTATCAACAATAATGGTGTACCAAGCCCCGAAAGGTTAATTGTCCGACTGTGAGTACTGATTACTTCTGCCATATTTTTACCTGATGTATTATCAATTAATTTGTCTTGTCTAACGGTTCCTTTAAATCTACTATTCCGAATCAATACCTGAAGTCATCAGGGATCGGAATATCATCATCACTAAATAAGGGTTTTTCTCCACCAGTTTGTTGATAGGTATTTAATCGGTATACATAAGCCAACACCTGTGCAACGGCCAAATACAGTCCTTGTGGGATCTCTTGATTAATTTCAGTAGTAAAATAAATAGAACGTGCCAAAGGTGGTGCTTGTATAATAGCGACACCATGAGCCTTAGCTATTTCACGAATTTTAAACGCTATTAAATCAGCACCTTTGGCCACAACCACTGGTGCTCTTTCTCCAAAATCTTCATATTTTAATGCGACAGAAAAATGTTCCGGGTTGGTAATGATGACATCTGCAGTGGGTACTTCTGCCATCATGCGTCGTTGAGACATTTCTCTTTGCTGCTGACGAATACGAGATTTAACTTCAGGACGTCCTTCACTGTCCTTATATTCATCTTTTATTTCCTGCTTGGTCATTTTTAATTCTTTTGCGTGGTTCCAGATTTGAAACGGTACATCAATGGCTGCAATTAACAGAAGCGATGAACTCACTCCAATAAAAGCCCATATAACTAATGACATACCATGAGCGATAGCTCCCGTTAAAGATTGCCCCCCCAGAGACATCAACTCATCAAATATATTGTTTAAAATCATCCAGGCAACTACACCTACCACCAAAAACTTGCCAATACTTTTCGTAAGCTCCATCAAAGCAGTGGTGCCAAACATTCTTTTAAAACCACTTAGAGGTGACAAACGTTCACCTTTAAAAGCCAACGCAGAACTACTAAAGTTCCAACCACCTAGTGCAACAGGTGCTGCGGCAGCTGCAAGCATAAGCATACCAAATAAAGGCGAAAGCGAAATTAACACCTCGCTTAAACTATCTCCCAAAGCTTTTAATAACCACCACTCATCTTTTAAATCTGTTCGATAAAATCCAAAACTTCTTCGTGAAATTTCTATCATACTGGATGAGACTGAAGATCCTGCCCACAAAAAACCTAAACCCGCTGATAATAATAAAGCTGCTGTAGTTAACTCTTTAGATCGGGGTAGTTGGCCTTTTTTTCTGGCATCATCGGTGCGTTTGGGGGTGGCCTCTTCGGTTTTTTCGCCTGCTTGCTCTTCAGCCATCAGTTAACACTCCAACTTAACGAGTGAACAAACTACGCTGGTGGTACGTCCAAACTGAATTTCAAATCGATTCATAAACCCTGACATAGTTAACCAGACAATCAATAATCCCGTTATTAAAGTAATGGGAAATCCAATGGTGAAAATATTTAGCTGAGGTGAAGCTTTGGTGAGAACACCAAAGGTAACATTGACGACTAATAAAGATAGAGATGCAGAAAGTGCCATAAGTACACCACCTGCAAACAACCATCGACCAAATGAAATTAATCCCCATATACCATCTGAGGATGGTCCTGTCTTACCAATTGGAAAACTTGTAAAACTTTCAACAATAATTCTCAACATCAATAAATGTCCATCAACCGCCAAAAAAATGAGAGTTGCCAAAAATACAAAAAACTGCCCAAGTATAGGCACCTGAACACCACTACTTGGATCAACTAATGATGCAAAACCTAATCCGGTTTGCATGGCAATCATTTGTGCACCAAACACGAAAGTTTCAAATAACATACGAGTGGCCAAACCCATCGCAACGCCGATACCAATCTGCGAAATTAAAGTTGTAAATCCCAGTCCTGAAAAGACATCAACAGCAGGCATGGGTGGAAGCTGTGGCGCTATCATCAGAGTCATACTACCCGCTAACAATATTCTGATTCTGAGTGGAACCATACGAGTTCCAAAAATTGCCATGGCCATTAACATTGATGAAATACGAAACAACGGCCATAAAAACTGGTTCCAAAGTTCTTGAATTTGAGCCAGTTCGATTATCATCTAAATTAACCAATCAAACCTGGCATAGCTGTAACCAGATCCCGTGTGAAATTGATGAGACTTCCAAATATCCAGTGTGCCAAAGTAGCAAAAGTTAACAAAGTGACAACTAATCTGGGAAGAAATGAAAGTGTTTGTTCATTGATGCTTGTAGCGGCCTGAAAAATGGCAACCACTAACCCTATTAACAAGCCAGGCAAAAGAACTGCAGCTACCAACATAACAACCAACTGCATAGCATCTCGGAAAACATCTACGGCAATTTCAGGAGTCATATATTTGTCCTTATTAAAGTGTTAATAATAGCTTTACAGCAAGACCAGGCTTATATGACAACACTATTTGCCAACGCGCCTACCACTAGTGCCCAGCCATCGACCAATACAAACAGCATAATTTTAAATGGTAGTGAAATAATTAATGGCGATAACATCATCATCCCCATCCCCATCAAAATACTGGCTATAACCAGATCAATTACCAGGAAAGGAATAAACAGTAAAAAGCCAATTTGAAAAGCTGTTTTTAGCTCGCTTGTTACGAATGCGGGCACCAATACTGTCAAGGGCATTTGTGACGGAGTTTCTAATAAATTTTCTTTTTTAGCCAGCCCGGCAAATAGATTTAAATCTGTTGCATGAGTTTGATTTAGCATGAATTTTTTCATGGGGATAACTGCCGCATCGTATGCCGCGACAGGTTGTAACTTATCATCTAAATAGGGCTGAATAGCAGTTTGATTCACCTGTTCAAAAATTGGAGCCATGGTGAAAAAAGTTAAGAATAGAGCTATGCCTATTAAGATTTGATTAGAGGGCGTTTGTTGCATCCCCATCGCTTGTCTGAGAATGGATAGCACCACAATAAATCGGGTGAAGGAGGTCATCATCATAAAAATGGCTGGCAAAAAAGATAATGCCGTCATTAATACCAGAATTTGTAAACTCACAGAAATATTCTGAGTTTCGCCATCTTCTGAATTCAGGGTTAATATGGGTAAATCAAGATCGGCAGCTTGAATACCCATGGAATACAATAGAGAAAATATCATAAACAGCAACAGTTTAAATTTCATGACTGTTCCTCTAAGTTTTTTTCTTTTCTATTATCTAATCCATTTTTACTCAATACTTTTTTAAGCTGTTCAGAAAACATAAATTTACTATCTGATTGAGCAAGAGCTACATCTACTGGTTTTTTTAAGGTATGAACAGGCTGCAACCCCTGTGCACTCATACCTACCAATATCTGCTCTTCACCTACCTGAACCAGAATTAATTTTTCTTTAGTTCCAACAGGCAATGTTGCAACAACTTTAATGGGGCCATCAATAGAAAATTGTTGACCAACTTTTAATTTTTTCAAAAAATAAGCCAGGAAAAAAATAATGAAAATAACTACCATTAAACTGCCTAAAACACGTGTAACTTCACCGTAGTCGCCTCCTTGTTCTGCTACCTGTTCTGCAGCAAAAGCAGTACTGGTAGACAATAAAAACAGTATTGAAATAAAAACATTAGATTTCATATTATTGCAGCTTCTTAATTCTTTCTGATGGGCTCATAACATCAGTTAATCGGATGCCAAATTTTTCATTCACCACAACAACTTCACCATGAGCAATAAGTGTACCGTTGACTAAAACATCCAGAGGTTCACCAGCCACTCTATCCAATTCCACTACTGAACCCTGGTTAAGTTGTAGTAAATTTCGGATAGCAATATCTGTTCTTCCAACTTCCATGGAAAGAGTCACAGGAATATCTAAAATAACATCTAGCTTGGCTGATTCTTCAGTTGAGTTGGCATAAGCATCTATTGGGTTTTCATCAACCAACTCATCCATTTGTGCCAGAGGAGGTTTCTCAGATGATTCAGTCTCATCGCTATCTTCTTCTGCTCCCTGTTCAGCCATAGCATCTCCCCAATCTGCATCCAGATCACCATCAGTATTCATATCATCATCTTCATTAGGATCACTCATCGCTCTCTCCAATATTTGCTAAAATGTGTTTGCGATCGATTTCTTCGACCACTTTAAGTGCCAAATTTCCGCGTGAAACGCCGTATTTAGCTCTAAAACTAGGTAGACCGCCTGCTTTAACAACAATGTGTTCTGGCAAATCAATGGGAATTACATCTCCCGCTTCCAATTGCATAACATCTCTTAATGAAATTTGGGTTTTCACTAAAGTTGTGTCTAATTCAACTCTGGCGCTCAGAATTTCTTCTCTTAATGCTTGAGTCCATCTTTCATCCACATCATCCCTGTCTGTTTGTACACCTGCATCTAATTTGCCTCTAATGGGTTCGAGCTGAGAATAAGGCATGGCAACATGAAACTGCCCGCCCCCTCCTTCCAGTTCAATGGTAAAACTATTAACCACAATCACTTCTGATGGACTGATAATACTGGCTAAAGCGGGATTGACTTCTGAATCCAGATATTCAAAATCTACGTTAAGTACTGGAGCCCAGGCTTCTTTCAAATCAACAAATGCCTGTTCCAGAACAATCTGGATAATTCTACGTTCAGTCGGAGTAAATTCTCGACCTTCTATTTTTGCGTGAAAGCGGCCATCTCCGCCAAAAAAGTTATCCACCAAAATAAAAACAAGCTTAGCTTCCATGGTGAACAAGGTAGTTCCCCTCAGAGGGCGAATTCGAACCATGTTCAAACTGGTAGGCACAAATAAACTATGGACATATTCAGAAAACTTAATCATCTGAACGCCATTCACTGAAATATCAGCAGTACGCCGCATTAAATTAAACAAACTCACTCGAAGATGACGTGCGAACCTTTCATTGATCATCTCGAGTGTTGGCATCCTGCCACGGACAATTCGATCTTGTGAAGAAAAATCATAGACCTCAGCCTGACCGGGTATAGAAATATCCTCTTCGGTTTCTACATCGCCATCATCTACACCATGCAAAAGTGCATCAATTTCGTCTTGGCTTAATAAATCACTCAATGTTACTTCTCCAACATCATCCTAAAACTGTCGTTATTGCATCACAAAACCTGTGAACAAAATCTGCTCAACATGTTTTTTTCCCGTCTGTTCTTTAAGTAAATCTTGTACGACTTTCAAAGATCCCGTTCGAAGCTTTAATTTACCATCGCCTGTCAAAAGTTCCTCACTATTAGCCGAACTAAAATACATCAAAAGGTTGTTTTTTATCAAAGGCATATGTTTTTTAGCGGCCTTTTCAGCATCTGTACTACGAACCAGCAAAGTCACTTTAACCTGGAGCATACGTGATTTTTTCTTCCCCTGGATTTGAACCAGAATAGAATCAGGTATCGCCACATAAATGGCTTCTCTTTTGTCTTTAGGCTCCGCTCCCTCGTCTGCGTCACCCTCTTCCCCGGAAGCATCCCCCTCTTCACCAGCAGTTTTTCCAGCTACCTCTGTACTTTCACCACTATCAGGCCCAAAAGCAAAATACCCTCCAGCACCTACTGCCAATGACAAAACAACGATAGCTGCAATAATGATAATAAGCTTCTTGCTACCGCCCTTTGATTCACCTTGCTCTTCATCGGACAATTCCAAATCATCTTCACGTGCCATAATTTTTCTCCAGCTATAATTAAACATCTTCAAGCAAAATATAGACCAATTGATTTTTTTATCAAGAAATCAATAAGATATACCTTGAAATTGACTGTTTAAGCGAGGAAATTTATATGCTTGTCAAAAAAATGACAGGGGAGGAAACTTGCTTAAAGAAAAATGGCTATTGAGTATATTTTGTGGCTTTCGAGGGGTTAATGAGGTTTGATTTTTAAAACAAATAGTTAAAATAGGAAATACTTGTATGAAACATATACCCTTATCATGTTAGCCAGGTAATTTCTCTCACCATATTGTTTTAATGTTTGATAGATTATATACCCGTGATACCTGGAAATGCGGGTATAGGTGAGACATCAAGTCCTTTTTTAAGAAATTCTTGATCATATTCAAAAATTCCATAAGTACGATCAGACAACCATGAAACGGCACCTACCGTATCACCCCATAATTTAACAATGGCTATATCTACTTTTTTTACCATTCCTGTTCATCCTTTGTTTTCTCTTTGAGACGCTCACCAGAGGCTCGTTCCCTAACCTTGCCTTGCATTTTCACTAGCTGTATTGGGCTTCTGGTATAAAGTTATCAAGGTGGTCTAAGACGCCTAATTCTCTTAAAACGGCTATAAGAGTTGAAACCTTGCCACGACCTGACTCAAGAGACTTAATAGTATTGAGAGACAATGTCGTTACCTCAGCTAGCTCTTTTTGAGTAATGTTTTTTCGTAGACGAAGAGTTTTGATTCGGTGACCAAGTTCTTCCTCTATACCTTTATCTGAAAGAGTATAAAAATCCATAACAGCCCCATATAAGCCTATTAATCAACAAAATAGCACACAAAAGTCATATTTAAGGCTATATAGCTAATCTATTGCAAATATCAAAAAAAATATATAACAGCCTTAAAAAAGGTTCCAATAATCAAATTTTAGGCATAAGAGTCATATAATGGTCTGTTATAACAGTTCGAAGGAATAGTTGTGAAATCAGGCTACACATGAAGAACTAATAGTTAACCTCAACTCTGGATAATCCAGGTCAATGAATAACATTAACCATTTAAATTTCAATAAGTTAACCTCATATCGGGATAAAGCCAGGTCATCTAATCACATTAAACAATTAAATATCAACAGACTACACTTATTGATGTTTTGTACATGTTGATTAATTGGCTCAATATTAGATTTATGTGTCTGGCAAGGCAAAGCTTTCGCGTCCTGCTTATTCACACGGATGGCATGTACACTGAAAACGCACCGTTACAGGACGTAACTTATTAGAGCAATGCAGGAGTAATTGCCGAGGAGATAGTTTTCAGGTAATGCATAAAGACGCGAAAATCACTGTATTGAGAGGCTTGGCTTATCCCGAATTAAGATTAACTTATTGTTTTATAAATTCAAGCGAAAAAATCTACTGCCGATTGATTCGAATCTGGTATTTGACTTTCCTTTGGAGCGGATTGTTCAATTGATTCGTGTATAGCTCCCTTTGTTTGATGCTCTGATTCTTGTGCAAATTGAGCAGCTTGATTGTCTTGCTCTTTTCCTTGCTGGCTAAGTTCAATATTAACATTATCTAATCCCTGTTCGGCCAACGCTTCCCTGAGCTTTGATAAATTCATTTCCACAACATTTTTAACATCTGCATGTTGTACCTGAAATTGGATCTGTGTTTCTCCCTGCAAATGTTGGATTTTAACTTGAATAGGTCCTAAATCAGGTGGATCCAGTCGAATTTCAGCTGACTGTTTGTTAGATAGACTTATTGTGGTCATATTTTCTATAAAAGCCTTTGACCAATTCGGCCCAGTTAAACTCTGTTTTATCTGGATCTGTGTTGGAGTTGCCTGCTCCGAAGAACGAACTAGCGGTGTTTCATTGGAGGTCTTTACTTGAAAAACGTTCCCTTCCTCTGAAGCACGAGCTGTGGCAAGTTTTTCAATTTCCTGCACTCTTCTAAAAGAAGCTAAATTTGTTTCCAAATTAGGAATACTGTTGTTCTGCAGTGGGTGATTGGCTTGTAGAAGTTTATGAACTTCCTTTGAAATAATTTGTTCCCGACTGAAATTAGTCTGCAAGTCTTTCACAGAAAACTCACCTTTCTGAGCTGAAATATTCAATTTTTCAGATTTTTTTCCATTTGTTTGTAAATCTAAAACTAATCTCTCATCGTTTAATTTCTTTAGATCAGTCAATTTGCCCGGCTCATTAATCAATGGTTGGACAGAGCCCGTTTTAGCAGAATTAGTCGGCAAATCGTCATGTATAGAAGGTTTACCAGTTAGAGTATCTAGTGGTTTAGTCGTAGCTTTTTCTTTATAGGCTTCTATTAACTGGCTACCGAAATCTCGAATAGGCGATATTTTAGGTCGCTCCTCAGTTTGAACTTTTAACCCTTGTAGGGAAAGATCTGAAGAATTATTAGTTTTAGAGGCTAGTTTTAGTCCATCAATGGATTTATCCGCAATTTTCTCTTTAGAACCTTCTATTAACTGACTGCCAAAATCTTTGGTTGGCGTTTTTAATGAGTCACCGACCTTTTCAGATAGGTTATTTGGCTTGATTGACTCTATGTCAGAATTAGCAACTTTAAATGTCCCCCTTGTTTCCTTAAAATCATAAATAGGGGTTATTTTAGGTAATACTTCTGACTTAGCTTTTATCTCTTTTAAAGGAAATTCAGAATTATTGAAATCTTTAGGTTCTAATTTTTGACTGAGCTGATCCTCAGCAAGAACAGTCTTAGCAAGAACAGTCTTAGATAGTTCAGACACCTTTTCAGTGGCAATCGTACCCGTAACATCTTTATTGGATACAGCGTTTAAATCTTCAAGTGATATTTTTTGCAGCTTTGATAATGCAGGGTTCCCCATTTCAGGTAAACTCTCAGTTTTCCCCTTATATGAAGAAAATACAGTTTCAGTCTGTTGCCGGAGTTGTGGCAATTCGTTGCCATTGGTTGAGGATGCTCCTGCTTTTTGATCTGTAGCCGTAGCTTTAGTTGTAATTGGAGCTGGAGTTAGATTAACATTTTCAGTTTTGATTCGTTTATTTTCTAACTCTAACGATATAGGTGAACTAAGCTTCATCTCTGACAATGTCGGGGTAAGTACTTCTTCAAGGTTAGCTTCATCTAATGCAACATTTTGGCCTTCAACATCAATGCCCAGCTCTATAGAAAACTCCTTTAATTCTTTGTTACTCAAGGTGTTTTCATTAGATTCATTAATAATAGTTTCAGGAAAAGTTTGATTTATAGCATCTTTTAATAGCTCTTCAAAATGATTTGAATCAGAAGTAGTATTGGATACTTTTGAAGAAGCCTGTGAGTCAATTCTCACTGGAGTGGTAGTAGCTGTCAACGACTCTAAAAGGGATGCCATTTTTCTCTCCTATTCTTAAAACTTGCAATATCTTCATGCCAATATTGGGCAAGTTTTTATTATTGCATTCACTCTCAAACTCCTAATTAAACGATTTATGGAGTTTCATCAGGTAAATAGAGCAATCATCGTGCCAAAGTAGAAAGGAGAGTTGCGACAAAAATGCATCGTTACAGGATGTAACTTATTAGAACAATGCAGGAGCAATTTTTATTCGCCACTTCCCTGTGGCTCTCTTGCTTCGCAAGCCAGCTAAAGCTGTTCTGATTTACTCCTGTAAATCTTGGTGAACAGCTTTAGC
>JBFFIY010000100.1:0-17933 GCA_041556195.1 Enterobacterales bacterium
ATCGAGGGTTCGAATCCCTCTCTCTCCGCCATACCTTGAAATGTTTATTGTGTGATTGACAGGGTGTATAGACATCCGGATAATCGCACCTCTTTTTACGCGCCCGTAGCTCAGCTGGATAGAGTACCTGGCTACGAACCAGGGGGTCGGGAGTTCGAATCTCTCCGGGCGCGCCATATAAACCAAAAACCCGCGAAAGCGGGTTTTTGCGTTATAAGTTCGGATAGATGAGGACTCTAGAGTTCGACAATTTCAACGGGACAGGAAATGTTCCAGATATTTCTACTGCATTTCTACCATCTACAATACCCAATAGTCATTTTAAACATAGCCTCTAAACCAAATCCCCTACTATTCGGTCTATAGTTTGACACCTGAGATGTACCATTACATTTTTCATCAAGGATCTCCGACATGAATAAAAAATTTATAAAACTTTGGAAAGATAATAAGTCTATCCTGTTTTTTTTATGCTTAATGTTTGTTTTTCGTAGTGCTGTCGCCGACTGGAATGAAGTTCCTACAGGTTCGATGAAACCAACAATTGTTGAAGGAGATAGAATATTAGTCAATAAAATGGTCTATGATCTTCGTGTTCCATTTACTCATATCTCTCTTTTTAAGTTATCTGATCCTGTGGTTGGTGATATCATCATATTTGATTCTAAGATTTCTGATAAAAGGCTTGTGAAAAGAGTTGTTGGTGTACCTGGAGATATTGTGGAAATGCGAAACAATGTTTTATGGGTTAATGGACAAAAACTTAGCTATCATATTATTAGTAAAAATTTACAATCCACAGATAAAATTGAGAACTTATCCGGGGTCAAACATCAAATCAGAGTAAAACTCTCAGCTAGTTCGCGTTCCAGCTTTGAGCCTGTAAAGGTTCCTCAGGATTATTATCTTGTATTGGGCGACAATAGAGATAATAGTGCAGATTCCAGATTCATTGGTTTTGTACCTAGAAATGAAATAGTGGGGAGATCCCAAAATGTGGTTATGTCTCTGGATTATGATAATTACTACTTACCTCGATCTGAGAGGTTTTTGCATACTCTTTAAATAACAATCTTCCTCTTTTGAATCGAGCGGGTTACTGCCCATTCATTAAGTGCAAAAGCCCAACAACCACAGACTAGCAGGTTATTAAGTTTGCCAAAAAATAACAGTAACAGGATGAAATTGTTATGATTTTCCAGCCTTTCTACCTAATTGACAAAGTTACTGCTACAATTAACCTAGATTCATCTGTTGAATCACGAAAGTCTGCGCAAGCAAGCCCTTGGCGCACCTAGAAAACTGATAAATGCACTTTTCACCAATCAGGTGATTACTGCATTTCTAAGTTTCCTATGCACACCAATTGCTTACACATCTTTTTCGCGCTCAACTGAGGAATCTAGGATTAAAGAACGTCCGAGGGGAAAATAACCTCCCGGATCTGAACTGGCGTGAAATCCTGTTGTGGACTTCAGGCCAGATAACGACACTATCTGAGGATTCTGTTTGATTAATATTAATGGTATTAATCCGCAATCTTTTATTCCCGCTCGACAGCAGGAAACAGCTCTGTCTGGCCAAAATTCCCCTGAAAAATCCAAAATCACTCAACAACCTCTCGTTGTTCCAGCCTCTCAATTCTTGAAAACACAAGACAGTGCCTCCCTTGGATTAGCAGCTGTTCAACGAGTGAGAAAAACTTCACAAAGTGAAGCTGTTCAAGCTTATGAGGCCATTTCAGATTTGCCAGAACTACAGGAATTATCCGGTTTGGTGGGTATTGATATCAAAGTTTAGAGACTGACTATGTAACCTGTTTTTATTGTTTAATAAAAAAACTGTAACTTTTTTCATTCTTTCTCCCTATAACCTTATATAGCTAGCTTAAACTATAACCATTTAGATTAAACCCAAATCATTTCAATTATCTCAAGTAAGTTGAGTTATGGAGAGAAAAACATGAAAAAAACAAGAGTTGCCGGTTTTTACGCCGTCTTAGCCATGATATTTTGGGCATCAAATGCATTCGCTATTAACATGAGTAATGCTGGTTGGTATTTACACCTTGATGCTAAGCAAATTCAAAACGGCCCTATGGCATCTATTATCAAAGAAGAAGAGAAAGATGCTGAAGAGTTTATTGATATGGTACTTGGACATGAATTTCGTAAACAAATTGATCAATTAACCGTTTATGGTGACCAGGCAGGTTATCAAGATTTCACTATATTGTTACAAGGAGACTTTTCAAAAGATGCTAAAACGACTTTATTTAGTAAATTTGAATTAGGCAAAGATTATTCAACTCAGAAAGTGTCAGGAACCGTGGTTCATCAGTGGAAGTTTGACGGTATTCATTTAGAAAAAATGAATAAAAAAGATGCATCGAAAAGTGAAAATGAAAGCAAAAAAGATGAAACATCTAAGACTGTGATTGAGTTTAATACGGATGATAAGCCCTTACAACTCTACGCCGCTGAAATTTCAAAAAATTTAATTATAGTCAGTCACGATTTTGATGAAGTTAAACAGTGGTTAAAAGGCACTTATAATGCTAAACAACTCGAACGAGATGGAATATTCTCAGTAGTAGTTCATCTTGATCGCTCACTTGCTCATGGTGGAATGAATTTTGGGCCTGAAAATGTTGATTTAGGTTTTGATTCAAAAATCATGAAAAAAGTAGATCAGGTTTCTTTTAGTGTTACTGATGTTAAAGAAGTTTTTCATCTTGAAGTTGGTTTGGTAGGGAAAGATGAAAAAGTCGCAAAACAAATTAAAGACTTGGTCAATGGATTGTTAGCACTTAGAGCTATGGCAGGAGATGAAATAGATAATGAAGCTAAAGCTTTAATAGATAATTTAAAAATTGAAATGAATGGTGTTAATGTTTTACTGACCTCCAGTATCGATAAAAGTGAATTGAAAACGTTAATTAATTAAGAATTTCACATAAATACACTTGGAAGAAGTTAACTATTAATGTCAGAATCTGAGCTAATTAAACAGGCACAAAATGGCGTCACCAGTTGTTTTACACAACTGGTGACGCTTTATCAACAGCGATTATTTAGATTTTTACTTAGCCATTGTCAACACCAGCATGATGCTGAAGATATATTGCAAGAAGCTTTTATTAATGCCTACTGTCATATTAAAAGCTATGATCCAAAATGGCAGTTTAGCACCTGGTTGTTCACTATCGCACGGCGTATTGCCTCAAAACAACCAACCAGGTTTGTTTCACTTGAAAGCACAGAGGGAAAGCCTGAACAAGTTATTGAACAAAACCAACACCAAAAGAGTGAACAAGATAATATTATTGACAAGATTTCCAAAAACAATATTTGGAAAATTATTAGAAAATATTTATCCGAAGAATCTTTTGATACATTATGGTTTTTTTATGCTGAAGAGTTCTCATTAGCAGAAGTCTCAATTATTTTACAACGTAGTGAAAGCTGGGTTAAAGTGACTCTACATCGCAGTAAGAAGAAGTTAGCCAATATTCCCAGTGTGAAAAAATTGGTGGAAGATAACCTGACTGGCAAAATAGGTATGCAAGCATGAATACACATCAAAACAATCAACTTGAACTGTTAATGAAACAGCAGGCACAAGAGTTTGATTTGGAGGTTAACCAGGATATTTCAAAACAACTTTTTGCTGCAATAGAAAGAGAGGAAGAACGAGAAACTTATCATTCTCAAATGAATAAGCAGGAAAATCCTGGCTTCAATGCTTTCAAATCCAATTGGATGGGCTGGTTAGCAGCGGCTTCTTTTGTAGCATTGATAGTGGTTATTTCGCCTCAGTTAGACTCCCTATCAGGTGAGGGTGTTGTCAAAACAAACCCTGAAACAGCTAATGTTGCCCCCATAGAAAAAGCTGAAAATCTTCTGAAACTGATACAACTGGAAAAATCTTTAGAAAACGTGGCTTTTGGCAAATTAGATCAAGAATCTGCTGCGATCAAAAAAGACATGGAAAGTATTTTCAAAGCATTTACCATAAAAACCACACAAAAATCTAAATTACATAAGGTTTAGCTAATTAACCTATACCTACACCCCTAACCTTAAATTTAGATCTGACGATGCCCCAATAATAGTTCACCCGCTTGGGTTTGTTGATTGTTTTCTAATTCTACCACGGAGGTTTCAACTAACTGAGCATCGTTAAGTTGAGCACTATTTTGTGATGTATCGAGATAAATTGCTTTAACCTGAGATGACGAAACTTGCTGAGAAGTCTGGCCATTTTGAGTCAGGTAAACTAACTGTAATTGATTAAATATTTCGTCATTTTTATCAATGATGCCATCTTGATTGTCATCGTACTTAGCCAGTTCTATAAAACCATTGGCTGCACCATTTTGGTCGCCAAATAACTCTTTTCCATCATCTATAGTTCCATTGTTATTCAAATCAAGAGCCAAAAAGGGATCTGAAGTGCTGGTGCTGATTCTATCGATAACTCCATCAGCGTCAAGATCAAAATTCACTCCATTTTCAATGCCTGTAGTCTGAAAACCATTTCCATCCAGATCGATGACGAGTGGATCACTTTGTTCTGGTTCAGGTTCTATTTGGGATCTTGAACTTTCAAGAGAAAATTGGAAACGGAAAGAGGCTTTAACTGTTACGCTAAAAGAAACGGATTGACGAGCAGTTTGTATATTAACCACAGAAGAAGATTCTGCCTCAACCCTGACTTCGGACACAGCGTTATTGGAGCTACCTTGTAGATCCTGGCCGTTATCTGCATGAGCATGTTCATTTTCAACTTCCAGTCGATGATCTGAATCGCCATCTTTACTATTTTTTTTGAGTAGCAATATCTCAATTGTTTTTAGATCAAGATTGTTTGAGCGATAGTTTGCCAGAGCCTGGTCAAGATCTTGCACTTTTCCTGGTTTATCAGGAAGATTTATATTTGGTGAAGCCGAACGGTTAAAGTTGATATTACCTTTAGGAGAAAAAGTGCTACTTGAACCGGAAATAGCTGAACGAGATAAAGCAATGGGGGCAATGGCCATGATAAAACACCTCTAATATTAGAGTTCGGCCTCAGAGCAAAATTCTTTAGATTTAATTTTAAATGAATTTTAAATTTTTTTTTAATCAAACTCTACTTACTTAGGCTGGATATACAATCAACAGTTGGAGTATGATTGTAAGTAGAATTTTTTCATTTAAAGGAGCTCTTGTTATGGTTAATCGATTGGTGCCAATATCACAGATATTAATGAGTCTAATTTTGCTGTCTGGTTGTGCTTCTATGATACCTGCAGCTATCAATCAACCCGTGAATAGCACTGCAGATGTTAAAGAAATACAACAAGGTGTCAGTGCTAATGTCAATTTAACGCTACGTTGGGGGGGCGTCATCGCAAAAGTAGTCAATAAGCAGGAGGAAACCTGGATTGAAATAGTTCAGAAACCCTTAGGCTCAATTGCACGTCCTATTAACAAAGATGTATCGACAGGCAGATTCCTGGCTAAAATTGAAGGTTTCCTTGATCCTGTCATTTATGAAAAGGGCAGAGAGTTGACTGTAAATGGAGCGTATACAGGGGTAACAGAAGGAAAAATCGGTGAACATGCTTATAAATTCCCGGTAATTGCTACTACAGGTTATCATTTATGGCCCAAGCGAAAACTGAACATAGATCGCCACACTTCACTACCTATCAGTTATTGGGGACCTTTTTATTACCATAGCCCTATTTATTATAGACGAGGACATCACTAAATATGCTTCAATTAAGATCTGTATTGGGTAATTCCCAAAAGCTTGATGGTGGTGCAATGTTTGGCAATGCACCCAAAGCTATGTGGTCTAAATGGGTGGATGTCGATGAACAAAACAGAATTGATCTTAGTTGTCGTGCTCTATTAGTTGATGATGGCGAAAGGAAAATACTGCTTGAAACTGGTATAGGTAATTTTTTTGAGCCTAAACTAAAACATCGTTTCGGAGTGCAGGAAAGTAACCATGTGTTATTAGGTAATCTTAATGAGATGGGGGTTTCGGAGCAGGATATTGATGCTGTGATATTGTCTCATTTACATTTTGATCATGCTGGAGGATTACTATCATCATGGCAAGAAGGAGAGGCTCCACATTTATTATTTCCCAATGCCAAATATTTTGTGGGTAAAAGAGCCTGGGAGAGAGCAATTAAACCTCACGCCAGGGATCGTGCTTCATTTATTCCACAACTTAACCAATTATTGCAAGAAAGTGCACGATTAGAGTTAATTGATGATGAAAAAAATAGCTGGTTAGGCCCATTATTTAGTTTCTCAACCAGTGATGGCCATACCCCGGGTATGTTGCTGACAGAGTTACATCTAGAACAGGGAAACATAGTTTTTGCTGCTGATTTGATTCCAGGAGCTGCATGGGTGCATGCTCCAATAACAATGGGATATGATAGATGTGCTGAAGTTGTTATTGATGAAAAAGTGGCTGTTTTAGAACGATTATACCAACAACAGGGTAGTTTGTTTTTTACCCATGATCCCCATATTGCGATGGGACAGGTTTCAAAAAATGAAAAAGGACGTTATATACTAATTAATGAAAAAAAATCTCTTTAAAAATCAACAAGTAAAAGGCGGTTTTTGGGTTTGTTTTAAAAGAAGTGAATTTTTTTAAAAAAAATAGGAACTTATTCGGAAAAATAGCGTCTATACTTTTAACAGGAACAAGTTTTACTCCTAACTTCCTGTTTTGTGCTAAGTGTGATACTCCCCTATGCAAGTTTACTTGCAATTTCAAACGGGATCTAAAAGATCCCGTTTTTTTTTCGCCTGAATTTTGCTAACTTAACTTATTCCAGGGATGTTAGTCATGTGGATTGCGATTGACAATGCTGATGGCCTTTAATACCTGACGTCGAGCATACTTTCTTAAATCTTTTAGATCTTTAATAAGCTCATCTCTCGGGCTGACTTTGTCAATAAGGCTACAGATATATTTAGGTGGAATATTATTAAGGGCTATTGCAGCAACATCCAAAATACCGATATCGCTGTCTGGTACATCAGTATTTCCCTCATCCATTAAGAGTTGGATTTGCTCAAATACAAGCTCTTCAGATAAATTCATTAAATCATCGGTCACAAAGTTTTCTTTAGCCATTTTATATACTCTTAAGTTAAACAATTCCCTGGAGAAAATATACTCTTAGTCAACGCTATCTACACGGAAATAATATAAGTGTAGAATAGTTGGTTTGGTAGTCAGTATAAAACAATCATAGATTAGCTAGCTCGAGGATACAAATTTGGCTATTTATCAAGATATTAAAATTCCTATTGATGGTGGTGAAATTTCAGCCAGAAATTGGTCGGGTAGTAAGAAAACACCTATTTTGATGTTACATGGGTGGTTGGATAACCTGGAAAGTTTTTCTCCCTTGCTTGAACAAGGAGGGATTATTGACAGTGGTAGAAGCGTGGTTACTATGGATTTTCCTGGCCACGGCTTGTCCTTTCATCAACCTGAAGAAAGTCGATTCCACTTCATTGATGCTGTAGCTGATGTAATGACAGTGGTTAAATCTTTGAGTTGGAAAGAATTTATTCTGGTGGGACATTCAATGGGTGGTGCTATTGCCAGTATTATTGCAGCGGCTTTCCCACAAAATGTTAAAGCCCTGGTTACTATTGAAATGTTAGGTCCCTTAAGTAGCCCTGAAGGTACGGTGGTAGAACGGATCACTCAAAATGTTTTGGCACAATTAAGGAAGCCTGCTCAATTAACGCGATATATGAGTATTGATGAAGCGACCAATGTTCGGTTAATGTTGGGAGGGCCACCCTTTGATGTACTTATGCCTATTGTTGAAAGAAACCTGAATAAAGTTGAGGGGGGCTTTGTCTGGAGAACCGATAGAAGACTCAGGCAGCCAACTGCTTTGAGGATGACAGAAACACAAATTGAATTCGTGCTACAAGGTATTCAATGCCCTACTTTATATATTGAAGGTTCAGAAGGTTATACAGAGGCACATAACACCTGTAGAAAGCGCGCACCCAATGTTAAAAATTTAACTATTGAGCGATTTAAAGGTTCACATCATTTACACATGGAGTCAACGATTGAGGTAGAGCGTTCGATTTTGGACTTTATTAAAGAAATTGATTAACCTCATATTGAGGTTTAAGCATTCAAAATCTGAATTAAGGTTTTTCTGACGCTACTGGGTTCAAAAGGTTTGTCACAAATAGCTGATACTCCAGATTGCTCCACATTAGCTAGTCGAGCATTATTATTTTCACTGGTGACCATCATAATTGGGGTGTTTGGTCGGCTGGATTTTTTTCGAATGTAATCTACCAATTCATTACCATCCATTTCAGGCATATTAAGATCGGTAACGACAAGATCAAAAATTTTAACTTCAAACAGCTTAACGGCCTGTTTGCCATTTTCTGCTGTGGTCATATTAACAATACCCATATCAGAAAGTACTCGTTGAATATGCCGTCTAGCCATGCGGCTATCATCTACAACTAAAACTTTAAGTACTGAAGGATCATAATTTTTTAGTTCTAACTCAGTAGGTTGGGTAAATTCAAGGGTGGATAATAAAGCGCGTTTGAGATCCTTATGATCGAAGGGTTTAGGCAAAATAGCAACGACACCAGCCTGGCGAATAGGATCTAACAAAGCAAAACGTTTTTCGCTGGAAATCAACATGAAAGGAATATCTTTTAAATCTACATCTTGACGCATGGTGGTGACTAACTCAGTTCCTGTCATGTCCTCCAGATACATTGAACTAATGACTAAATCAGGGTGTAGAACACTTATTCGCTCTAGCGCACTATGGCCATTGCTCACCGCTTCTATCGTTTCAACTCCTTCAATGTCTAATCGGTTAACAATGAGTTTTCTCTGGGGAAGTGAAGGTTCAACTAAAATAATAGATAGATCGGTGATATCCGTTTGAAACACGATAGTTTTCTCCTGTCAGGGCAATTCTTAGATTGTAGTTTACAGCAGGAACGGATGACAATACATATTGTGCTACATCTTATCATTTAGTAACTATTCAGCTTACCCCTAAAATGAGCCATTTGTGAAGCACATCCCTATGCTTTACCCCTTCGGGGCTGGCGCGAAAAACTTTTCCAGAAAGTTTTTTCATCGTTCAAAAATGGTCAAATAATCGAGTATAATCACATTTTTTGTCTCGAACTTATTGCCATGGATGGCATGTACACAGGTTTTGCAGGAGCCAAAAGCCTGAGACTCATTTTAGGAACAATCTGAACAGCTACGGGTACATTGAGCAACTCGCTGAATAGTTACATCATTTATTTATAAGCGGTAAGTTCATTCAAACGTTTGAAAGAAATAAACTTAATTTCAACAGACTTGGTTATTTAACTGGATTTAATGATGTTTTGAACTATTTTTGAGAGAATATTCATAAAATAAGTCGAATTTGTCACTTATTTTGACAATTAAGGCTCTTATTAGGGTATAAAAGATATAAAAATTTTAATTTGAACCTATCTATGAGACCTTTGCACCAAACAGGTCTCATATAATTAAAGAATGTCCTTAACGGAGATAAACATGGAAAAAATTTGGTTGAAAAGCTATCCAAAAGGTGTGCCTGCTGAAATAAACCCTGATGAATATCCCTCTTTAGTGCACGTATTTGATGAGAGTGTTAACAAATTCGGCGACAAAGTGGCATTTACCAGCTTTGGGATTGAAATCACTTTTAATGAATTGGAAAACTATTCAGCACAATTTGCTTCTTACCTGCAGCACTCCCTTAAATTAGAGAAGGGAAGCCGCGTTGCCCTGATGATGCCTAATTTACTGCAATATCCCATTGCTTTGTTCGGTGTTTTAAGAGCAGGTATGACGGTCGTCAATGTCAATCCTTTATATACCGCCCGTGAGCTAGAGCATCAACTGAATGATGCCGGAGCGACAGCTATTGTTATTGTAGAAAATTTTGCTTATACCCTTTCTGAAATTATTGATGAAACGCCGATTAAACAAGTTATTACTACCCAGGTAGGTGATATGGCGCCATTGATAAAAAGAACACTGATTAATTTTGTCGCTAAGAAAGTCAAAAAAATGATTCCACCATATAACCTTCCAGGCTCTATACATTTTAAACAAGCACTGGCTCTTGGGAGTAAGCGATCATTTCAACCTGTTGAACTTAACCATGAAGATATTGCCTTCCTACAATATACTGGTGGAACCACAGGCGTGGCTAAAGGTGCAGTGCTAACCCATAAGAACATAGTTTCTAACTTGTTGATGGCTGAAACCTGGTTGAAAGCAGTCTGCACAGAGGGAGAAGAAATTATTATTACTGCTTTACCGCTGTACCACATATTTTCTTTAACGGCCAATTGCATGACATTTATTAAAATGGGTGGTACAAACGTTCTTATTGCCAATCCCAGAGATATGCCGGGTTTTGTAAAAGAACTATCAAAACACAAATTTACGGCTTTGACAGGGGTTAATACATTGTTTAATGGTTTGCTCAATACTCCAGGGTTTGACCAAATTGATTTCTCTGAATTAAAACTCTCTCTGGGTGGTGGTATGGCGGTACAAAGCTCTGTTGCAGAAAGATGGCAAAAGGTTACTGGAAAAACTTTGCTTGAAGCCTATGGTTTAACCGAGACATCTCCAGCCGTTACCATGAACCCAATGACACTTGCGTCATATAACGGAACAATTGGTATACCATTACCTTCAACCGATGTTTTATTATTAGATGACGATGGTAAAGAAGCTGCCCGGGGAGAACCCGGAGAACTCTGTATCAAAGGCCCTCAAGTTATGCGTGGTTATTGGCAGCGACCAGATGAAACAGAGAAAACATTTCACGATGGATGGTTATTAACAGGTGATGTGGCCATAATGGATGAAGATGGCTACCTTCGTCTTGTTGATCGAAAAAAGAATATGATTTTGGTTTCAGGTTTTAATGTATATCCCACTGAGCTTGAAGATATCATATCTTCTCACCCGGGAGTTGACGAGGTTGCTGCTATTGGCGTGCCAGATGAAAAATGTGGTGAGGCTGTGAAATTATTTATCGTCAAGAAGGATCCTGATTTAACCGAAAAAGATGTAAAAGATTTTTGCCGTGAAAATCTAACCGGTTACAAAAGACCAAAAACGATCCAATTTATTGATGAGCTTCCCAAATCAAATGTTGGTAAGATATTACATAAAGACTTACGTGAAATGGATAAAAATCAAAGCTGATTTGATATATTTAATTAACAAACGTGATTTTTAAACTGTTCTGAAAAAATATTTCAGAACAGTTTTTTATGCTTGATTAGAGGTATATCTCTGAAACAGGCATAATGCATAATTAGAGGTATATTTGGAAACAATTCATGAGTGACACAGATTATCTCTGGTTGGAGGGTAACGAAGCCCTTAATAAATTATGTCATCAGCTTGCAACAAGGAGTTGGGTGGTATTGGATACCGAATTTTTTCGGGAGCGAACCTATTACCCCGTTACTGGTTTGTTGCAGTTTTCCGACGGTTCTCAAACTTATTTAGTCGATCCTGAAACAATTAATGATTGGACGGCTTTAGGCAATTTATTGAAAAGTGATTTATTGTGGATCATGCATGCCTGTTCCGAAGATCTGGACGTGTTGCATCGTCTGACTGGAAATGTTCCTGCTAATTTGTTTGATAGCCAGGTTGCGTCAGGGTTTGCAGGGTTGGGAGCCTCATTAGGCTATGCAGGATTAATCAAAGCCTTATCAGGTAACGAAATTAATAAAGGTCAAAGCCGTTCAGACTGGTTGGCAAGGCCATTATCTTCAGAGCAAATCACTTATGCGGTTCTGGATGTATATCTTTTAGCTCAGCACTGGGACAAATTAAGAATAAAACTCGAAGAATGCCAGTTGATGGATGCTTTTAAACAAGATATGCAAGTTTTATCCGCCTGGTCGCCTCAAAATGAACAACAAGCTTACTTAAAAATCAAACAGGCATGGACGTTAAAGCAGCCTATTCAAATTGCTCGATTACAAGCTTTAGCTGAGTGGCGAGAGCTTACTGCAAGAGAATTGGACCGAGTAAAAAAACATATTATGGAGGATGAGGTATTGATCGAGCTGTCAAAAATAGAACTGTCAAAAATAGACCATGATTTGGATTTGACTGATTTGAAAAGATCCAACTTGTTGAATGGACATAAACTTAAGCGTTATGGAAAACAACTTATCGAAGTTATAGGTTCTGTTGAACTAGAAAAATCTACAGCACAAACACCCATTAATCTCAATGAAATTCCTCAGGCCAGAAAGTTGTTAAAAGCATGGAAAAAGCAAGCTCAAGCCGTTGCGGAAAGAGAAAATATACCTGCACCCATGCTATTTAATCAACGCCTATTACAATCTTACTTCAAGTTTAAAATGGGATTGCTACAACACCCATCTAGCATGTGGACTGATTGGCGAAAAAAATTACTTGAGCCTGTTTTACAACTTTAAATAATCTGAGCCTTGATACTAATATGAAAATGTTAAGCCTGAAACAGCTTGTAACTACAAGCAGAGAATAATATGATCTCTTTATGCTATTTCAATATTTAACCTGATTCATCATGATTTGTTATATTTATCGCAGTAAACTAAAAGATGAAATGTATCTATATCTAAAAATCAAAGATCAATTTGAAGATATTCCAATTCCGTTATTGAAAGTCTTTGGACAACCAGAGTTCTCAATGATGCTTGATTTAACTAAACGTGAAAAATTAGCCAGAGTAGACGTCAATAAACTGCTTAAAGAGCTGGATAAAGAAGGGTTCTATCTACAAGTGCCTCCTCCAATTCAATCCTTGTTATCACAAGATCTCAGCAAACTCTGAGTTTGGGCATAACAAACATGTCCTCATTCCAATTAAAATATAGCAATGGCTCGCCGGTAGGCTTGGCTCCAGGAAAAATTGTCTGTATTGGCAGAAACTATATGGAACATATTCGTGAGCTGAATAATAAGGTTCCAGATGAAACCGTCCTTTTTATGAAACCAGCTTCAGCGCTGTGTAGGTTAGGTACAGATATAGAGCTTCCCTTTAATAAAGGCGAAATTCATCATGAGCTGGAGTTGAGCTTATTGATTGGAAAAGAATTAAACCAATTTTCTAAGATAGATTGCTTAACAGCGATAACAGGATATGGCCTGGCGTTAGATCTCACTCTAAGAGATTTACAAAGTCAATTAAAAAGCCAGGGACTACCTTGGGAAAAAGCCAAAGCTTTTGATAATAGCTGCCCTTTATCAGATTTTGTTGCCTGCGCTGAAGGCTTTGCTGAACAGCATGAATTTACACTTAGTATCAATGATATTGTTCGTCAGCAGGGAAATACCAAAAATATGATGCGTTCTATTAAAGAGCTTTTAACCGAAATTGTTCAAAATTTCAGCTTACAACCTGGCGATATTGTGTTGACGGGAACCCCGGCTGGAATAGGAGCATTACAAATAGGTGATAAACTCAAACTCAGTTTAGATAATACCTATCAATGGACAACTCATGTAAAAGAGAATTAATAATGACCGAGAACAAACAAATGCCACAACTCCCGTTTTGGAAAACTACCAACATCGAAGAAATGACTGAAAAGCAATGGGAATCTCTATGTGACGGCTGTGGAAAGTGTTGTGTTTATCAGTTGGAGGATGACGAAAATCTGGGAGCATATTATCCCACTAATGTGGTTTGCCAATATTTAGATAGAGATTTATGTCAATGTACTTCATATGCTAATAGACAAAAATTGGTTCCTGATTGCATGAAAATAACCCCTGAAAACATTGCTACTATCGATTGGTTACCCGAAACCTGTGGATATCGCTTAGTTTTCCTGGGAAAAGAGTTACCACAATGGCATCCACTTGTCAGTGACGATCCCCAATCTGTTCACAAAGCGGGTGCTTCTGTAAGCGGGCGTTGCATTTCAGAAAAAGATAGTGGTGAGCTTGAAGATCATATCGTGGAGTGGAAAGATTTTTAGAAGCAGTTGCGAGATACAGATACGAGATTCGAGTTGCGAGTTACGAGAATAATCAAAAACAGGATCATTTATCTTTCAACTCGAATCTCGAATCTCGCAACTCGCAACTCGAATCTAGATCCTCGACTATTCCCTTGATTTTGAAAAAAATTCTTTAGTAGACTAGACTAATTTTAACTGCGGCCGATAAGTGATAAATATAACAGGTCGTTTTAATTTATAGAGAGTACTGCATGGACTTAAAAAAACCAGTTCTTTTCCTTATGATGTTTTTTTGCATCAATACCTTATCTCTGGCTGCGAGTAAGGTAGACGTACGTATTCTGGTTGATGTTTCGGGGAGTATGAAGAAAAATGATCCTAAACACCTGAGAAGGCCAGCTGTACGATTAATCACGGGTATGTTACCAGCAAGCTCAACAGCAGGAGTTTCGTTGTTTGGAGAGGGTGTCAGTACGTTAACTTCCGTTGGTAAAGTTACCCAGTCCTGGAAAACAAAAGCCAGACGTGCCGCGAGTGGTATTCATGATCATGATATGTTCACCAATATAGGAGCAGCTCTTGAATCTGCAACGGCCAGTTGGGAAGCTTCAGCTCAAAAGGATGAAGATACAGAGCGTATTGTGGTGTTGTTGACTGATGGTATGGTTGATATCAGCAAGGATCCTCAAGCTAATGAACAAGAAAGAAACAGAATACAACAGCAAATTATTCCAAAATTAAAGGCCCTTCAAGCTAGAACATACACCATTGCTCTATCGGATGGTGCAGATAAAGCACTACTGGCTCAAATTTCGAATTCGACAGATGCATGGTTCGAGGCAGTGAAATCAGCTGATGAACTTGAAAAGGTTTTTTTAAAAATATTTGAACAATCGGTTGATGTACCTACTGTTCCTCTGACAGATAATAAGTTTAAAATCGATCGAAGTGTTGGTGAGTTTACTGCATTGATATTCAAACAAAGAGATGACCCTATCAGATTGATTGATCCCAATGGCAAATCCTTTGAAGAAGAAAGTATCAGTTCACAAATTACCTGGTTCGCGGATGAAAATTTTGATTTAGTGACGATTAACAAACCCAAAGCTGGGGAATGGTCAATATCAGGCCCCGTAGATCCTGGTAACAGAGTGTTAGTAGTCAGTGATTTAAAACTCAATGTTAATAATGATGAACTACCGGCAAACTTATTAAGTGGTGATGAGCTTATTTTTAAGGTGAGTCTATCTGAAAAAGGTCTTCCCATCACTCGTCCCGGTTTCTTAAAATTAGTGACCTTTATGGGTAACGTCGCTTCAAGAGCCGATATTAGTGATGAACTATTTTTAGAAGACAATGGTAAAGATGGTGATGAGACTAAAGGTGATGGTATTTATAGTTATAAATACGTAGCCCCCAAAATTAACGCTGAACTCGCTTTTAATATTCAGGTAATTAGCCCAACCTTTGAACGGATCGTTAGAAAAAACATTCGTGTTTTCTCAACTTATGTCGAATTAAAAGCTGAAGTTGCTAAATCTCTCGACGATATGCACAGATTTCAAGTGGCGGCTGTACCAATTATCGTTGATCCTAAAAGTCTACAGGTAAAAGGAACAGTTACATTGCCCTCTGGTGAAGAGTTACCCCTTAGTTTTGAAGTCACCAAGGACAATCAGTGGATTTCAGAAATTGTGCCTGATAAAGAAGGTGGTAAATTCAAAGGGATTATTTCAGTGACAGGAAAAATGCTTTCAGGTCGTGAATTTACCCTGGAAAATCAGGTTGTAGTCTTCAATGCTCCAATTTTATTAGAAGATAAATCGGAAGAAATTATTGAGCAAGCAGAAGAAGAAATCAAAGAAGAAGAAGTCAAAGAGGAAGAAGTCAAGGAGGAAGAAACTGACAAAAAGCCAGAAGCTGAAACAAAAGACGAGGATGCTAAACCTGAAGAAGTTGAAAAAACCAAAAAGGAAGAGGGGTTAGGGTTAATATGGTGGATGATTATTGGTTTAGCTTTTAATTTAATTGCTTTTGGTGGCGGATATTTTGCTTATAAATGGTGGAAGAAAAAACAACAAAAGGCCACTGATGAGCTGGCTGAAGAGCTGGATGATGATGAAGGTGAATAGGGGAGACAAGAACAGTGGGCGATAATATGTCTTATTTGATTATTTTACAATTTGTAGCTCCCTTTGCTGTACTTAGTGGGATTTTATTAATTGCCATTATCCGAGGGAAAAGTCGGGAACATAAAGCTGTTACTCAATTTCTTGAGTCCATTCAAACGACAGAAGAAAAGTTCACAGAAAAATTAAGATTTTTTTTAAAAAAACTAGGTCTGAAAGATGACGAGATCAACAAAAAATTAAGTGATTTTACTAAAACTCGTCGCAAGTTTTTCAGGCAGATATTAGAAGGTGTATTAAAAGGAGATGCAGAACAATTAAAATCACTTGCAACAAAATTTACATCCTATAGTGAACTTTATCATGCCCTGGAAGTTTCAATTGCTGAATCTGAAAAAGAAATTGCTATCCAAGATGAGCAAGATAAATCTATTGACGAAAAAGAAGAAGCTGGACCTGATAAAGAAGCGGCTTTACTCAAAGGATTAAAAATTGAGAATAAAAGATTAAAAGCAGAGTCATATGTCGCTATTTCAGCACTCAATGCTTTATTTGGTGAATATGCCTCTATGTTTGGTGAAGTTCCTAAAGATTCAGGAAAGATGTCGATAAAGGAAATTCTTGACGCCATGGTTCGATTTACCAAAGGAGATTTCCACCCTGAAAATGTGACTGAGGATATGCCACCAGAGTTACTTGATGAGTTAGAAGCTCCAGAAAAGGCACCACAACCAGATAGAGAGCAAAATGAAGAAGATTTGACCATGAAAGCTGACTCAGAGAAAGAAGTGGAACCAACTACTTCGGAAGAACCTGATTGGAATGATGCTTTTAACGAAATTGATGACAGTGAGAAACCCGCTTTATCAGAAAATGAAGATGAGATTGAATCAACTCATATTAGCGATACCCCAGAAAAACAAGAAGAAGCTATACCAGAGAAAGTTGAATCAGAGGCTGAAGAAGAAAGCTGGGAGAGTGTTAACACAGCAGAAGATACAGAAGAAGAAATGTCACCAGAGATAGACTCTATAGAAGACAGTGAAGAGAAGATTACCACAGGTACGGTAATGACAGAGGACGAGCCAAGTTGGGAAGATGCTTTTAACGAAATGGATGACGAGCCAACCGCTGAAGATGAGGCAAGTACTGATGAGAAGAAAGACACCCCTGAGACTAAAACACCATCAACTGAAGAACCTTCCGAAGAAGAACCAAGCTGGGAAGACGCCTTTAACGAGATGGACGATAATGAAAATAAACCATCAGAACCATAATTCTTAAAAAAATGTCATAAACTTACCTAATAGATGTTGACACTGTTAACCACTGTGAGTATTATTGCGGCCGCTGTTGAGGGATATAAAGGTGACACCCCTCAGAGATTTTATCAACAGCATTGGAGCGGTAGTTCAGTTGGTTAGAATACCGGCCTGTCACGCCGGGGGTCGCGGGTTCGAGTCCCGTCCGCTCCGCCATATACACACAACAAAACCTGGTCAAGGTAGCAAGCGAAGCGAACCTTTACCGGGTTTTTTTGTGTGTGTGTAATATTTGGAACAGGGACGAGAACCCAGGTAAAGGGTTTGACTAAAATGACAGGATCATTTTAGAACAGCCGCAGGCTGGCCCGAAGGGCGAGGGGCATGGATGCCCTGAGTAATCCCGTCCGCTCCGCCATATACACACAACAAAACCTGGTCAAGGTAGCAAGCGAAGCGAACCTTTACCGGGTTTTTTTGTGTGTGTGTAATATTTGGAA
>JBFFIY010000101.1:0-17628 GCA_041556195.1 Enterobacterales bacterium
AATATATACATTATCTCAGAAAAATCATTTGATGGTTTTGATCTATCGACCAATTATCTTGTGATCGATTGACTATTCTTGTTGTGATCTTTCTCTTACAATATTTGTTTTTAATGAATTCTCTGCTGCGGAATGTGGGCTTTACCAAAACGACAAAACCTAAGCTAAACCCTTTCCAGAAATGTATAATTTCATGATTACCTGTAAATTGTTACTTATGCACTATTTTTTAATTCATCTATTAGATGATATTCTGATGTATTGAAAAGGAATATTGAAAACATAGAGAATCCCATGAGTAACATATTAAGCAGCCTATTGACTATCTGGCAGCAGGATAAGGATAACCTGGACTGGGTGTTAGGTACGGTGATTGAAACGGCAGGTTCCTGTTATCGGAAAACCGGGGCCATGATGCTAATGAATGGATTAGGCCAATGGTATGGTTTACTCAGTGGTGGATGTTTAGAAGCCGATATTTTACGTTTAGCAAAGCAAGTGATGTCTAGCCAAAAGAGCAAGATCATAACCTATGATATGCGAGAAGAAGGGGATTTTGCTGAAGCCCTGGGTATTGGTTGTGGTGGCATGGTACGAATATTATTGCACCCCGTTAGTGCTGCAAATAATTACTTATCTTTAGATTTATTGCTTTCACAGATCAAGGCAAGGGGAGCAGGATGGTATTTGCTTCTTGCCGAGGCCAATCAAACAGCTAAAGCTTCAAATGCTAATTTACTAACAAGTGACATCGCCAGTGATATTGCAGGGTTTGACCACAGTGGAACAAGTCGAGTAGCAATTGTTGAATTTAATTCCAGCTCACCTGCCATTTCAAACTCCACTGCTGACAAATGGCTGGCACTTCCCATAAAACCTCAACCTCATTTAATGGTGTTTGGTGGTGGTGTTGATGCCAGATCAGTGGTGGCTATTGCCGCTGAATTGGGTTGGAGAATTACTTTGGTGGATAATCGTAGCGCCTATGCCAAACCTCAGCATTTTCCAAAAGTAGAATCCATTATGCGCCGCTCCGCACAAGAACTAGTCTTTTCCCCAATACTAACTTCAATAGATGCGGCTGTAGTGATGGGACATAATCTGAGTATGGATGCCGCCGCTATTAAAGCTCTACAGGACTCTTCTGCGAAATATATAGGTCTGTTAGGTCCACCCCATAGACGTCAGCTTGTATTAGAAAAAGCTGAACTTAGTGAAGAACAATTAACCATTGCCATTCATGGGCCAGCAGGATTGCGTTTAGGGGGAGAATTACCAGAATCTATAGCACTTTCTATTTTGGCAGAATGTCATCAGGTTCTGGAAAATGGTTAAGGTAAGGAGTGAATGAATATTCCTGATCCAACTATTGGAACCCTGATTTTAGCCGCTGGAGAGAGTTCCCGTTTTAAGGGGGTTAAACAATTAGCGCGTTCAGGTGTTATGGATATTGAAGGAGAGCCTGAAGCTGATGACACATTGATAGAACGCGCCTGTTTATTGGCTGAAGGGGTAACACCAGGGCAGGTTTCAGTTGTGCTTGGTGCCAATAAAGGGCTAATTTATCCAAAACTCCCTGGATCGGTGCAAGTGATTGAAAATGATAATTGGCAGCAGGGTATGGGTAGTTCTATTGCTATAGGCGTGAAGGTTCTACAAGACAAATATCAAGCAATTTTGATATTATTGGCAGATCAGGTTGCTCTGGAGGAGGAAGCTGTTTCTGGATTAATAAGTAGGTGGGAAAAATCAAGAGATTCAGTGGTTTGTGCCTGTTATCGTAGCTCTTGTCATAGTAAAAGTGCACAAGAAAATAATAGTCCCGGGGTTCCAGCGATATTTCCTCAAAGATTATTTACTCAATTAGCTGATTTGAAAGGTCACAAAGGGGCAAAAACGATTCTTTTTAAAGAAGTTACTCAAAAAAATTGTATAAGTATGCCAGAAGCTGCTATTGATATTGATACGCCTGAACAGTTGCTACAATGGCAGAAGAGCAGAAACCAGAAACGGGAAGTGAGAAGTGAGTAAATTAATTACGGGTTGAGAACGACTTTATTTTGGATTTTAATTGCTCGCAACTCGCAACTCGCAACTCGCAACTCGCAACTCGCAACTCGCAACTCGCAACTCGAACAGAGAAAGGAGCACATAATAATGAAAATAAATGTAAATGGGATCGATCACCAATTAGAAGCTGAACCCGATATGCCACTGTTGTGGGCTGTTCGTGATTTGTTGCAGATGACTGGAACTAAATTTGGCTGCGGTGGGGGGCATTGCGGTGCCTGTACGGTGTTAATGGATGGACAACCGATCCGCTCCTGTGTCACGCCATTATCTGAGGTAAAAAATAGTAAAATCACTACCATTGAAGGTGTTTCAGACAATGGCGAACATCCTGTTCAAAAAGCCTGGATAGATGCAAAGGTTCCGCAATGTGGATATTGTCAGTCAGGACAAATAATGAGTGCAGTTGCCTTGCTTACGACAAATGCCGCTCCAAATGATGATGATATAGATCTGGCTATGAGTGGTAATATTTGTCGTTGCGGCACCTACCCCAGGATCCGTCAGGCTATAAAAAATGCTGCAGAAAAAATCAGGGAGGAAAGCTAATGAACATATCCAATGTAAGTCGTAGAAATTTTATAAAAACCATGGGTTTCACTGGTGGAGGTTTAGTGCTGGGTACTTCATTGCTGGGATGCTCTTCGGGATCTGAACCCGATGCTCTGCCTGAATTGATAGCGACCCAGGGCACACCTAGAGAGCTTGATGTTTTTGTGCAAATTGGTGAAGACAATTTGGTTTACATTACAGCTCACCGTTCAGAAATGGGGCAGGGGATCAGAACCGGTTTACCGCAAATTGTGGCGGATGAGCTGGAAGCGGATTGGGATAAGGTACGAATCATTCAAGCATTGGGTGATAAAAAATATGGTAGTCAAAATACCGATGGTTCTCGTAGTGTTAGAAGGTTTTATACCCGTATGCGAGAGGCTGGTGCATCTGCCAGACAGATGTTAGTGCAGGCGGCGGCCAATGCATGGCGAGTGCCCGTTGCTGAATGTCTGGCAATTAATCATCAGGTTATCCATCAAAGTTCAAACCGTGCCTTGAGTTATGGAAAGTTAGCCAAACTGGCTTCAGGTTTAGCCGTTCCTGATCCCAAAACACTTAAATTAAAAGCAAAGTCGGATTTTAAATATATTGGTAAACCCATAACCATTGTTGATTTACCCGATATGGTAGTTGGTAAAAGTCAGTATGGAATTGATACACAAATACCAGGTATGGTTTATGCCAGTATTGAACGCTGTCCAGTGATTGGAGGTTCGGTCAAAAAATTCGATTCGACAACTGCAAAATCTTTGCCTGGTGTTTTAGATATTATCGAAATTAAAGGAAAAGATGCACCTCCATTATTTCATGCTTTGCCTGGTGTGGCAGTTATTGCCAGTAATACCTGGTCAGCCATTAATGCCAGAAAAAAATTACAGATTGATTGGGAGCTTGGAGAAAATCAAACACATGATTCTAAAAAATATTTAGAGCAACTTAAAACATCCGTTCAGGAAAATGGCGATATTATACGCGAGAGGGGAAGTGTTAATTCGGTATGGAAAACAAATCCTGAACAGATAACGGCCACCTACAGCACAAGTTATCTTTCTCATGCACCAATGGAGCCACCTGCTGCAACGGTCTGGTTTCATGATGAGATCTGTGAGGTTTGGGCCTGTGTGCAGGATCCTCAGGGTACGCATCAAACGGTTGCGCAGGAACTTGGCTTAAAACCAGAAAATATTAAGGTAAATGTTACTCTGCTTGGTGGTGCGTTCGGACGTAAATCTAAACCTGATTTTGTGGTAGAAGCGGCTTTGCTCGCTCAGCAGTTAGGTAAGCCGGTTAAGGTTACCTGGACAAGAGAAGATGATATTCAATTTGATTATTATCATGCTACCAGCGCTCAGTATTATCAAGCTGCTTTGAACGAGAAAGGAGGAGTAGAGGCCTGGTTGCAACGCAGTGCTTTTCCCTCGATAAGTTCGACTTTTAGTCCTGATTCTAAAGGGCCTGCCGACTTTGAATTAGGTTTGGGTTTTGGAGATGTACCTTTTGATATTGAAAATCTTTGTTGTGAAAAATTACCTGCCAAATCCCATATAAGAATTGGCTGGTTGCGTTCTGTTTCGAATATTCATCATGCCTTTGGAGTTGGAAGTTTTGTGGATGAAGTGGCTCACTTAACTAAGAAAAATTCTAAACAAATGTGGTTAGAGTTAATTGGTAAAGATCGTCGTGTCGATCTTGAAAAAGAAGGTTATCAATTTAAGTATGGTAATTATGGTGAGTCTCTTGAAAAGTTTCCCATTGATACATCGCGTTATAAAAATGTGATAGAACTTGTCACCAGGAAAGCCGGATGGGATAAAACTTTGCCGAAAGGAGAGGCATGGGGCCTTTCAGCCCACCGTAGTTTTTTAACCTATGTGGCGGTGGCGACCAGAGTTAAAGTGAACAATGGACAGTTGCAGATCAAGGAGATCCATTGTGCGGCAGACTGTGGCACTGTGGTTAATCCTGATAGAGTAAGCGCACAAATGGAAGGAGCGATGATCTTTGGTATGAGTCTGGCTTTATTTGGAGATATTCAGGTAGAAGCTGGTGCGGTAAAACAATCTAATTTCCATGATTATCAAATGCTCAGAATGAATCAATGTCCAGACATTAATGTGCATCTGGTTGAAAGTGATGAAGTACCAGCGGGTGTAGGTGAACCCGGTGTACCGCCTGTTGCACCTAGTATTGCTAATGCTATATTTGCTGCAACAGGGAAAAGAATCAGAGATCTGCCTTTGAATAAATCGATTAAAGTTACCTAATCATTGAATAGGTATTTTAAAACTGATAGCTAATATCAAATGATAAACTATCCACATCGCTTTCGGTTGAAATACTTTGACCGTAAGCGATGGTGACACTCGGGTGAGTTCTTCCCGGATGGGAAATTGATTTCCTTCTTCTAATTCTCCGTAGTCAAAAGCAACCTGCCAACTGGATGAGAGTTGATGGCTGAAACCGAAGCTAGTGCCTTCAGGCTTAAAATTCTGTTGCCCATCACCAAAAAAGTCCGTTTTATTTTGGTTAAAACCCACCCAGATAGAATTGTCATAAGAACTGGCATAAGAGCGGGTAAGAGAGCTAGTCGCTATAAAAGCAACAAAGATCAGAATAGTTTTTAGTTTCATTAATATTAACTTCAGTAAGAATGAGCATTTATCTTTGCCCGAAATTATTATGAAGTATAGCAAGTAGCATTCGCATTTAGGAACCTCGACTAAAACTTGCTCTAATTTTCTATTTTGTGTCAGGAAAGAGAAGTCCTGTGAGTGATGCGGTAAACCAGATTTAAAAATCTGGTAATTGTGCAAAAAATAACATATTGATAAGTTTGGTTTTAAATAAAAACTTACAATTAAAAACGATTATTACTTGTTCTTTTGAGAATGAAATATTTTTTCAACAGGCTAATAAATGAGAATGCTTCCTAATCAACTGTTTTTGTTGAAATTGTAATAATGGCAGATAAAACACACTCATCTGACCAGTCTCTGTTTGGTTGCATATTAAATCATTACATTATAATAGTAGTCTGGAGAGTCTCATAATAAGACCAAGTCGGACTCTCTTTATTTACTAATAAAACAATAAAACAATAAAACAACAATACCCAATGGAGGGAATAATGAAAAAATCACTTATAGCCTTGTCAGTAGGATTCGCAATTTCTGCGCCTGCTATGGCCTTAACAAGCGTATCAGCCACAACTAGCCCATTTCAAGCTATCAGTCCTGAACTGGCAAATATTCATAACAGTTGTATCGTTCGTATGAACGATGATGTCTCCGGTTATGATGTAGAATCTCGAGCTCAAGGAATGTTGGCTCGGGCAAATTCTATGAATCAATCTATTAATGTTGAAGGTGGTGCAGCTCCTCATGTTGCCACTATCAAGCATTTATACAAACATTCAATTAAAGGTTTTACCCTGGATATGCCATGTAGCAGTGCTCAAAAAGCCTTTGGTAATGACCGGAATGTTATAAGTTTTACTCCTGATAGTATTATTTCTATCAATATGGGTAAGCCTGGTGGTGGTGGAACTACTGGCCAGCAAGCTTCTTACGGAACAGCCAGAGTAGGGGGACCTGTTGATGGAACTGGTCATACTGCATGGATCATTGATACTGGTATCGATCTGGATCACCCTGATCTGAACGTAGATGCAAGTCGTGGGTTTACTTCAATCAGTAATGGTGGAATGGAAGATCAAAACGGCCATGGTACTCACGTCTCTGGAACTATCGGTGCCTTAGATAATTCTATTGGTTCGTTAGGTGTAGCTCCAAATACCACTGTTATTCCTGTACGTGTATTGGATCGCAGAGGTTCTGGATCAACTTCAGGTGTTATAGCTGGTGTTGATTATGTCGGCGCTAATGCAAGCGCAGGTGATTGCGCCAACATGAGTTTAGGTGGCGGTGTTAGTCAGGTTTTAGATGATGCGGTTGTTGCAGCTTCTAATGCATCTGGTGCATTTTTCGTTCTTGCGGCAGGTAATGATGGTGATAATGCTAATAATCACTCCCCAGCTCGTGCAAACGGAAATAGAGTTTGGACCATTTCTGCTATAGATTCAAACGATAACATGCCTTCATGGTCAAACTTTGGTAATCCTCCTGTAGACTTTGCTGCTCCAGGCGTGGGTATTTTCTCATTGTGGAAAGATGGCGGTACTAACACTATTTCTGGTACATCAATGTCATCTCCACATGCTTGTGCTGTTATTATGATGAAAAATGGCAATCCAGCTAGCAATGGTACCGCTGGAAATGACCCTGATGGAAATCCGGATCCAATCATCCATTTGTAAGTATCACTTATGTGGAGTTTCTTTTTACTGGTTAACTTTTACCAGTAACAAGAAACTTATCGTAAAGTAATAAAAAAGTCACCTCAGGGTGACTTTTTTATTGGTGTTTGGTTGATTTGAATCTAGATTGAAGGTTTTTTATTTAATGCATTAAAAATCATTTCAAAATTCACACGCATTCTATAACCTTGATAAAAATACTTGTATAACAGTTTACCTTCTTTATCAATTACCATCACACCTGGGTAGGGTATACCATAATGCATCGTACCTGGTTTTTGCTCCTGATTAAGAACTTTGTAATTTTCCATGGTTTTGTTGTCTTGATCTGCCAGTAATGGATAATTAAGTTTTCTTTCATCAGAGAACATTTTCAGGGTTTCAATAGAATCATAAGAAATAGCTGCAACCTTATAACCCTCATCATCTAATTTTTGCGTCCAATCATTGATTTCTACTAAATGTTTTTTACAAAAAGGACACCAGTCGGCTGAACGAAAGAAAACCAGAACCAGTCCCTTTTCACCTGATAGTTGTTTTAGAGTCTGTTTGTTTCCCTTAATATCTTTGGCATTAATTTCCGGTACCTGAGAATTCAGAGATACACCTGTAGTTTTTGGTGGTGGCATTTCTGCAAGTGTTATTGAGCTGGCAAATAAACTGGCGACAAAGCTCAGGATGATGAGTAAATTGGAATAACTATATTTCATTAAAAATTCCTTAGTTGTTATATTTATTGTTATGACGTAGGTGATAAATTTAATGGAGTAGTATTGACGATTTCAATAATCAACTGTTACAACAGCTCAAATACTATTTCACAGACTGGCAATACTTTAAACATTGTACAACATTGTAGTTAATTTTAAGATTATTACCAAAACAGCAACAATTTATCTTAATACAACATATAATCTCAGTTTCAGATGAAAAATACTTATTAACCTCAGCTCGGGATAAGACAGGTCAGTAAATTATATTAAACACCTAAATTTCAATAAGTTATAGCAGTTTATATTTTACACATGTCAATAATTGGCTCATTGCTGGGATTTTTGTGCCAGGCAGGGCAAATTTGCGAACAAATAGTTGGCTATTTTGAGTGAATTTAACGCAGAATGGCGCGAAAATCACTGTATTGAGCGGCCAGGTTTATCCCAAGCTGAGGTTTATTATAGTTGAATGAATCAGAGTCATTTAAAAAATTATGATAGCTAAATTAAAAACAGATAGAAACCAGTTAAACTCGGTTATAAAAAAGCCCTGGATCCTCGAAAACAAGATTTCAGGGAGTAAATATCTTGCCAATCGTCTTTTGGTCATTGCTGCTTTGAGCCAGAAAGCCTGTGTGATTGATAATCTTCCAGAAAATAATGATATTCGTACCCTGTATAAAGCCCTCGTGGACTTGGGATATGCTTTAAGTTGGGAAGTTGACGGTTCTCTCGTTAGTCAGGGTTTAAGTGAACGAAAGTTGCCAAAAGCACAGGTGAAAATAGAATGTGGAGCTAGCGGTACTATGGCTCGTTTTATTGTGGCTGTTGCTGCGTTAGATAATTTTCCGATCACCATTGATGGCAGTGAGCGACTAAGACAACGTCCAATGGCTCCATTATTTACAGCATTAGAAGATCTCGGGGTATGCATAGAAACTGAAAACAGCTTTTTACCTGCCACAATTACCGGACCTGTTAAAGGTAATTCAGTCTCTCTGCCGGGAGATTTAAGTAGTCAGTATGCTAGCGCTTTGTTGTTAATTGGTGCTCAACTTGAGCAAGGTTTAAACCTTCAACTCATTGAGCCTGTGGTATCTGCCCAATATATCAAAATGACCTGTCAATTATTGGAAAAAGCCGGTGTGGTTGTAGAGCAACAGGGATTTTATTATCAAGTTGCAAAAAATCCAGTATTATTAGGAGGTATGGCATTAAATGCCGATCCCTGTAGTGCCAGTTATGCTCTTGCTGCCTCGGTCTTATCTGGACGAAGTTTAACGATTAAACCCTTTGATTATTTACCAAAGCAACAAGGCGAGTTTGGTATCATTGACTGTTTAAAGAAAATGGGATGCCAGGTTGAACTTGGTGAGCATTGGGTAAAACTAACGCCTCCTGAAACCAGACTGCGATCTTTTACTTACAATATGAGTGATATGCCCGATATTGTACAAACACTGGCTGTACTGGCTTGTTTTGCTGAAGGAACCACTCGTTTTGAAGGGATCTCTCACCTACGCTACAAAGAGTCAGATAGAATCGTTGATACTGCTAATGAATTACAAAAGCTTGGTGCTACTGCACGTTATGGAGATGATTGGCTTGAAGTAGATGGTGCTCATGCTCTTCAGGGCACTGAATTAAAAAGTCATGATGATCATCGAATGGCTATGGCATTAGCACAGTTTGCCTGGAAAATTGATGATGTGCAGATTGAAGATCCTGATGTGGTCGCTAAATCATTTCCTAAATTCTGGCAACTTATGGAAACCATGGGAATGGAAGTTAACTATGATCAAGTTAATTAATTTGTAACTATTCAGTGAGTTGTTAAATGCACTCGTAGCTGAATAGTTAACCTCAGCTCGGGATAAGCCAGGCCGCTCAATACCGTGACTTTTGCGCCTTTCTGCGTTAAGTTCGCTCAAAATAGCCAGCTATTTGTTCGCGAACTTGCCTTGCCAGACACAAAAATCCCTGCGTTGAGCCTACTTATTTTGCCTATGTAAAATATAGATAACTGTAACTTATTGAAATTTAAGTGTTAAATATAATTAATTGACCTGTCTTATCCCGAGCTGAGGTTAGTTACATTCATTTTGGAGTTTATTATGTCAGGTAATTTGATGGGGCGTATTTTTCGCGTCATGAATTGGGGGGAGTCTCATGGTCCTGCGGTAGGAGCAGTGGTGGAAGGCTGCCCGGCAGGACTTGAACTCAATGAGTCAGATCTTCAACCTGCTCTCGATAGACGCAGACCAGGACAAAGCAAGCTGGTGACCCAGCGTAAGGAAACAGATCAAGTATCTATTTTATCGGGTGTAGTTAATGGCAAAACCACTGGTTCTCCCATCAGTTTATTAATCCCTAATCAAGATCAGCGTTCTAAAGATTATTCAAATGTAGAAAATATTTATCGTCCCAGTCATGCCGATTATACCTATCAGACAAAATACGGCATAAGGGATGTTGCTGGTGGTGGTCGTAGTTCTGCCAGAGTGACTGCAGGCTGGGTTGCGGCTGGTGCTATTGCAGAAAAAATATTGGGACTTGCTGGTATTGAAATTTGTGGATGGGTAGAGCAAGTGGGGGATTTAAAACTTGATACCGATCCTGAAGTATTCTCTCCAGAGGCAATCACTCGTGATTTAGTCGAGAAATCACCAACTCGTTGTCCTCACCCCGAAACTGCAGCGGCTATGGAGAACAAAATTTTGCAAGTACGTAAAGCCGGAGATTCTATTGGCGGTGTAGTGCGTTGTTATATAAAAAACGTGCCAGTAGGGTTGGGCGAACCCGTTTATGATAAATTAGAAGCTGACTTGGCTAAAGCCATGCTCTCTATTAACGCCAGTAAAGGTTTTACCTTTGGTTCTGGTTTTGAGGGCGCTTCCATTCAGGGATCGGAGCATAATGATATTTTCATCAATGAAGATGGAAAAATTCAAACAAAAACCAATTTTTCTGGAGGTGTCCAGGGCGGGATCTCAAACGGAATGCCAATAGATTTCAGAGTGGCATTCAAGCCGGTAGCCACTATTTTACAACCCCAGGAAACAATTGATAAACAAGGCAATAGCCAAACTTTTCAAATACACGGTCGTCATGATCCCTGCGTACTTCCTCGTGCAGTACCCATTGTTGATGCTATGGCGGCATTGGTACTCTGTGATCATTTGTTGAGAAATAAATTATCCAGGTTTTAAGGTGCTTGTTTTTTATTTCCGTAGTTATCCCGAGCTCAGGTTAGTTAAACCTGTAGAAAAAAATTATATAAATAAGAGGGAACACGTATGAGAGTGATTTCAACCGGATTATTCATAGGTGTATTGACAAGTTGGATTGTCGGTAAAACCAATCGTTTTTCAGCAGCCGTTGTTGCCAAACCGGTTATCAATTGGTCAAGCTTTGCATTAGCAACTGATATTTCACCATTTGTTGCTAAATACTGGTTTGAGAAATGGCAGTGGGAAGATTATGAAAGTTACTGGAAGCGTTCTCCGCTCTCACTTGTTGGCAATGTGACAACGCCGACTATGCTTATAACTGGAGAAGCAGACTACAGAACACCTATATCTGAATCCGAACAATACTATCAGACATTGAAACTGAAAGCAGTAGAGTCAATGATGTTACGTATTCCTGAAGCCTCTCATTCTATTACCCAAAGACCAAGTAATTTGATAGCCAAAGTGAGCCATATTCTGGCCTGGTTTGAAAAATATCGAACTAAAAAAACTATGAGAAATAATTAACAAAAAGTCATATACTAGCCTAACACTGAATGTGTCGAAATATGGATAAATAAATTTTTTACAGAGGACAAGCTCATGAAACAACTGATTTTATTTCTTTCTATTGCTGCGTTGATATCAGCCTGTACTACTTTTGATCCATATACAGGTGAGAAAAAGACAACTAATACAGCTAAAGGCGCTGGTCTTGGTGCGGGTTTGGGAGCTGTAGTGGCTTACCTTGAGAATAGAAATGAAAAAGATGCAAAAAAGAGAAACCAGCGTATTCTTCAAGCAGCGGCAGGTGGTGCTGCGATTGGTGGAGGAATAGGGTTTTACATGGATACTCAAGAAGCTAAATTGCGTAAGCAGCTGCGAGGGACCGGTGTGAGCATTGAACGTGATGGTGATAAAATTAACCTGATTATGCCTGGAAATATTACGTTTTCGACTGATAGTTCAAATATCAATACAAGCTTTACTCCTGTTTTAGATTCAGTTGCTCTTGTGCTTAAAGAATATGATAAAACACTGGTTGTTGTGGCGGGCCATACTGATAGTTCCGGCCAAGCGAGTTACAACCAGAGTCTTTCTGAAAGACGAGCGCAATCAGTTTCAGCTTATCTTCGCACAAAAGGTATTCTTGATGAACGGTTTGAAACGATTGGATTTGGTGAAACTCAACCTACTATGAGTAATGCATCTCCCGCAGGACGTCAACAGAATCGCCGTGTAGAAATTACATTGGTACCAATTACTGGGTGAATGGCTTTTATCTAAAACAGGTGATTAACCCTGGATTCTTCAGTTGAATCCAGGGTTAACGTCAAAAATCAGCTTTCTTTACTCTGGATGACCCGGTCTTGAATAGCCGTTTTTTTCATCTGGCTTGCAAGCATAAGAAAAGTCACATAGTAGGTACAGGTTAACAAAAGTTCTACCATCGCCCAACGTCCTCCTTCAGGAGAGGTGAGCAGAATGGTCCACCCATGGCTAAAGGGAATAATTAACAGGAAATTAGCCCAGGTCATTGAGTAATGCTTACCTTTGATAATGCCATATAAGGGTGCCAGTAATGGAAACCACCAAAATAATAATGACCAAAATGGTGAGAATGGATTGGGTCTAAAATAAAGCCAGATAGGGATATATAATATCAGTGCTAAATAACTGAGCTGTGCAATCCATTTGAGTTTGTAATTAATCATAATCCTAAATTCCGAATACGCAGTTTACTTGATGACATGTTAGCTGATGTATCAGGTTTAACAAGATAGTTCAAAAAATAGCTCAACAAGTCAGTTTAACAACCAGCTGAGCCAATCGACGTCCCTGAGCCTGGCAGGTGGTTTTTTCTTCATCGGTTAAAATTTCTGGAGATCCTCCATGCGCCCAATGCGAGGCTCCATAAGGCGTACCGCCTGAATGAGTATTTGCCATGGTTGTAACGCTGTAAGGGATCCCTGAAATGATCATGCCATGATGAAGTAGAGGTAACATCATGGTTAGCAGGGTTGTTTCCTGTCCGCCGTGTAGAGAACCTGTTGAAGTAAATACTGTGGCGGGTTTACCTGATAGCTCACCTGACAGCCAAATATTCGCTGTGCTATCAAGAAAGTATTTAAGAGGAGACGCCATATTGCCAAAACGGGTAGGGCTACCCATGGCTAACCCATGGCAAGAACCCAAATCTTGTTCTGTGGCATAAAGATCGCCTTTGTCTGGGATAGAATTATCAACGGCTTCGCATTGACTGGAGACACGAGGTACTGTGCGGATAATAGCTTCACAGCTCTCTTGTGAATCAATGCCTTTGGCTATTTCATTAGCCATGGCTTTTGTTGCACCATTAGCCGAATAATACAAAACCAGAACAGAATACAAACTACAGGATCTCTAATACTGATTCTGGAGGTCTGCCTATGGCTGCTTTCTCACCATTGATGACAATTGGACGCTCCATGAGTTTAGGATATTTGTGCATAGCTGCCAAACATTGTGATTCGGTTGAATCTTTATCAAGAGCAGCGAGTTTATATTCATCTTCTTTTTTTCGGAGCAAATCACTAGCTGAAATCCCCAGTTTTTTTACAATGCTTTTTAGTTCAGTCTGGCTAGCTGGTGTTTTAAGATATTCAATAATTTCAGGCTCAATACCTTGCTGTTTAATGAGTTCAAGTGTTTGGCGAGATTTGGAGCAACGGGGATTATGGTAAATTTGAATCATGATAAGTATCTGGCCGAGAAAAAATAAAATTATACCTGAACTGTGGGCGGATAAAAACTATGTAACTAACCTCAACTCGGGTTAATTATTCAGTTACAGAGTTATTCATAGGATTGGAGCAAACAAGCTTAATATTTAGATTTTTTTATCTTATCGTAGTCATGAGCGGGTTTTTCCAGTGGATTATCATGTAATTCGACAGATTGACCAAAGCCGGGGAGTATTGTCATTTCAATATGTTCTTCTCCAGATTCCAGTCTCTTTTTAGCTTCTTCAGCATCTGCTAGTTCTTTATTGGCAATCTCTTCTGCCTCTGAAAGTTCACGAGTGCGATAGAATGCTCGATCAAAGTAGAAGGTTTCCGTAATCTTTTTAGTGATGGAGATGGCTAACTCCTCATCCCCTATTTGCAAAATGACGATGTGTTTATCGGGGAGCGAGCCTTGTGGATATATTAACGTGGGTTTGGTTTGCCCCATAACTTCTTCACCACTGATTAAAAAACCAAGTTCCTGGCGCTGATCTATTCCGAGTATTTTTATTTCAACGGGTTGTATTTCTCCCGCTAACCATTCAATTCCCAGAGTCGTGCCTTGTTGTCGATTACTTTGCAACCATCTGATAACAGCTAGTTTCCATAATAGGTATTCATCTTGTGGAGACTCTTTTTGAATAGCTATTAGTTGTCCTACGCTGATATTTTTGACGAGAGTACTTGTATTAATACATAACCCACCTGTACAGGTATTAATTTGGTGCCATCGACTAATTGTACTTAATGATGTCGAGTGTGCCTTTTTTCCAAAGAAAAGATCACTTTGACTGATATCGGCATGAATGTTTTTTAAACCGGCGACCAGGGATAATTTTTGAGGTTTGTTCGCTCGTGGTAAAATGCGTTTATTACTTCCCTGCCAATGATCGTACATTGCTTCCAGTAAAAGCTTGGCCCGGCTTGCATTGACTTCTGAACCGAAGCCTGGCAATGGAGGTTTACCTTCAGATTTTAATTGAACAAGCTGTTTTTTTATTTGAATAATTAAATCCTTAGAAAGTAGAAGCAGTGTATTTGACAGGTCAACCTGTTCTACGCTTATATCTTTAACTTTTGGACTTTGATCGCCTTCTAGTTCGGCTATAAAGGTGAATTCCTCAGCATAATCCCGGATATCATCACTAAGCTCAACAACTTTTACCCAATAGGATAGATATTTCCAAATAGGCCAATGTTGACCTTGATTAAGATGGTATGGGTTAATCAGAGCGATTAAGGTTATCCTCAAATAGGTTTTTTCAATAGTTTGCAGGCAGCCTGATGGAGCGGATGGAGGGAGTTTATTTTCAATTAAATTATGGTAAACAGCATAATTAAGAATGCTGTGAATTTCTCTCCATATATTACTTGGAGTAGGAGCATACACATCATAATGAGACATCATAACCAAACTGAGATAATAAATGGTTAAATTTAAAATATTCGCCTGAGCCTGACAAGGTCCTTTAATTTTGTCCATTTCCAAAGCCAGAAGTTTATATCCATAGGCCATTTCCTGAGTTAACAGATAAAACTCCATTTTTTCTTCTCTGGAAACTTTAGCTTGTCTTTTATCTTTATGAAAAGATTTGGGGCGGTAATAATTCGCAACTAACTGATATGAGCGGTCATATAATGCCAGGTTATTAAGGCGGTTGGATAAACTAACAGATGTACGGTTGAAGCCAGAAATGGATTGCCTTATAGAAGGTAGCGTTTTAGCCATATTGCCATAGGGAAGTCGCTTTAACCAATTTGCGAGTGCTTCAGTTCGCGTCTCAACAACAAGATGCTCCCCCTCTTTTTGAGTGGGTAATGTCATTTTTAAAATCGGTTGATTAGCTGTGTTCATTATTTGTACAACTCATTCGTATACTGTCCTTAGTAATTCAATTCTGCTTTTAATAGTTGGTTCAGTCAATAGATAGTTCCTATTTTAAGGTATTTTATAATGTTTTATATAATATGATAGTAGAAGCTTGAGTATAATGTGGGTTAATTTGATGATAAATAAGCATAATATGGGAAATTTCAGTTAATTGTGCAGTTTAACTACTCCAGATAAACTTCGAGTTATTGTTGTTTTGTATTCTTTTATGGTTCTCTTAGGATGCAGTCAACCTGAATATACTGAATTTAAAAGGGAATAAAATTGAAATTCCTACCCTTCAAAGATGGGTATTGATTGATTATTGGACGCCCTGATGTCACCCTTGTTTACAAGAGATCCCTTATTTTCAGTAAAGTTAGAAAAATATTCAGCTTCTTTTACCTGATGCGTTTGCGTTGCCTGCAAATTACTTAACCTCAATTGATCCAGAGGATGACATTCATGGGCCTTTTGCTGATTCACAAACAGTGGAAAGCATCATGAAAGCGATTTCAAGATATTCTTCTAAGATTTCTATAGGAAAAATTCAATAAAAGAGACTATTCTTAGTAATAAGAATAAAAGAGACTATTCTTAGTAATAAGATAGTGGTAATACTTAAAACACCTATAATTTTTCTGGGGGAATGAAAAATATGAGATCATATAATCGTTTTTATGGATTATTATTAGTTTCGCTGATGGCTCTATTTTTAACTGCATGTGGTGAACAACAAAAACAAACCGAATCGAAATCCAAAGAAGGCGTTGAAATACAGGCAGCTACAGAACATGAAATCAAAACAACAGAACTTCCTCCAAAAAAAGCCAAGTCAGATCCTTCTACCCCAACTGAGGAGAAATCATGCTCATTATTGTTAGGTTGGGATGCCTGGGAACCTTATTTGTATATAAATAGAATGGGTGAAGCCTCTGGGCTGGACATAGATATTATTAAAGAAGCCACCAAAAGAGCTGGATGTAAATTAACCTTTGAAAAGGGTGAATGGAGTGGTTTACTTAAAAAACTTAAAAATGGAGAAATAGATATTGTAGCTGGAGCATCCATTACTGAAAGTCGAAAGGCTTTTGCTTATTTTTCAGAACCTTATCGTAGTGAGAGTTTTGTACTTTATGTGAGATCTGAAGATTTTGAAAAGTATGTTGACAAATCATTCAATGCTTTATTAGAAAATGGGATGCGGCTAGGTGTGGTAATGGATTATGTTTATGGTGAAACTGTTAATAATTATCAAGATCAAGACAAATTTTCCAAACAATTTGTCTATTCACAGATTGGCGAAGCCAGTTTTTCATTGTTATTTGATAACTCTGTAGATGCGGTACTAGAAGATCCTTTTGTAGGAGCAGACGTGATACGCCGTAAAGGATGGCGAAAATCAGTTAGAAAACTTCCTATCGTCTTACATAGTGGAGAAGTACACCTGATGTACAGTAATAAATCTGTTAACAATGCTCAATTACAAGCCATTAATAATGCTTTGGCACAGATGAGAGCTGATGGTTCCTACAGGCAATTGCTTGAAAGTTATAGTGAATAGTATGGGTATATAGATTCGAGAAACGTACATATGCTTCCGTATCCTGCTTATTCTCATGGATGGGATGGCCGTTAATAACTCCATGCATAAACGGCGCTTCCCACATCCATGCGGGTAGTATGAAGAAAAAGAAAATGCATGGACAGGTAATGCTCCCAGCATTGCTACTGCATACATTGATGAAGCTTCAACTCATCTCAAGCCCATTGACTAACCGTTCGTGAAAATTGCATCGCCCAACCACGCCCACTGTTTCGCCACTGGATAATGACCAGGGCTGCGACCCTGGATACGAGTATTTTGAAGAGAACGGAATTTTTATTCACTACAACAATTAAACAGACTGTCTACTAAAAAGAAAAGCAACAAAGTCTAGCCAATAAATATTTACTGAATTTTGTATTTATGACTGGCAATTCTAGCTTCGAAGGCTAGCTTTTTTAGGAATTCTATTTATTTGTTTGATTTGACCGATTTTGAAACGTGCGAAAATCTTCATTGAGATAGAATATTATATGTTTAATTTTTTGAACTTAGTTAGCTAGA
>JBFFIY010000102.1:0-17553 GCA_041556195.1 Enterobacterales bacterium
CCGGCGAAGGCTGGATGTATTTGGCGATTGTTATGGACTTGTATTCTCGCCGGATAGTGGGTTGGCATATTGATAAGCGCATGACGACCGATTTAATTTATAAAGCGATGGTCAAAGCATACCATTTGCGTCAGCCGCCAATTAACTATGAAAATTCTCTAAAGAAAGTGTCCGGTTGGACTTGACCAGAACACTAAGGGTTAGAGCATCTTTGATAGACTGTCTATTTAATTCGGTTTCCGAGGGAAAATAATTCTCAAATTAATCAAAGGCAGCCGTTATATCAATAATCTCATCAAAGTAATCCGAGTCTACAACGTTATCCGATACTGTATTCGCATGAATAAGAACAGGGTGGTAGGTGGTGCCTTTTACGCTAACAATACGTTCTAGCTTGCGTTGCACCTCACTGATAATGCTTTTACCAATTTCATTGCTGTATAGTTTGCATTCGCAAACATAAATCCGTCTTTTCGTCTGAATGAGTAAGTCAACCTGGCAGCCTTTTCTGGCTTTAGTAGCCTGTTGTGTGTAACCGCCTGCGAAGATCACTTCAGAGTCATCAATATCAAGTTTATCTAACACAAACCTGATGTTGTTATAAACGACATTTTCAAACTGCAAACCTAATAATGAGGGTAAGTTATTGGGTGATGTGATTATAGTGGTATTGAGTGCTTTCTCTTTTACTTTCATAACACATCTAAAGTAGAAAGCTGTATAGTTATCGCTTATTCTGAGTACAAAAAATCTTGTACGTTTTTGTTTGTTTAAATCCCATATATATTGTTTTTTTGTAAAACCAGATTCACTAAGCACATGGAATGCTTCAGAGTCTCGACCGGCATAGGTTTTACCAATAGCTGCCATCACTTCTTTGGGCGTTAACAGAGTTTTTGATAGACCAATGGTTTCCAGTATCTTTCGATAGAGTTTATTTTTTTTAGAAAACAGATCATAGAACATCTGCTCGAATTCATCATAGAGAAAACCACCCTTGCTAAAAACAATCTCTTTTAAGTTGCGTTCTGCGGTATGGGATAAATCAAGTTCTTCCAGATAACGAGGAACTGTACCGACTGCGCTTATCATTTTAATCAGATCAAACTTTGACGTTCTATGGAGCCTCTCTCCAAAAAATGTTGGCATATCATTAAGCTGAAGTTCTCTTAATACGAGATCTAATGATATTCGACCGACAAAACCTTTATTCATAATGATATTTTCTTCTATCCATGAAGATAAGGAGCCAGAAAGTATCACCATGAAATTTTTCTTGTGTGTGAACTTACTTTCCCACAGATAAAAAAACGATGATATGAATGATGATGACTTTGTGGCAAGCCAATTAACCTCATCTATGGCTAAAATGGTGTTTTTGTCACGACACATGTCTGCAATAAACGCAAATAGTTCGATCCATGTTTCATGTGGTGGCATATAAGAAAGAGAGAACTCTGATTTGACTTGTTCTGAATAGGAAAGCCGTTCATCCTCATCACTCATGCGTTTATCTGGTGGTGTCGATGTGAGATAACGCAGCACGACTTTTTTCTTTTGATTAGCAAGTTCTCGGATAAGACGAGTCTTTCCGATTCTTCTTCGACCACGAATGACATTAAGTGTTCCTTTTCTTGAGCTGAAGCTTCCCAGGATCCGCTCCACCTCAATCTTTCGACCCGCAAATCTATTCATAATTGCCTGTACATGAAATTAAGAATATATATTTTCATGTACAGTAACATAGTGAGTTCTAACTGTACATGAAAATCAATTCGTTAAATTCCATGTACATAAGCTTCTGTGTTTGTAAGCGTACATGAGATTTGATTTAGAAGTGGTTTTAGCCATGAGTAAGATGTAAAACTTACGGCAAATTAAACAGACTGCAACTGTTAAAGGGATTAAGATAATTTTTCGGGCTTTGCTTTGCCATGAGATAAATCACGCACGCGCTCTGAAAACTCTTCGACTTTGCTTTCATCCAGTTGATACTCAACCACAATGGAGTCTGTAAATTGAGTTTTTATATTTTCAGCCTGCAATTGGTTTAATAAAAGTTCCACCTGAGGCCAGATATCATAATTAATTTGTAGACTAAATTGTTCAAAATTTATTTTTTCCCGGGTGGGTAGAGTTTCCAGGGCGAGTTTAACGGCATCTGCGTAGGCTCTGGCTAAACCACCGGTTCCTAATTTTGTACCACCGTAATATCTTGTGACTACAGCAGTAATTTCACCTACGTCAGCATGTGAAAGTACTGTCAACATGGGGCGTCCTGCAGTGCCGTGGGGTTCTCCATCATCACTACATCCTATTTGCCGACTATCCCCAGTTGGACCTGCCTGATAGGCCCAGCAGTTATGGGTTGCATCGGCATATTGTGCTTTTATTTCAGCCACAAAATCTTTGGCAGCCAAAGAGGATGGTGTGTGTTGCAGGTGGCAGATAAAACGCGAACGTTTTACTTCCAATTCACCCTCATGCCGTCCTTTTGGAACCTGATAACGGTTGGCTGTCATATTTGTAATATTCTTGTGAAAACAGCTGAAACGGCTACTTTAAACCTGATCGAAAGCAGTTCTGGTCAGGTTGTCGGTGCCTGTTTTAGTGATAACGATATCATCTTCAATACGGATCCCACCATAGGGTAATAAGGCTTCAATTTTTTCCCAGTTAACATTGCTGCTTTGAGGAGAATTACGTAATTCTTCCAATAAACAGGGAATAAAATACATACCGGGTTCAATCGTCAAAACATGCCCGGATTCTATGGTATGTAACAGACGTAAGAAGGGATGTCCTTCAGGTTGCTGCAAAAGGGTTCCATACTCATCGGCTTGTTTTCCAGCCACATCATGTACCTGCAAACCAATAAAATGCCCAAGACCATGAGGCAAAAAGGTGGAGGTGATGCCAGCCTCAACAGCATTTTCTGCTTCCATGTTGAGCAGGCCGAATTGTTGCATGAGTTTGGCTATTTCCAGATGTGTATCGAGGTGCATTTGTTTATAATCAACACCAGGTTGTAATCGAGAAATAAGCCTGAGTTGCATTTCATCAAATGCACTAACTAACTGTGCAAATTCTCCATCTTCATAAGCATGTGTACGGGTAATATCGGATGCATAACCGCGGCAGTTGGCTCCGGCATCAATCAAAAAACTTTTTAGCTCAGATGAAGCTAAAGGGGCAGGGTTGGCAACCTGATAATGCAGGATCGCGCCATTGTTATTTAATGCCACTATATTGCCGTAAGGAACTTCATGTTCAAGGTGGTTGATGGCTTGTAAATAACCAAAATGGATGGCTTGTTCAGAACCTCCGTCTCTAAATATAGCTTCGGCAGCTATATGTCCTTTAGCTGCTATTTGATTGGCTTCACGCATACAGGCGATTTCATAATCAGTTTTAACAATTCGAGCAAAATGTAAGCGGTTGATTAAGGCTTCTGGATTTTGTAACAATTGCCCCAGGCTTCCTTGATAACTGGGGTGCCATTCTCCAATTAGTGCGTTCTCCGCTCCGTTTTCGGGTAAAAGCTCAAAGGCCTCGGCTGTCTGATGTACAACATGTATATCAAAAAATTCAGTCCAGAAATTATTGGGGGACTCGGGTGATTTGTGCCAAAAATCGGTTGGCTGCGAGAAAATTAATTGTGGTTTTTGTCCTCTTCTATAAACCACCCAACAATGTGGGTTGTCAGTGATTGGAACCCAGGTTTTGAAATGAGGGTTTACTTTGAAGGGATAGCCCATATCATCTAAAAATTGCCCTTTAGGTTCTCCCGACGGGATTAAAACGGCTTCAATACCCTGATGTTTCATAGCTTGATCAAAGCGAGCAGTCAGTACTTTAATGTGTTTGGAAAATAATGATTTGAGCATTTTCTTTAGCCTGCCAAAAGATGTATAAATAGAAAAATAGTATAGCACGATCCTTTGATGATGCAGCGAACATGAGTTAATGAAAGTGAAAGAATTGAATAATGATTTGAAACATGTATGCTTTGAAGATGTCACTGGTCTGTCCAGAAAACCCTGAAAACTCAGTGAGTTACAAAAAACTGTTAGATACCATAGAGTTACAAGTTATTAACAGGCTTGTTTCATACGTGCCAGCAGAGTAGACTACACCCACTTTAAGCAGGGTGAAATTCTCAGCCTATAATGTTACTTCATAACTGTAGAAAGTTTTTTATGGGTATTTGTTAGTAATTTCATCCCAGAATATGGCCCAATGATTTCATTGGGACACTGTAGGATCCGTCCAACTTGATAACGGAGAATAAATATGATCTACCAAGGTGAATCTGTTCAATGTCAATGGCTTGAGCCAGGCATTGCAGAACTACGTTTCGATGCACAAAAAGGTGCAGTTAATATTTTAAATCGTGCAGCATTGGACGATTTTAGAATAGCCGTTGATAAGCTTAATACGAATTCTGATGTAAAGGGTGTGGTTGTTACCAGTGGTAAAAGTAGTTTTATCGTTGGAGCTGATATCACAGAATTTTTAGCCATGTTTGCAGCACCGCCTGAACAGCTTAAACAATGGTTAAAAGAAGCTAATGCTATTTTTAATGGTTTAGAAGATTTGGCAGTACCTACGCTTGTCGCCATTAATGGTATTGCATTTGGTGGTGGTCTGGAAGTTTGTCTGGCTTGTGATTTACGTTTAGCCAGTAGCAAGGCCAGTGTTGCTGTTCCAGAAACTAAATTGGGATTGATTCCTGGGTTTGGTGGAACCACGCGTCTACCCAGAATGATTGGTTCAGATAATGCTTTAGAAATGATCGCAGGTGGTGCGCCACTTAAAGCGCCTGCCGCCCTGAAAATGGGTGTGGTTGATGCGGTTGTCGAACCAGAAAAGCTTGAAGAAGTTGCACTGCAAATGATTAAGAGCGCCATTAATGGAGAGCTTGACTGGCAAAATCGTAGAGCAACCAAAAAGGGGCCTCTACAGTTGAGTCAGTTGGATGCTGCAATGGCATTTTCGACTGCGAAAGGATTCATTTTTGGTAAAGCAGGAAAAAATTACCCGGCACCAATGGAAGCGGTTAATGTGGTAGAAAAAGCTGCTGCAATGAGCCGTGATGAAGCGCTTGAAGTTGAAGCAGCAGGTTTTATGAAAGTCGCCTTAACACCAGTTGCCGAATCGCTAATTAGTTTATTTTTAAATGACCAGTTATTAAAAAAACTGGCTAAAGGCGCATCAAAAGTTGCGGGTGAGATTAAACAAGCAGCGGTATTAGGCGCAGGGATCATGGGAGGTGGCATTGCCTATCAGGCAGCCAGTCGCGGATTTCCTATTGTGATGAAAGATATTAATAATGCAGCACTTGATTTAGGCATGGGAGAGGCCAGTAAGTTACTGAGTAAGCAAGTTGCTCGTGGCAAAATGGATACCATGAAAATGGCTGGGGTTCTGGGGAAAATCAAACCAACTCTACATTATAATGAGGTGGCTGGTACCGACGTTGTCGTTGAAGCGGTTATTGAAAATGCCAAAATTAAAGATTCAGTTTTAGTCGAAACTGAAGCTTTACTTGGTGAAGATGCTATTTTATGTTCAAACACGTCTACCATTTCCATCGATTTGTTAGCTACCAACCTCAAGCGTCCTGAAAATTTCTGTGGCATGCACTTCTTTAATCCTGTTAGTCGTATGCCTTTGGTTGAAGTTATTCGTGGTGCAAAAACTTCTGAAAAAACTATTGCAACTGTGGTGGCCTTTGCTAGTGCTATGGGCAAGTCACCGATTGTGGTGAATGATTGTCCGGGCTTTTTGGTAAACCGCGTTCTATTTCCATATTTTAATGGTTTTAGCATGTTACTCAGAGATGGTGCAGACTTCCGCACTGTTGATAAAATTATGGAAGGTTTCGGTTGGCCAATGGGGCCAGCTTACCTGCTTGATGTGGTTGGTTTGGATACGGGGCATCATGCTAATGCAGTCATGGCGGCGGGTTTCCCTGATCGAATGACCAGTGATTTTAAGACAGCCATGGATGTGATGTTTGAAGAAAATCGTTATGGTCAGAAAACCGGTTCAGGTTTTTATCGTTATGAGCTGGACAAAAAAGGTCGTCCAAAGAAGTTAGCTGATGCAGAGACTTTCAAGTTACTGCAATCTGTTTGTGCAGAAACCAGAGAGTTCGATAAGCAAGAAGTGATCGAACGTATGATGTTGCCATTGATGATTGAAACTATTCGTTGTGTTGAAGAGAAGATTGTAGGCACTGTTGCTGAAGCGGATATGGGTTTAATTTATGGTATCGGCTTCCCTCCATTCCGTGGTGGCGCACTTAAATATGCAGATTCCATTGGTTTAGATAATCTGGTGAAAATGGCCGATAAATATCAACATCTTGGCAAAGCTTATGAACCCACAGAAGGCATGCGTGAAATGGCAAGAACTGGCGCAACCTTTTATGGTGCTGCAAAAGCAACAGAGGAGAATAAATCATGAAACAAGTCGTTATAGTAGATGCGGTTCGTACCGCAATGGGTCGTTCTAAGGCTGGAATGTTTCGTAATCTTCGTGCAGATGATATGTCAGCCAAGCTCATTGAAGGTTTGCTTGATAGAAACCCAAAAGTTGATCCGGGGGAAGTTGAAGATGTAATTTGGGGATGTGTACAACAAACATTAGAACAGGGTTTTAATATCGCTCGAAATGCAGCTTTACAAACCAGGTTGCCACACCATGTAGCCGCACAAACCGTCAATCGTTTATGTGGTTCATCCATGCAGGCACTTCATTCAGCTGCACAGTCGATTATGACGGGCAACGGGGATGTTTTTATCATCGGTGGTGTGGAGCACATGGGCCATGTTCCTATGACGCATGGGGTTGATTTTAGCCCGGCGATAAGTCGCTATACCGCTAAAGCCAGTGGTTCTATGGGTTTAACTGCTGAGATGCTGGCGCGTTTGCATCAGATCAGCCGTGAGCAACAAGATGAATTTGCTTTTCAATCTCATAAAAAAGCCCATGAAGCGACAGTAGAAGGTCGTTATAAAGACGAAATTATTGCCCTTGAAGGTCATGATGCTAATGGCGCTTTGGTTTTATGTGATAAAGATGAAACCATTCGACCTTCAACCAATATGGAAGATCTGGCAAAACTTCGCCCGGTATTTGATCCGGTTACGGGTTCTGTGACTGCGGGTACATCATCGGCTCTGTCTGATGGTGCATCATCCATGTTAGTCATGTCTGCCGAAAAAGCAGAGGCTTTAGGTCTTGAACCCCTGGCAGCAATTAAAGCCATGGGTGTGGCGGGTTGTGATCCTTCTATCATGGGCTTTGGTCCAGTTCCAGCGGTTGCAAAGACTTTAAAACGTGCAGGTATGGCGTTATCTGATATTCAATTATTCGAACTGAATGAAGCTTTTGCCGCACAATCTTTAGCGGTTTTGAAATCCATGAAGCTATTGGATGTGGCGGAAGAAAAAGTGAATGTGAATGGTGGTGCTATTGCACTGGGACACCCATTAGGTTGTTCGGGTGCGCGGATCTCCACCACCTTGTTGCATACCATGAAAGCACGCGATCTCAACACCGGTTTAGCCACCATGTGTATAGGACTTGGTCAGGGGATAGCTACAGTTTTTGAAAGAGTTTAAGCGCCTAATCTGTCGAGCTGCTTAATAAAGAAGGCGCTAAACTTATTCAGGTTTAGCGCCTTTTTTGATCTCTCCTTGTAAGAAAAGCAAACTATGTTGTGAATAAATAGTTCAGATCAATTATTATTAGAAGTATAAATTAACTCTATTAAATACTTATTATGTCTCATTGGGATAAAACACTTGATGCCACTGGCCTTCGATGCCCGGAACCTGTAATGATGGTGCGCCTGACCTTGCGTAAAATGGAAGCAGGGCAGGTTTTGCAGATCCTGGCTGATGATCCTTCAACCAAAAGAGATATCCCGAAATTCTGTATTTTTATGGAGCATCAGCTAATAGATACCAAAACAGATGAAATGCCTTATCGCTATGTTATAAAAAAAGGGCTTATAAAAAAAGCTGAACCGGAAAGAGAAAAATAGACATGGACCTGAAATCACTGGAAAAAATTCTGAATGAACAAACTACAGCACCAGTAGAATCATGGGATCCTGAGTTTTGTGGTGATATGGATTTAATCATCAAAACAGATGGTAGTTGGTGGCATCAGGGTTCTCCCATTAAACGCCAGGCACTGGTAAACCTTTTTGCCAGAATTATTAAGAAACAAGAACAGGATTATTTTCTGGTAACGCCTGTTGAAAAATTAAAAATTGAAGTTGAAGATGCACCATTTCTTGCCATAAGGCTTGAAGTGGTAAATGACTCTGAACAACCGCATCCCTGGCTGATTTTTGAAACCAATGTTGGTGATCAAATTAAATTAGATCAGGAGCATCCTCTGGTTGTTGAGGAAATTTCAGGAGCTGGTTCAGGGCCTGCGCCCTATATTACAGTTAGACGAAATTTACGGGCAAAATTAACAAGATCAATTTTTTATGAGTTGGTAGAAAGGGGAGAGGTTTATACCGAACACTTATCTGGAAAAAATCAACAAAGACTAAGAGTAGCCAGTGGCCCACATTGGTTTGATTTAGGTGCCATTGAGTAATTTTTAATTAACTGGAAAGCCATATGATGAAAGCTAACCAACCATGAAAATAAAATTTGCTCCTGTTCCGAGGCTTGCCAAAATTTGTTATCTGGCAGGTTTTGTTTTAATCATTGTTTCCATGTATTTTTTATTAAGCGAAAGTCAATTACTCTCTATAGTGTTACTGCAACAAATATTTATCGTAGGGGCCATAGTAGTTACACTGGGTTCAGCCATTAATCTTTATTATCAGTTTAGAAAGAAAGATAGGTAATAGAAAATAGATACGAGAAGCGAGATACGAGAAGCGAGATACGAGGTACGAGATACGAGGTACGAGATACGAGATACGAGATACGAGATACGAGATACGAGATACGAGAAAGAAACTTGACTAGAAGATAGGAAAGTACAATCTTTCAGACACTCGACAAAAATGCAGGAGCAATTTTTTAATAGCTTTAGCTAGCCCGAAGGGTGAACAATATGGATGTTGTGAGTCAACTCGATTCTCAGTTAAAAAATTAGAGTCAAATTAAATACATGAAAAAAATCTTGATGGAACGATATTTACAACTGATTGTAACCTGGCCAAAAACGTTGGTTGTCGGCATGTTGTTGTTCACCTTGATATTGGCTATGGGAATGGGTCGCCTTTCTATCAGTAATGATTTCAGGGTGTATTTCAGTAAGGATAATCCACAATTACAAGCGTTTGAACATTTTGAAGATTCCTATAATCGTTCAAATAATCTTACCTTTGTTATTAGTAAAAAAGACGATAATATATTTAATCGGAAAGGGCTCACTCTAATAGAGTCTCTAACTGAAGAAGCGTGGATTTTACCCTTTGCTGATAGAGTTAATTCAATCAGTAATTTTCAGCATGTCAGTGCTAGTGATGATGAGATTGTAGTTGAAACTCTTTTTGAACAGGCTGATCAACTCACAAAAAATCAGATTGATAACATCAAAGATATAGTCTTGTCTGAAAAACAATTAGTACATCGTTTAATATCACCGGACGGTTCTATTAGCGCGGTTTATGTCAATCTTGATTTACCCAGAAAAGATAACAATGCCTCAATCAGAGTCACTGAAGCCGCTGAAGTAATACAGAGAAAATATATCGCTCTCTATCCCGAATATATGATTGAAATGGGTGGTTCAGCGACTTTTAATACTACTTTAGCCAGAGCCTTGATAATCGATTTAAAAACATTAATTCCTCTGAGCTATCTTATTATCATGATAGGTTTATTGTTGTTTTTAAGGAAGTTCAGTGGCACTTTAGCTGTTTTCACCATGATCAGTGCTTGTATGGTAGGAACCTTTGGGTTCTTTGGTTGGATTAACCAGACATTGACTCCTATATCTAGTTTTGTTCCCAGTATTCTTCTCAGTATTATGATCGCTGATAGCGTTCATATTTTGGTGTCGTACTATCATGAATTAAATAAGAGCCATGAGTTAAATAAGAGCCATGAGTTGAACCAGAGCTATGGGCTTAACCATAAAATAAACCAGGCTATGGCTCGTGGAAATGCCATTAAAACCAGTTTGAAAATAAATTTTCAACCAGTTTTAATTACCAGTGTTACCACTATGATAGGTTTTTTAAGTCTGAACTTTAGTGACTCACCTCCGTACCGGGTCATGGGAAATATGGTTGCTTTTGGCGTGGTATTAGCTTTGCTGTTTAGTTTGGTATTATTACCCGCTTTGATTTTGTTGTTACCCACTAGAAAAAAGTTTAAAAAATCGACACATGAGAGAGTTTTTACCTCATTGGCTGATTGGATTATCGTTAAAAAGAAGTCATTATTTTTTATTATTAGCGGGATCACATTCGTCTTTCTTTATTCTGTTCCCGATAATCGTATGAGTGATAATTGGGCTAACTATTTTGATGATAGTTTTCCTTTGATAAAACTGGTTAACAGAGTTGATGGGAAGTTATCAGGTATCAATATTCTTGAGTATTCACTTGAATCTAAATCAGCTGATGGTATTCATGATCCTGAGTATTTAAAACAACTCGATAAGTTTGTGAATTGGTATCAGAGCCAGCATAAGGTTGTTCATGTTAATGCTTATACCGATATTTTAAAAAACTTGAATCAGGTGATGCACAATGATGAACCTTCATGGTATAGAACACCTGGAACGAGTGAACTAGCCGCTCAATATTTACTTTTTTATGAATTATCACTACCCCGAGGCTTAGGGCTGGACAACATCATAGATATGACTCGAACCCGATCTCGAATGACAGTATCCGTTTTAAAAACGGGCTCAGATGATTTATTACAACTAGATCAAAAAGCGCATCAATGGTTAGCTGAAAATACGACTCTTATAGTACCTACAGAAGGTACAGGTTTGGGGTTGGTATTTGCTCATTTAGCGGGTAGAAATATCAAAAGTTTGCTGGTTGGTACATTTATCGCCTTATTGCTTATTTCTTTGATGTTGCTGTTAGTTTTAAGATCTTTTAAATATGGGTTTATTAGTCTTATTCCTAACCTTGTACCTGTCATTATGGCTTATGGTTTATGGGGACTGTTATTTGGTTATATTGATATTGGATTGTCTATTGTCGCTGTGACTGCGCTTGGTATTGTGGTGGATGACACCATACATTTTTTACACAAATATTTATATGCCAGGAAATCTTTGAAGCTTGAAGCAGACGATGCCATTCGTTATTCTTTTAAAACAGTAGGCATCGCTTTAGTCACCACAACAGTGGTGTTGGTTTCTGGTTTTATGGTGTTGGTGTTATCACATAACAATACCAGTAAGAGCATCGGATTGTTGATGGCCATTACTTTAACTTTTGCGATATTGGTGGATTTCTTTTTGTTGCCTCCGATCCTGAGTTACCTGGATCGAAAACAAAAAAAAACAGGCTCCAAAACTTAAATGGTTTACCAAGGTAAAGTTTCACCATTTGAATGCCAGAATCCACCAGTGTTATCTAAATTAAGTTCTTCTATTCTCATGGAAAGTCTTTGTGCAGCAGTTTGTGGTGAAATATCTCCAGCGTAACCGACCATCTCTGTTTGCACAAAACCCGGATGGAATAAACCCACAGAAATACCAGTAGCTTTTAAATCTTGCGCTAAAGACATTCCAACCGAATTAAGGGCTGTTTTGGTCATGCGATATCCATAATATCCACCTGAAGTATTATCACTGATAGAACCCATACGGCTGGTAATTAGAGCTATTTTAGAACCTGAAGTAAGGTTATCTAACAAGGCCATGGACACACGTAATGGCCCTAATGTATTGACTTCAAATTGACGTTGAATTTGTTCTAAATTCATATCGTCTAATGTTTCATTTAAAAAGATCCCGGCATTGTTAATTAATATATCAATAGTTGTGGACTTCAGTTTATTTTTAAGTTGCTCAATCTGTTCAGAATTTGAAACATCAATACCATCAATAATTTCAACATCAAGAGCTTCTAACTCTGCTGAAGATTTTCGACAAATAGCAAACACACGATGATCCAGATTTTTATATAAACGGCAAAGCTCAAGTCCAATGCCTCGATTGGTGCCCGTTATTGCAATTGTTTTTAGCATGAGTAATCCTTAATGTTTATTGAGTTTGTTGGTAGAAGATGTAAACAAAAAATTTTATCACGAAGAGCTTATTCTTATCCCGAATTCAGGTTAAATAGAGCAATTTCTACTTTAGTTAAATAACGCCATTCACCTTGTTTTAACTTACCATCCAGGGTTACAGCTCCAATACTCACACGATGAAGTTCTTCCACGTGATTACCCACCGCAGCAAACATACGTTTAACCTGATGATAACGCCCTTCCTGAATCGTCAATAATGCTTGCCGATCATTCTCAATAACTAATTCAGCTGGTAGGGTAGGCTTGTTTTCATTTTTAAGCAATAACCCCTGTTTAAAATGTACAGGGGTTTCTTCAGAAATAACCTCGGTTAAATTTACTCGATAGGTTTTTTGACAGGATTTAGCGGGAGATGTAACTTGATGCGACCATTGCCCGTCATCGGTGATTAATACCAGTCCGGTGGTATCTACATCTAATCTACCGGCAATATGTAATCTTTCAGGTTTTGCCACATCAACAAGATTTAACACTGTCGGATGAACCTCATCCTGAGTAGAACAAATATAACCCTGAGGTTTATTAAGCATGATATAACGTTGGCCTAGATCTGAGATTTCATTAGCACCATAAAATACCTTATCTGTTTGTTTAACATTATAGGCAGAATTTTTTACACATATACCATTAATGCTCACCTGGCCCATTGAAATGATCTTTTTGGCAAGAGAGCGTGTCAGTGATGTGTTATGGCAAAGGAATTTATCGAGTCTCATGGATATGTGTGAGTTTTACCGTATTGCCCAGGTCACAAAATAGTTCGTGTAGGTTGTGTTAAGTAGTATTCTAATATAAATAATATCTAAAAGTAATGCTATTGTTTGCGCCCTTAAAAATAAAGCAACTGCGACAATCTGTCACATACGATAATTGCTCAGATAGCGGTAGGATACTCGAAAACACACCAACAAAATTTATTATGAATAACAATATATTGATTTTTTCTATATCACTCGCGTTAGTTAGTTCATCTGTTTGGTCCGATGACGATAGCCAGGCTGATGATAGTCACAGGCTGGTTATTACTGGTTTACCCATGCAAAAAAGCATTGAAGGAGGGAATGCACAGCTGGATGAATTTGACAACCATGCAATTATTGATGCTGGAGATTTATTAACAGAATTTCCAGGTTTTCCCCAGTTGTGGCCCCATTATAGGGGCCATGACCCTTATCATTACTGACTCCTAATCCTACATAACCTGAATTCGGGATACATAGGGATTGGTGCAGATAGCGCTCTCATAAATTTCGCACTGTTGTTTTGATAAGACTTTTTTTTATGTGCTTTATATTTGTTGCCATCCTGATATCTTCCTATGGCTATTCAGTTCCCTGTTTCTTCAACAACTACCTGATAAATGATAGAATTCATTATTTTTATTTATCCTGATCAAGTTTCATTTTCAGGTGATTTGAAGAGACAAGAGAACATCTATCAATGAAATTTGAACTAGACCAAACATTACCCATACCCAGGTTACAAGGCGATAGTATTGTCTTAAGACCCTGTATACCTGATGACTTTGAAGCGATAAAAACCTATCGTCAGGAACCAGAAGGTAGTCGCTATATCCGGCCTCCAGAGTCGGATGAGAAGATACGAACCATTGTGGAGCAACATTGTAGCCCATGGAAATTAGAGGTGGAGCGTTGGAATGGTTTGATTATTTCCTGGAATGGAGAAAGCAAAGCCATCGGCGAGATGGTATTTAAAATTGAAGACTGGGATAATCAAAGAGCTGAAATAGGCTATCGAGTGAGTACTGATTGTGCAGGTAAGGGAGTTTGTACTCAAGCGGTTAAACTTATTACCGCCTACTTGTTTGAACAGATTGAACTACATAAAATTGTTGCTAAATGTGATCCTCGAAATATAGCTTCATTTAAAATTATGGAAAAAATGGGTATGGAAAGAGAAGGCTATTTTAAGGAGCATTATCTCAATGGAGATGAATGGACCGATCAATTAGACTACGGTTTATTGCGTAAAGACTGGATTGCCAGAAAATAAATGGACAATAAATGAAAGATCTGACTCAGGGCTCAATACCCAAACATATTATTCACATGGCACTACCTATCGCCGTAGGCATGTTTGTACAAACACTCTACTATCTGGTTGATCTCTATTTTGTCGGCAATTTAGGAGAAGTGGCACTAGCTGGTGTTAGTGCGGCAGGTAACATGACGTTTTTAATCATCGCTTTAACTCAAATTTTAGGCGTAGGAACTGTTTCGCTTATTTCCCATGCCGTTGGACGAAAAGATAAGGAAGATGCAAACCTTATTTTTAACCAATCACTTGTTCTTTCGTTATTATTTGGTATTTTTACTCTTTTAGCGGGTTATGGTTTTGCTGCAATTTACATGAAGACCATTGCTGCTTCTGAAGAGACATTTATAGCAGGTATGGATTACTTAAACTGGTTTATTCCCTGCATGGCATTACAGTTTGCACTAGTTGCAACCGGCTCTGCACTGCGTGGTACAGGCATAGTTAAGCCAACCATGTTGGTGCAAATGTTAACGGTCATCATCAACATTATTCTGGCGCCGGTATTAATAGCCGGTTGGGGAACAGGCATGCCAATGGGCGTGGCAGGAGCTGGGCTTGCAAGCACCATTGCCGTGGCCATTGGTGTGGTATTAATGTTTGTTTATTTTCATCGCCTGGAAAAATATGTATCGTTTAATCGACAACTATGGCGTCCCGATTTTACTTCGTGGAAAAAAATATTAGCGATTGGTTTTCCGGCTGGAGGTGAATTTATATTATTGTTCTTTTTCATGGGAGTGATCTATTGGGTTATTCGAGACTTTGGATCTGCTGCACAAGCAGGATTTGGATTAGGCTCTCGTATCATGCAAGCCTTCTTTTTACCGGCTTTGGCCATTTCATTTTCCATACCTGCCATTGCAGGGCAAAATTACGGTGCCAAAATGTCTGAAAGGGTACGTGATACTTTTAAATGGGCGACAATAATGAACTGCATCATTATGAGTACATTGCTCTTTGTGATCCAATGGCAACCCGAATGGATGGTTGAAGGTTTTTCAAATGATACAAAGGTCATTGGATATGGTACAACCTTTTTACTGATGATTTCCTGGAACTTTATTCCATCTGGTTTGATCTTTACCTGTTCCGGTATGTTTCAGTCTTTTGCTAATACCTGGCCGTCATTAATCAGTACCAGCACAAGATTGATTACCTTTGTGATTCCCGCAGTTTGGCTATCACAGCAGTCAGGTTTTCAGATTGAAACTGTGTGGAAGTTATCTGTTGCAACCGTTATTGTGCAGGCTTTTGTGAGTATGTGGTTGATGCGTCATCAGTTTGAAAAGCGGTTGGTTTTTGAAAATATGTAAACGATTTTTGATGAAATGAGTCTATATGAACTTGCTTTTTTTAAAATTAGAAGCCTTTTAGAGGAGTTATGAATGAAAACATATTTTAAAGTTTTTTTGGCTTTTATAGTCGTTTTTTCAATTTCACAAAATGTTTGGGGTGAAACTAAAACAACTTATCAATTGGAAGAACTGAAATGGCTTAGCGGAAGCTGGTTGGATCACCCAAAGCAAAATAAAGTGTTTGAAACCATATGGAGTCCCATAAGGGGAGATGCTATGGTAGGAACCACCCGTGTTGTCTGGCAGGGACAGTTGGCCTATTATGAGATGTTAACCATGCGTCAGGAAGCAACGGGAATTTACTACCGGTTTGACTATTATGACAAAAAATCAGGCTTTAAACTAACAGATACCAACCGCTTCAAATTGACCCGGCTGAGTCATCAAAAAGCAGTTTTTGAACATGTTACATCTAAGGATGAACTGACATTAGAAATAAATAGAGATGGCCGTCTTCAAGGGGCCTGGTTAGATAAATCAAAGCCTGGTTCTAAACCAAAAACAGGTTATCGATTAAAAAAATTAACAGAGAATGAAATAAAATAATGGACAACAACCCTACCTCTAACGACTACTCCAAATATCGCCCGACTATTGATGTAAAATCAATTTTCAAGTATCTGGCTGTTCACCCTGGATTGGTGATTTTTCTGGTTTATACCATTATTGCCATTTCCGGTTTTATCTATTTGATTACTTTCTATCGATTTTTTGGTTTAGAGGTCATAGTCTATTTAGAGATCACTGATGTATTGGTGGCTGGTATTAAAGACCCCATTGTCATGCTGATGGTACTTACTTCTTTTGGGTTGGTATTTTTTATATGGTTAGCCACTTATATTCTCGCCCCATGGAATGCCTGGATTGATAGAAAGTGCCGAAATGGAAAATACAGACTTCTACGATTCATTTTCGGTTTTAAGGGAATTAAAACTTTCTGGTGGTCAGCATTGGCAATACTACTTTTATACTTTGTGACCTTTATCCATCTTCATTCAAAAAAGAAATCCAAAAGAATTAAAGAGCAACAAGCTTATTTAATTCAAGTAGAATCAGATGGAATTAGTGAACCATCACATGCTTATTCCTTATTGGGTACTTCCATAAACTATATTTTCTTATATGACCACGATACTAAAGAAAACCTGATTTTGCCTCTTGAGAATGTACAATCATTAAAACCCATCCTGTCTGAAAATACGGATAAAAAAGCAGTACAACAAAAAAAACCGGAAATTTGAAATTAAATGGGTGTATACCCGTGATACCTGGAAATGCGGGTTTCAGCAAGTCAAGAAGCGTCCATATTCGAGGCTTGAAGCTTCCGCATCCTGCTCACGCCCCTTACTTACGTCCTGTAAGCAAAAGTGCAGTATTAGTTTTTCTAAATCCAGCTTTCATAACGAAGAAGATGGGCGCTTATTGGCTTGCCCTCTGGGAGCTTCAGTGGAAAGCCAGTCCTTTTGTCGCTCTTGAAAATGACCAGCCATTGTCTACGAGCGACGCCTTGACCTGACTTACCACTGAAACTCTGAAATCCCGCATTTCCAGGTATCACGGGTATAGTTCCTTTAGTTCGACGGCAAAAGTTAACTAACCGCATTGGTTTTTAAAATCATAAATTCGTTTTTTAGATTGCTGCTTATGATATTTCCAATAGTCTTCAAATTCGTTACTGGACTTGAGTGAACGAAGTTTCAAAATTGTTTCTGCGCCCTGTAAGCTCCATCGTACGCCAGTGATATCTAATCGATCATTGATCAAGTGACGACAAGCTCCCTCTATCACGCCACTGGCAATTGGAAATCCGGTTTTAAGGTTTCCCCATATTGCAATCGACATTTGTTTTTCAATAGATAGTTCGCGCATTTATC
>JBFFIY010000103.1:0-17468 GCA_041556195.1 Enterobacterales bacterium
CATAGCTTTAAAGGGAATTTAAAGTTAGTTTAGCTTGTTGGAAAAATAATTCCAGCTGCATCTTGCTCCCATGGTTGGTACTTATCCATAATTTTTTTAAAGTGCTTAAAATCAAGAAAATATTTCAGCCAGTTTTTTAAAGATGAATACTTTGACTGTTGAAACCATTTTTTATCAACTGCAGCAAATTGTCGAATAAATGGAAAAATTGCAATATCACTTAAAGAAATTTCCTGCCCATTTAGAAATGCATGTTGTAATAATCTTTGCTCAAGTTTATCCAAAAAAACTTCAGCCTGTTTTCGATAATCTTGTTGTGTTTTGTCTGGGTGCCTTAAGAAATATTTATATTTATCCAGATTATTTTTGAAGCTCATATCGTTTTCATTGATTAAATCATGAGGGTTAATTTCATCAAATCTCTGCATGCTTTCAAGCCAGTTTTCTGGATCATTTTGATTTAAAGTCCAAAGCATAATATCTAAACTTTCATCAATAACCTGACCGTCACCTAGAACTAGCACAGGAACCGTTCCTTTTGCAGATTTTTGCAACATCTGCTCAGGTTTGTTACGCAATAACACCTCTCTCAACTCAACTTTGATACCACTGGCTTGTATTGCCATTCTTGCTCGCATTGCATAGGGACAGCGACGAAAGCTATAGAGAATTGGAAGCTGCGAGCTATACTTCAAGTTTGATCCGATTCAGGTGTTACGTCTATATCTTCGTTTGGTTGTACCGTTTCTTCCAGTTGAATAGTTTCTTCTGGCTGATCTGTTTCATCAAGTGGAATTGCTTCTTCTAACTGAGCAGTCTCTTCCATCATAGTCATAATCGCACCACATAAAGCACGAGTACCTTCACTCTTCACTGCACTGATTGAGAAACTGGGTCCTTCGTAATCAAGGGCTTCAATAACCGCCTGACAAGCTTCTTGCCATTCATCATCTTGCATCAGATCTTTTTTATTAAAAACCAGCCAACAGGGTTTATCGGTAAGTTGTTTGCCGTATTTATTCACCTCTTCACGAATGGTCAAAGCATTGGTAACCGGATCTGAACCATCAAAAGGCATCATATCAATAATATGTAATAGAATTTTATTACGCGAAAGATGTTTTAGAAAACGATGACCAAGTCCTGCGCCTTCCGCTGCACCTTCTATTAACCCCGGAATATCCGCAATAACAAAGCTCCGCCCCTGATCAAGTTTTACCACGCCCAGATTTGGGATCAATGTGGTAAAGGGGTAATCGGCCACCTTTGGTGTTGCAGCAGAAACCGAACGAATAAAAGTTGATTTACCTGCATTTGGTAATCCTAGAAGCCCTACATCTGCCATTACCTGCATTTCAAGCTTTAGAACTAATACTTCACCCAATGTTCCTTTGGTGGTTTGTCTGGGCGCTCTGTTGGTAGAACTTTTAAAATGGATATTACCTAATCCTCGTTCACCACCTTGGGCAACAAGTAGTTTTTGACCCACTTTAAGCATATCACCCAGTAGCACACCAGTTTCAGCATTCATCACTCTTGTACCAACTGGCACCTTTAAGTAGATATTTTCGCCTTTGGCACCATAACATTGTCCGCCTCGACCATTTTCTCCCCGTTGCGCTTGATAGGCACGAATGTAACGGTAATCAACCAGAGTATTTAACGAGGCGTCAGCAACCAAATAAACACTTCCACCATTACCACCATCACCACCATCCGGGCCACCTTTTGGCAAATATTTGGCGCGATGAAAGCTCATACAGCCGTTACCACCATCACCTGCGCGGATCCTGACATTTACTTCATCTACAAATCTCATGTTAGTCTCTTGATGTTCAATAATATCCAGGTTAAATATAATAAAAATTGGTCACAGTCTTTTGCTCATGCATATATTACCTAATCCCTGTAGTTAACCATTTTTATGATGCGCGTCCATGCACATCCCTCTACGAGCCAGTTGAAGCTGTTCAAAAACGTTTATCTCCACGGATGGAGTGTATGTATACCCGTGATACCTGGAAATACGAGTATATAAGCAATGCTTGGAGCATTGCATGTCCAGACGTTTTTGTGAACGCAGAAAAATCTTTCTGGAAAAGATTTTCGCATCAGCGCCGAAGGCACTGATGCATAAGGATATGCTTCACAAATGGTCAATTTTAAAGATAAACTGGACAGTTACTAAAAATAACACTTCAAAGACAACAAAGCCCCGCAAAAGCGAGGCCTTATTGATAAATAATTTTGTAGCAATATTCTTAATCAGGCACTTGCAGCTACGATACTAACATATTGACGCTTCTGGAGACCCTTAACTTCAAATTTCACTTCGCCGTCGGCTTTAGCGAATAGAGTGTGATCTTTTCCCATACCTACGTTAGTTCCAGGATGAACACGAGTGCCTCGTTGACGAATAATGATAGTACCAGCAAGAACTTGCTCGCTACCATAACGTTTGACACCAAGACGTTTCGATTCTGAATCACGACCGTTTCTGGTACTACCGGCTGCCTTCTTATGAGCCATAATATTGCTCCATTTACTTTGAGTTAATAAAGCTGCTTTAAAAAAGAGCTTTAAACAATTTTAAAAAAGCTTCAGAGATTATCCCTGAATACCTGTGATTTTCACTTCAGTGTACCATTGACGGTGACCCTGACGTTTCATATGGTGCTTACGGCGTTTAAACTTAATAATATTTACTTTCTTGCCGCGACCGTGTGATACAACTTCTGCTTCGACTTTAGCGCCGTCAACATAAGGAACACCAATTTTAATATCGTCGCCGTTAGCAACCATCAAGATCTTATCAAACTCGAATGAAGCACCAGTTGCTTGTTCAAGTTTCTCAAGACGAAGGACTTCACCTTCTTTAACTCGGTGTTGCTTGCCGCCACTTTGAATTACTGCGTACATAGCCGTTACTCTCCGTTTACCTGTTCACCTGTGAGATAAATTCTTCACTAGGAAGGGATCGCTTATATTCTAAAGGCCGCAAATTTTACGGCAATTTGTCTTCTGGTGCAATAGGGGAACCTTAATCATTTTAAAAAATTCTTTTAAACCAAAACGGGCACTCTAAGTCATTGATTTAAAAGCCCTAAGAAAATATATACCCGAATTTCCCAAGTATATATCTACACTTAAACGAAGATTAGTGCAGTATTGTAAACGGTCTACTGTAAATTCACTTGACCTGACAGGCAACACAGCCTAGCATGCACTCAAATAAAAGTGGTCTGGAATCAGGCTATATCATACACTAAACACTTTAAATTCTAATACCTTGAAAACTAACCTGGATATGACCCTCGACAATATAAATGCTCTGATTAGAGACGATATGCAATCTGTTAATGCTATCATCCTCGAGCGCCTGAAATCTGATGTTGCTCTAATCAATCAATTGGGCATTTATATCATTGGTGCAGGAGGCAAACGTCTTCGTCCAATGTTAGCAATCCTTTCTTCACAAGCCTTGAACTTTAAAGGTTCTGAGCAATACCTGCTGGCTGCTATCGTTGAGTTTATTCACACTGCTACCTTGTTACATGATGATGTGGTTGACGAAAGTAGTTTGCGTCGAGGCAAAGAAACCGCCAATGAACTGTTTGGCAATCAAGCCAGTGTGCTTGTGGGCGATTACCTCTATACCCGCGCTTTTCAAATGATGGTTGAATTAAAAAGAATGCCGGTCATGGACATTCTCTCAAATACCACCAATAAAATTTCTGAAGGCGAAGTGATGCAACTCATGAATTGTAATGATGCAAGCACGACCGAAACCGACTACCTCAAGGTGATTGAAGCAAAAACTGCCGCTTTATTTGAAGCAACGACTCGGTTAACGGCTGTATTGAGTGATCAGCCTCTCGAAATAGAGAATGCTATGGCTGATTATGGTCGCTATCTCGGAAATGCCTTCCAATTGGCTGATGATGCATTGGATTATTCAGCAGATACCTCTGAACTGGGAAAGAACATTGGAGACGATCTGGCTGAAGGTAAACCGACCCTGCCTCTAATATATGCAATGAATAAAGGCAGCGATCAGCAAAGAAAAATTATTCGCCTGGCCATTGAAAATGGTGGGCTTGAGCATCTTGATGAAATCCAACAGGCTATTTTAGAAACAAAAGCATTAGAATACACATTACAAAAGGCTAAAGATCAGGCTCGACTGGCAAAATCCGCATTAAATTGCCTTGAACAAAGTCCCTATCGAGATGCCCTGGAATTTCTCGCCGATTATTCAGTCGTTCGTACGCATTAACCTGTATCCATAAAAAAACCTGCTTTCATGCAGGTTTTTTTATGGCGCGGATAAATCGTTATCTACAACTCAACCCCCAAACGATTAGCAACAGCTTCATAGGACTCAACTACATCACCTAATCCCTGTCTAAACCGGTCTTTATCCATTTTTTCGCGAGTATCAACATCCCATAAACGACATCCATCAGGTGTAAATTCATCTCCAAGAATGACATCGCCAGTATTGGTTCGACCAAACTCAAGTTTATAATCTACCAATAATAAATTGGCGTCTTTGAAAAGTTTGGTCAAAATATCATTTACCTGGAAAGTCAATTTTTTCATTGTTGCAACTTCTTCTTCTGTCGCCCAGCCAAAAGATCGAATATGGTAATCATTTATCATTGGATCATGTAGCTCGTCATTTTTTAAGAAAAATTCAAAGGTTGGAGGAACAAGATCCAGGCCATCTTCAACCCCTAATCGGCGACATAAGCTTCCTGTGCTGATGTTTCTAACCACACACTCAACGGGGATCATGTCAAGGTTCTTAACTAACGAATCATTATCAGATAGTAATTTTTCAAAGTGGGTTGGAACACCTGCCACTTCCAATTTATTCATAATAAAAGCATTGAATTTGTTGTTAACCATGCCCTTTCTATCTAACTTAACAATCTTCTCACCATCAAATGCAGAAGTATCATTGCGAAACTCCATAATCATTAAATTGTCATCATCGGTTGTAAAAATTGACTTGGCTTTGCCAGAATAAAGTTCTTTACGTTTTTCCATTCTCTTCACCTTAAAAATTAAAAGCTTTCACCTTAAAAATTAAAAGCTTTCACCATAAAATTAAAAATCTATCACCCTAAAATTACTATCAAAAAAATTATCTATTTTTGCTTTTCGAGCTAAACCGATCTGAAAAATACGGGTAGATTCTTGTCATTGTTTCTGAAGTTAGTTTGGTACCATCCTTTTCAGTAATAGATATTGCAGTTTTATCTCCAACCGCAGACAGATTAAATAGATACTTAACCTCATCCAGACCCAGTTTGTTCTTTTTACCGCTTCCAAATAAATAAGCAAGTACTCCTTTTGAAGAAGTAGTGGCTTTGTAGGTGCCATAATAGATACCAAGCGATTGATCTCTATCATTTATAGTAAACCCTAATTTCGGCAATGTTTTTGCCAACTTACTCCAGGTATCTTGAAATTCTGCATGGGACAAAAAGACCACATCTCCATTTGCATCATTATCCAGAGCCAGGCGAATACCCAAATTAGCCCTTTTGACTCTTTCTGTCGCAGCTTTTTCTTCCACTTCCGACCAATACCCTAAAAATCCATTCAAAAATAAGCTTGCCTGTTTATTTGACACTACAACAGGCTCCCAATCACTGCGAGATTTTTGTTTCAATTCACGGGCAACATGTGTAACCGATAATAGTTTTTCTCGACCTCTGGAATTCTCAGAAATTTGGAATAAGTAACGGTTTCTCACACCGATAGGCTTTTTAGAACCAAATAAATATCGATAATAAGTACTATTATCTACTTCGATCCATTCTGTTTCTATTGTGCCATTAAGCAAATCTTTTTTGGCAATTTTAATTTTTTTACTCTCTAAATAATCCTGTAATCCCTGCCAAAACTCAATTTCATTATAACGGAACCAGACGGTAGGCAGCGAGGCATTTGATTCGTTATCTACACCCATTTTCTCACCTGTAGCCAGGATCAAAATAGGCGGCAAGTTACTCATTTCCTTCCCCAAAGCCCCGTCAGCAACAGCCGGGTCAATAGCGGGAATAAAAAATTCATCAATTTCCCTGATAGGATTCAAACCTTCGGGAGTTTTTAAAGGTTCTTCCATCTTACTAGCTGTGTAATCATACTTTTTGTCTTTAATAAGACCTTTTTCTCCATATAGCCAACTACAACCAGATACCATCAAGGCGACTACTGCAACAGCAACTATTCTAATCAATATCAATGAACTTCTCCGCTTAATTCTAAGCCTTCTATTTGTTCTCAACTCTAATCAACTCTTTCATTACTATGTTATTGGAGCGTAATTTGTGCCTTTAAAAGCGCAGCTACCATCTTAGAGTGATTTTCGCCAGATAAGGGTAATAATGGCAATCTGATGTTATTGGTTATTTTTCCCATTTTAGTCAGAGCCCATTTTACCGGGATCGGATTAGGTTCCATACTTAAAGCTTTATGCAAATCGACCAATTTTTCATCAATTTCAAGCGATTTACCAGCTTCTTTTGCCAATGCAAGATGGCACATTTGCGACATTAACTCTGGAGCAACGTTTGCAGTGACCGAAACAACTCCCTTTCCACCCGATAATATGAATTCTCTACAGCTGGCATCATCTCCACTTAACAGATCTAGTTTGTCATCTACCAGTTCGATAAGTTCCCTTAATCTTTCCATGCAAGCTGTAGCTTCTTTTAAAGCGACTATATTTTCATGTGGAGCCAGACGTGCAACTGTCTCCGGTAATAAATCAACGCCTGTACGTCCAGGTACATTGTACAGTATTTGTGGGATATCTTCGCAATTGGCTACTTCAGTATAATGTCTATACAAACCTTCCTGAGTAGGCCGGATATAATAAGGCGTTACACATAAGCAGGCATCCGCGCCTGCTTGTTTCATCTGTTTTGTCAATTCTATTGACGAGGCTGTGTCACTTGTTCCGTTACCGGCAATCACTGGGAATCGCCCTGCAACCTTATCTACAACAGCCTCAACCACTGCGATATGCTCGGAGCGAGTTAAACTGGCGGACTCCCCAGTGCTACCAATCGCCACTATTGCCGAAGTACCTGATTGCAGATGCCACTCAACCAACTTGATTAAGCTCGTGTAATCAATTTGTCCATCAGCTTTCATAGGAGTCACTAATGCAACAATACTGCCTTGAAACATCGAAAAAACCAACTAAAAAACCAAAGACGATATGTTACTGATCGAGGCCGTTGAATACAAGTAAAACCCGCCTAACTACTATGGTTTCACGCCAGTTTCTTCAAGGTCACATCAAAATCATCCCAATTTTTACAAAAAGTGTTTCCAGGGCTTACTTTTTTCTGCTGTATAGTGATATTCTCATATCATAGTTAATAAATTGATCTAAATAACCTCAGCTCGGGATAAGCCAGGCCGCTCAATACAGTGATTTTTGCGCCTTTCTGCGTTAAGTTCACTCAAAATAGCCAGCTGTTTTGTTCGCAAACTTGCTTACAGGACGTAAGTAAGGAGCGTGAGCAGGACGCGGAAGCTTTGCTTACAGGACGTAAGTAAGGAGCGTGAGCAGGATGCGTAAGCTTTGCCTTGCCAGGCACAAAATCCCAGCGTTGAGCCTATTATTTACATATGTAAAATACAAACTATTGTAATTTATTAAAATTTAAGTATTTAATATAATGAACTGACCTGTCTTATCCCGAGTTGAGGTTAAATAATATGTCCAGCTATCTTGTAGTATCTGCGTTAGGTGAAAATAGACAAGGTCTAGTCAACGAAATTTCCAGTATTGCCTCACAGGCTGGCTGCAATATTGTTGATAGCAGAATGACTGTCCTTGGAAATGAGTTCGGTGTGATCATGCTACTCACTGGCGAATGGAATGCATTAGCAAAAATGGAGCATAAGCTACCTCAAATTGCAAATAACATGGGTTTGACTACCATGATAAAAAGAACCACCCGAACCAAAACTGAAACAGATAAGCTTCCCTATAGTATTCAAGTAATTGCTAGGGACAATCAGGGTATTATTCGAGATCTGGCACAATTTTTCACTGAGTTAACCATTGATATTATTGATTTACACTCAAATACCTATCCTGCACCTCATACAGGTGCTCCCATGGTTGAATTAAACCTGATTGTCAATTTGCCAACATCTGTTTTAATTGCTGAAATTCGAGAGCAGTTTTCACAATTTTGTGATGAACAAAATCTGGATGCTTCAATGGAGCCTCTAAGGCATTAGAGTCCCCATATTTCTATCAAATTAATTACTTAACACAGGAAATTATAAGGCTATGAGCAAAACCCTGAGTATTGGACAATTAGCGCCCGATCTATCTCTTGAAGCAACAGGCGACCAACAAATTAACTTATCTACACTAAAAGGTCACAAGATTGTTGTTTATTTTTATCCAAAAGATAGTACGCCTGGTTGTACCACTGAAGGGCAAAATTTCAGAGACTGCTTTGGAGAATTTAAGAGTAGTAAATGCCTTATCTTTGGCGTTTCCCGTGACACTGTAAAGTCTCATGAAAACTTCAAAGCCAAACAAACCTTTCCATTTGAGCTTTTATCTGATACTGAGGAAAATTTCTGCCAATTATTTGATGTCATTAAAGAAAAAAACATGTACGGGCGAAAGTACATGGGCATTGAGAGAAGCACTTTTCTATTTAATGCTGAGGGTTTGTTAGTAAATGAATGGCGTAAGGTTAGAGTAAAAAACCATGTTGAAGAAGTACTATTCGCAGTGCAAGAACTTGATAATAAATAAAGAGGTTTGTATATACCCCTAATCATTCATTATGCCTGATTTCAGAGTGCTTAAGCTTTCTCAATTCGAGGCGCATTGAAGATTAATGGTTATTCCCTTATGATTCAATACAACAAAGAAGTGGGGAAGCTCAAGCACTTCTACGATGGGATTAAAATCACTTTATGCTTTGTTATTGATTTTGCTAAGGGAGTAACCATTGGCTTCAATCAATGCCGCGCCTAAAGCGATTTTAATTCCCACTGAAACAGGCATAATGAATGATTAGGGGTATATATGGCCAGAAAACGCATTGAAGGTAAACGTATTTTTGTGCTTGATACCAATGTGTTGATGCATGATCCTACTTCATTGTTTCGCTTTTCAGAGCATGATGTATTTTTACCTATGGTGGTACTTGAAGAGTTAGATGCCGCCAAAAAAGGGCTTTCCGAAGTCTCCAGAAATGTTCGGCAAACTAGCCGGTTTATTGACGAACTTATCACTAAATCCCCTCACGACACTCTAAAAAAAGGAATTCCGTTAAATAATTATCGTTATTTAGGTCAGGATACTGATCTCAAAGTACCCAGCACTGGACATCTATTCATTCAAACAGAAGAGCTCCATTTTCAACTTCCCGAAGGGCTCCCAAGTAGTCGTCCTGATAATACTATTTTAAGAGTTGCATTAAGCTTGAAGTCTGCTCATTTACATCATGTTGTTACTCTGGTTTCTAAAGATATCAACATGCGCATCAAAGCCACAGCACTTGGTCTACATGCAGAAGATTATTTTAATGATAGAATTTCTGTTGATATTGAACAACTGCATACCGGAATCGCCGAACTACCGGATGACTTCTGGGACACACACAGTAAAGACATGAATAGCTGGAAAGAAGAGGGACATACCTATTATCAGGTCAAAGGACCACTGGTGAAAAACTGGACACCAAACCACTGTTTATATATTGAAGGAAGTGATGGATTTGAATCACTGGTTCGTACAACAGAGAATGACAGCGCGACCATAGAGCTGGCTAAAGATTTTCGTCATGCAAAAAATGAAGTTTGGGGTATCAAAGCTCGTAACCGTGAACAGAGTTTCGCTTTAAATTTACTCATGGATCCCGACATTGACTTTGTGACCCTACAGGGAGCAGCTGGCACAGGAAAAACTTTGTTAACCCTTGCCTCAGCCCTGGAACAAACCGTAGAAAAACACCTTTATAAAGAAGTCATTATGACACGAGTTACCGTACCCGTTGGGGATGATATTGGTTTTTTACCAGGTACCGAAGAAGAAAAAATGACCCCCTGGATGGGCGCTTTGATGGATAATCTTGAGGTTTTAGCTCCCAGCATGGAAACTGATCAATGGGGTCAGGTGGCCACAGAAGATGTATTGAAAAGGTGGATTAAGATCCGTTCGCTTAATTTTATGCGAGGAAGAACTTTTCTGAATAAATTCATTATCATTGATGAGGCGCAAAACCTGACCCCAAAACAAATGAAAACTCTGATCACCCGAGCAGGACCTGGTACAAAAATTGTTTGTATGGGTAATATTGCGCAAATTGACACGCCCTATTTAACCGAATCCAGCTCTGGTATTACCTATGTAGTCGATCATTTTAGAAACTGGGAACATAGTGGTCACATTACCCTGATGACAGGTGAACGTTCTCGCTTGGCTGATTATGCCTCTACTAATTTATAATTATTATCTCACTAACAGAGAAGCCACTTATGCCACTTACTAACAAGGCTTCCCCAAAAGGGGAGCTGATCACAAGAACAATTGCTATGCCCGCTGATACCAATGCCAATCAAGATATCTTTGGCGGATGGATCATGTCTCAAATGGATATTGCTTCAGGTATAATTGCCAAAAACACTGCAAAAAGTCGTGTGGCTACTGTAGCAGTTGATGGTATGACGTTTCACAAAGCAGTGCATGTAGCCGATATTGTCGCCTGTTATGGAGAACTACTTAAAATTGGTAATACTTCAATGAAAATCAACATTGAAGTATGGTGCCAGAGAGATCTGAATAAGGATCAGTTTTTAGTTACCGATGCGGTATTTACTTATGTTTCCATTGACGATGAAGGTAAATCTATCCCTGTTAAAAAATAAGGCAAGACTCAAAAACTCTAATCTGGAAATCCTGGAAACCACTATTGGATTTGGTTTCCAGAGTAATACTAACGCTCAAGAAATATCTCCTGATAGGCTCGATAAGTTGAACAAATAACTACAGGAGCCAATACAAGCCAGCCCAATCCGAGAGGAATACTGGCCAAAGTTCCTAACACAATAACAACAATACCATAGATAAAAAATGGTAGTATATTTTTCAAACATGCTTTAAAACTCATTAACATGGCGTCAACTGGCTTTATTTCTTCATGAAAAAGTATCAGAGCAGGTGCAAACCATAGAGCCATAGCTACAGGTATATATAACAGCATCATAACCAATACACCCAGCAGAAAACCGAGTATACCACCAGCAAGTATGCCACCATCTCCTCCGCCCATTGCCCCCAGTCCGGCTCCCACGCCTGTCAGGGTTAGAGCGATAAAGCCTATAACAAAAGAAGCCCCGAGGTTTATCAAACCAAGAATGGCTAAAGGGATAGTTTGTTTTTGGAATCCATAGAACATATCACCAAATTCCGGGGAGTTAGCTTGGTCAAGTTGACGACAGACAAACATTAACCCACCTGAAAAAATTGGCATTAATATAGGACTCGCGAAAGGTATAAAAGAAACTAGAATCATAATAATTCCCAGAACAACAATCATACCAATCCATAATCCAGGTTCCAGCTTAAAGAGGTCAAATCCTCGAACGATCCATTGCCAACCAGCCTCCATATCGACAGTTTTAGCTTCAACTAATCGCCCAGAAGATGCGTTTGTCTCCGTCTGTGTCACTGACTCTGATTGATAAGCAGAGCCAGTTTGTGTTGTCGATTTAGCAGGCTCAACAGCTTCAGCCCCTATTCTGTTAACAGGATTGTTTTCATCTGAACTGTTTTTATCTGAATTGTCTTCACTCATAATGTTCCCCATTTGTCGCTACTGATATTTTTCCAGATTTAAGATTGTAATAAACATAAAAAACACGCTTGTAGTTTACCTAAACTCTACAATGGCTCCTTTTCCAACACCTTCAAAAGCACGAACTCGACAAGGTTTTCCTACCTCAAGCGAAATCGTTTTTGCGAGAAAAGCGGCAAGATGCTCTACGGTAGTTTCTGTTTCAAGAATATAGCAAAATCTCTCCGGTAACTCTAATTCGAAACGACCTTGCCGAGAAAGGTATTCAAACCGAAGATAACCCTCCTTACTACTTTTTACCTGATGAGAAGCTGTTGCCAGATAAATATCCTGCCAACGCGTTGCCCAGAGCTGCTCCAAATCTTTGTTTCTGATAGCATCAACTTCGATAATTACAGGTGAACGGTGCCCATGAGCTATCCTTTGACAATTTCCATCATGTTTTTGTAAACCATGGCTATAGTGATAAAAAGCATCTTCTGTCTCTTCAGCTCTTAAAGTCAGGTGAACTTTTGAAACATTTTCAGGGAGTATTTCCAATAAAGCTTTAGATAAGATCTGTTCCACATTATCAGGGGTTACGAAATCTATATTTTCCAAAAACAGCACAGCATCTGTTGGCGATGAATGATAAATACGCTCACCAGAATCCAATAGGAAATCAAAAGCATTTAAAGTTTGATTTTCTACTAAAGATTTTTCTTTTCTACCAAGAGGAACAACAAGTTTATGATCGATGAATTGGTCAATCCACTGCTTAATATTTTTTTTAACATGAGAGAAATCAAATACCATTCCTTGCTCATCTAAACTCCCTTCCAGCTCAACATCCATGATCCAGCTTTCGCCCACTAGTCCGCGATGCCTGTCCAGATAACTAAAATCTATGACCGTTAAACGTTCAACAAATAAATTAGTTTTCATAAATTTGTGGATAACTTCCAATTTACCCATTCCCCTGCCATAAATGGCACCATAACCTGTCCAGTTGTAAGGGTTACCTGCTCCGGGATCTGCCAGGATTCTCGTTTTAAAGTCACAAACTGTTGGTTTCTTTCCAGACCATAAAAATCTGCCCCGAAGTCACTGGCAAACCCTTCTAATTTATCCAGGCAACCTAACTCATCAAATATATGTGTATAGAGCTCTAAGGCGCTCCATGCACTATAACAACCAGCACAGCCGCAGGAAGACTCTTTACGATATTTTTCGTGAGGGGCTGAGTCTGTTCCAAGAAAAAATTTCGGACTACCTTTAGCCACTATTTGTCGTAAAGCTTGTTGATGAGTATTTCTTTTTAGTACCGGTAAGCAGTAATTATGTGGGTGAATTCCACCGACTAACAAATCATTACGATTCATCATTAAATGCTGAACGGTGATGGTTGCTGCGACGTTAGTAGATGACGCTTCTACAAACTCAACCGCATCTTTAGTTGTGATATGCTCGAGTACAACTTTTAGATCAGGAAAGCGAGAAACTATAGCTTGTAAATGCCTTTCGATAAAAACCTTTTCTCTATCAAATATATCTACGTCTGGATCAGTGACTTCACCATGCACCAATAACAACATTCCCTCGGATGCCATGACGTCAAAAATCGGATAAAGTGCTTCGACTTGACTAACCGCAAGATCTGAATTAGTGGTGGCACCTGCGGGATAGAATTTTGCCGCAACGATACCTGCCTGCTTTGCTGCTTTGATTTCTTCAGCAGAGGTTGAATTGGTTAAGTACAATGTCATTAATGGTGTGAATTGACTTCCATCAGATAGGACATCAATAATTCTTTTTTTATACAACAGACACGTTTCTGCCGTGTCAACTGGGGGAACTAAATTAGGCATAACGATGGCACGTTGAAAACATCTGGCCGTAGCCGCTACAGTTTCAGCTAATAGTTCTCCGTCACGCAGGTGAACATGCCAGTCATCAGGTTTTCTAATTGATATTGTATTCATGATAATACGACTTAGTGATTTATTAATAACCTTTGTATTATGCCTGAAACTGAGGAGATTTAGAAAAAAACTGTGGTTCCCCCCCTTATTAATCTACTATTTTTGTAACTAACCTCAACTCTGGATAAGATAGGTCATCTAATTGCTTTAAGCATATTAGTATCAAAGAGTTACAAACATTGATGTTATGACGGAGGTATTTAATAGGTTCAATATTGGGATTTTTGTGTCTAGCGAGGCAAATTCACGAACAAATAGCCCGCTATTTTGAATGAATTTATTGCCAGGGATGGTGTGTACTCTGAATACGCAGGAGGCAGTTTTCAGGTAACGCAGAAAGGCACGAAAATCACGGTATTGAGCGGCCTAGCTTATCCAGAGTTGAGGTTAAGTATTCAGCGAGTTATTATATGTACCCGTAGCTGTTCAGGTTGCCTATTTTTCAACCTACGCTTCGCAAACATAGGGTTGCCTGACTAACAAAAAACTTAAAGGATTCCAAAGCATCTCCAGTGATAGGCCGTTTGCTTGGTGCTCTATCTGCATAAAAAATTCCCACACATCGTCCTTTTAATACTAAAGGACCTACCATCAATTCTTTAACATTCAGGCCATCAACAAGTACCGGAGATGATATGGCCACATTGGCGTCATTGAGCTTGACATTACACACTACTTTTTGTTCCTGGATAACACTGGATAACAAAGGATCAGCTTTTACATCTTTCAACGGAAAGCTAAATTTATCTTTAAATGAGTCAGGTTCTGATTGAACAATATATTTGCCTATAAGTGCATTCTTATTGGGCAGGATCAGAGCAACCAATGCTCGATCCATTCCTATGCCTTTAGAAACGCCTTCAAGTACTAATTGTAGTACGACGTTAACGTCTAATTTTTCTCCTACCGCCAGCATTGATAAGTCTCGCAAAATGCTCATTTGTAATTTTTCATCAGGTTCTGGATATTGACCCAAACTTCTATTTTGCTCATTATCCTTTCCTAAAACTTTAGAACCTGGAGGTAAAAGAATATAACCTGCGGCCTTCTTTAATCCCATACTACTGAGTGTGATGGCAGATGTTTCAGCGGCCTCACCTAGAATTTCATTTAATTTTTCAACATTACAAGCGGCATATTTAGAAGCACTAACTATCAATTTTTTCACCTCTGGATGCTCCCATCCTCCCGGGAGTGCTCTAGCTAATTTATTACTCAATACAACTGCTCTTGAGGATGAATCAGGCGAGTCTTTATGCAGCAAAGCTTCCTGCAAAACATCGCTGATATTCCATTGTTTTGTCATAGTAAGTGTTAATTGATTTAAAGAAAAGCCCAGAATTTCCTCTTGGGCTCGTTTAAGACTCATGCCACTGTCAAGCGCTTCAGACATCTTGATCGTAAGGCTATCGCCTGAGCTCCAAAAAGCTATTTCACCCAGATTAAATAATAATGCAGCAATATAAATAGATTCAGGATCTTCATCTTCTTTTTCTACAGCAAACATTTTGGCTTGAACTGCGCTTTGAAATGAAAATGCCACCGCTTGTAGTAAATGGATACTGCTTGTTTTTCCTACGGCTTCTAAAACCATTGCCGAGACACAAATCGAACGAATAGCTTCAAACCCTAAAACCAATATAGCTCGACTTATTGTTGATATTTTTTTGTTTCTGGAATAAAGCGCACTATTAGCCAGCTTCAATACTGAAGCTGTCATATTGGGATCTTGAAGAATGGTTTCAGTTAACTGAGAAGAGTGAGCATTGACAAACTGTTCTGCTGTTCGCAACACATCAACCGTTTTACCCATAACAGGTAAATTAGCATTTTCCAGTTTTTTAACCCAGGACTTTAATTTTTTTTCAGACATCCCCTCTCCTCAATCATATTGCCAGATACTGAAATTAACTAATCTAGTATAGACGAGGAGATCGGGATGTTGCGAGAAGAATTAACGTTATTTATTTTTATTTACCAAGACTTTCAAAATAGGCAGACACGTTTTCTATATCTTCATCTGTCAAAGGTTTAGCCATCGCTCCCATAACAGGATCTTTACGTGATCCATCGCGAAAAGCTTTTAATTGCTTAACTAAATACTGTGATTTTTGTCCCGCAATATTGGGATACATTGGTATCATGCTAATTCCTGCTGGACCATGACAACCCGCACAACTAGCAGATTTGGCCTTGCCTGCATTAATATCAGCAGCTTGAGCCGCACCAACCAACAAAATAGATGCTGCAATTATAATTTTCTTCATTCTTTACTCCAAACTTTAAAATAGCTTTTAAAAATAATAGTGGTTATCTGGTGACTGATTATACTGCATCTTTAATTAATAGTCTGTTGATCATGATCAACTTCTAAATAAAACTGATTCTCTTTTAAACCATTGAGTGCAAAACCAAAGTAAAGCGCCAGCCAGAACGGTTGTGGAAGCCAAAATAGCAAAGATCATGGAATAATCCATGGTACCTTTTAAAATTTCTTTCATAGAAAGTGCAATATTTGTTAATGGAATTAATGATGTAGTCCAGGTCAATTCCATTCCAGGGATCATCGCGGCCATTACAGGCATAATCACTACCATCATCAAAGGAGAAATATAATTCTGGGCTTCTTTAAAGTTACGAGCATAGATAGATATAGATAACAGAATGGAAGCAAACATGGCAGCTGTTGGCACTAACATCATTAACATCATCCCCAAATCGGCCATTGAGATCATAGACAAAACTTCTCCAATTTTCTGCACGGCCATTGCCTGGCCTGCAATGACAGCCCAGACTGTCATTGAAAATATGGATAAAAATACTGCCAGAAAACCTGTTGTAAAAATGACCCAGAATTTTGCCAGCACCATTTGCCACCTGGGTATCGGGTTTAACAACAGGGTTTCTAATGTCTGCCGCTCTTTCTCGCCTACTCCTAAATCAAGAGCTGGATATATCGCCCCACTTAAGGTGATTATCAGAAGAAAATAAGCTGCTATCCCCCCCGCAACCTCACCAAATTTTTCACGTGCCTTAGCGATACTCTTTTTCTCAAGAGAAACAGGTTTAAGTAACGCATCCAAACTTTGTTTATCTACACCTAAACGTTCCAGATGTATTGTCTGAATGTGGGTATTGTATTCACCAACAATTTCATTAACACGGCTAAATACTCTGCTGGTTGCTGAGGCGGCATTATAATGCAACTCAACCTGAACAGGTTTTAATTGTTCAATTTTCCTGTCAATTCCTTCAGGAATAACTAAAACAAACTTCAGATCTCCTGCGCGAATTGCAGTAGTTATTTCTTGCTTCGAGATAACATCTTTCTTTTCAAACCCTTCAGTCTCTCGTAACCTATCAACTAAGAATGGAGCAAATTCTTCTCCAATAGTAGTGTATGTTAAAACTTCACTGGCGCTTTTTTTTGCCATCATTACAGAAAAATAGGCAAACCCACCAAGAAGTATTGGCAAAATGAGAGTAGGTAATAGTATTGTGAAAATTAATGTCTTTTTGTCTCTAAGGAGTTCCATTATCTCTTTTTTATAAATTAACCACATTTCTAATCTCCTTTAGTTGTAACCAGACTTAAAAAAGCATCATAAAGATCGCCATCAGTGGCCAAGCTTCTAAACTCATTCACAGAACC
>JBFFIY010000104.1:0-17449 GCA_041556195.1 Enterobacterales bacterium
ATAGGCTTCACGGATCAGTTTTACGGTATCAATGGCATCTTCTTGTAGTAGATCGTTGTTCTCGGCAAAATCCATTAGGTCAATATAAACGGTTTTAGATAATGAACCATGGCTAGGGGCGAAACGCTCAAAGCCAGGATAGGTTCGTTTGAGTAGCGTTAAGGCTATTTGTTCAAGAAATTGATCAATGCGGTGCAAATTTCCCACATTAAATTGAAGCTGAAGTCCTTCTTTATCGTACAAAGCAGCTTGTAGATAGGCGTTATGAAGCTGGGTAATAAAGTTATTTCGAAGGTTTTGTAGTTGAGACAGGACGCGTTTGCTAACAGCTTCAGATAAGGTTTGTTGGCTCATTCTCTGTAGAGCGACCATTGTACGTAATTCATCTCCAGCATTGATAGGTTTGGGCTGAAGGGTAAAGCACTGGTTGATTTTGGCCGACTTTACATCGTTTTGTTCCCAAGGTAAGCGTAGGTGTAAAGCCAACCCGGAGTCAGGTGCCTTTGCTAGCTCTCCAAAACACACCCAAAATTGTCGAGGATGAAAATGCCAGTTGATTTGACGTTGTTGCCAGCGGTTTTGTTCAAGTTGCAACAAAGGAAAATCACTGGAGGAAAGCCCTGCAAAAGCCTCTTCCAGTAAAATCTGTTGTGACTGGGGGAGATCGGTTAAATAGTGGCTGAGTTGTTTGTCAAATTGAATACCAATATCTTGTTTTAGATCAAGGTAATAGCCCTGTGGTTTTTTTTCTATGTAGTGACCCTGTTCGTGCAGTATGGTGAAAATTTTATGAATGATCTGAGTGTTTTTTTCCGGTTGTAATTGACTCACACTGATCAGTAGCCAAAAGCAGGCATCTTCCAGACTGAGGTGAGTTCTGCCAGGAGACAGGTAAGTTAATACCAGTAACTTGATTAAACGTTTGGCTAATTGGCACATCAACGGATTAGGAAATAGTTTATCCAGATTTTCACGGTAGTAGGGGAATAATTTTTGTGACAAAGGCAAAAATTCTGGTTGTAATTCAAATAAATCCTGGAAATGATCAATGATGAAATCAGGGCTGAGTAATTCACCCCAATGGCGATTGACAAAGGGGGTGATCCGTCCTGCATCATCACCGCCCATTTGCCGGATCACAAATTCCACCATACCTCTGGTCTGAGAAAAACCATCACGCACTTCTTCCATAAGCGTTAAGGTTGCTGGATGCAAAGGATAATAATTTTTTATTTGCAACAGGTGATGTTTATGGTCAGGATAAAGAGCGAGCCATCGATTTGCGAGTTGTTCTACCTGGACTGAGTAGTTTTCATTTTTTATGAGTAAATGATTGCTGAGTAGATCGGAAAAATGTGTTGCTGAAAGTAGCAATCGTAGTGGAAATCGATCTTTGATTTTTCGATAAAGACTATATTCCAGATCTCCAGTGTGTTCTATTTGTTCTTGCATCGCTGCGAGTAGCCAAAAAGATTCACCTTGCGCCCATTCGCCTAAAAATTGCAGGAAACGAATGTCTTCGGTAAATGCTTGTGATGAGGGTTTTGAGCGTAAAAATTCTGATAGCTCATCCATTACCAGTAATATGCCACCAGACAGTTTTTCTTGAATGAAGCTCCATTTAGCAGAGCGAGAACTATCGTCTGTTTTAATACCTAGTTTTTTGCTGATAATATCTTCCAGAGAACCATGACTGGCATAATCAAGCAGGGAAAGATAAAACACATTTTCAGGAGCTGGAGAAAGTTTTCGGGCTTGCATTTGTTGAATAAGGTATGCCAGAAAATGCGATTTACCAGTGCCATAGGAGCCTATCAGAAAAATTCCACAGCCATGCTCCTTAGCAAAACATTGCTCAATAGCCTTTAAATGCGCTTTGATTTCTTCATTCAGGAAATAATTTTGGCTGATCCATTGGTTATTTTGAGTGGACAGATCAGAAAATCGAACCACTGTCGGGCAATCACGAACGGTAACAAAGTCTTTGATTTGTGGGTTTGGTTGAGCAGAGTTTTGCATTATTTATTTTGTCGAGCCATTATTATATGAATATGAGAATTGCTTTTTTATAAGATTAGCATGGAATTTAATCTAAGTCCGTGTATTATCTGCTAAAATTAATATTACAAAGTAACCTTTAGTTCATTTTACATATAAAAATCTTTTCACAATTCCATGGAAAAAGCCTATCTAAAAACCTTAGCCCGCAACCTGAAATCTGCTTTGGGGCAACGTGACTGGCCGTTGGCTCAGTCTGCATTATTGCAATTGCAGCAGGTTGAGCCCCTATCAATACAAACCCGTGGGTTTGAATTAGAGCTGCTGATAAAACAAAAACATTGGCAACAGGCTCGACCATTGTTAGAGCAGTTGTTGGTGCTGTTTCCTCAATCTCCACGTATTCATTTTCTAGCCGGACATTTTCATTACCATTTACAAAATTATGCTAAGGCGATAATCGAATTTAGAGAAAGCCATCAGTATCATCCCCATTGGAAAACTCAACGCTGGATCGGAAAAAGCTTGACTCAAATTGGCGAATTAGATGAGGCAGAAAGTGTGCTGTTATCAGTTAAAAATTATAGTGTGTTAGTATTATTGGATTTGGCCTGGTTACATGAACGCCGACAAAAGCCAAAAATCGCGATGCCCTTTGTGGCTGATTATCTTAGAATTTATCCTGATGATAGCTACGCTCAGGCTCAACATCTGCGTTTGAGTAGTCATGTGGCTGAACCTCAGATCCTGATAGATGATGTTGAGGCATTATTAGCTCTGGATGAAGCTGTTCCAGATGAAGTATTGCCTCAATATATCGCGGGTCTACTCGAAGGAGGAAAAAGCGGTAAAGTCAGACAGTTTATTCAGCAGCACCAATCTAAATTTAGCCAGAGCCTTCGTACTGAACTGGGTTGGATCTGTCATAAAAACCAGGCCTATGATTTAGTAATGATATTGTTTTTATCGGTGTTAGAGCAACATTTGTATGATTTTAAACTTTTGAACACGCTGGAATCAGCCGCGAAACACTGTCAGCAAATTGATCTGGTCGTGGAGCAGTATGAATCATTTGCACCTCAACACAAACCTTTGTATGGGAGGATAAAAAAGCTGATGAGATAACATTAGAGTGCTTATGTGGCTTGAAGTTCCTACATTGAGTTCAGGTTAATGTATTCACGAAATAGGCATATCCATGTCTTTGGATAATTCATATAAAGGAAAATCATCTGTCATCACTACCATTCCACTGCTAAGTATTTTGAAATCAGATAAGAATAGGGCGTTTGCATACCAGACCACAGCGGATGCTGGATAGAGTTTTTCGTCTTTATTGTAATCGTGGAGTTCAGCGGAACGTGCAAAAATATCAACCTCTTTTTTATCCTCTTCAGTCAGATCCTGTGGTATTTCTCTTTGTGCCAGGCTTTCAATCACAACAAATGGACCGCCCTTACCTCTGACAAAAAAACAAAAGAATCTGAGGTAGCCTAAAGCATTCGTCTTGGTAATATTTACATGTCGGCTATTGATATCGTGTATGGGGGAAGAGGTTCCATTGAGCTGCACAAATTTGTCTTTATTTTCCTCAAGGTAATAGAGTTCAAGACTATCAGGCCACTCAGGATCTATCATGCGTATTAGTCTAACATCTTTGTCATAGAAGCTAAGATTACACCATTCAATTGGAGTTTTTTCAGATACATTGAATTCCGATTTTTTGGATTCCATATGTTCAAAAAAACGGACGCGTCTTGATTTTGGGAGTTTTTTCCAGGTTAAATCGCTATCCCAGGATCTGGGACTTGCCAATTCTTCTACTTTTTCTTCAGTAAATGTGCCTCGTATACTTGGTGGAGCAAGATCGGCTGGTTTTCGACCTGGATTGTCCACAATATCGAATAAATTAATGGCTTTATCTTGTCCTAGTGTCAAAATCCAATCGATAGTCTTGCGGTTATTGCTAAGTGCGGCAACATGAAGCGCTGTCCAGCCTTTTTTGTCAGCCTGGGTTAAAGCAACACCCTGATCGACTTTATCCCAAATCTCATCCACAATTGACGTTTTTGCATTTTTATTTAAAGCAAGAGCCAATACGGAGGGAGTATTCTTTCCATATATATTTGGATCAACTCGATCAGATGACAATAGAAATCTGGTAATACCCCATTCTCTGTTGTCGATAGCATTCATAAGTGGCGTAAAACCTTCAATATTGAGTTGGTTGACTGATATTTCTGCGGTATCAAGAATCTTCTGTAAAAGATTTTCAGGTGCTCCACGCATGGCCATCAGGTGCAACAAATTGTTTTCTTTATTGTCACTAGTCGTCAATTGAGGTAAATCTGCACGAGATAATAATTGTGAAAAAAGTTGCCAATCAGTAGTTTTTGCACTGATCATCAGAGGGTTTTCGCCTGACTTTGAAACGGCATTATTTAAATCCAGTTTACTGTGGCATAGTATGGCTCTAAAGACTTTAGGCATATCTGTAGCCAGTGCCAGAGGTGTATCCCCAGCTTTATTCTTAATATTTGGATCGGTTCTTGGATCCTCTAACAAAACCTGGATGGTTTTCAAAATTTCATTCTGGTTATTGACAGTTGAATCTTGCTCAGCAATTGCTAAAGCAATTGCTAAATGGAGTGCTGTACTCCCTGGTAAATTATCTGCATTGTTAGTTAAATTTGGTTCAGATACGCTTAAAAGTAATTCGACAACTTCAGAGTGGTGATGACTGGCAGCAATCATTAATGCAGTCCAATCACCTTTGGTTCTAACATTAAATTCATATTGAGGTAACTCTGATATTTTTTCCAGCAATATTTTTATAATTTCTACATGTCCCTCTTGCGCTGCCAAATGCAATGCTGTCCATCCATGTTCATTGATAGCCGTAAAATCAGATAAATCACAAAGATAAGTAAATATTTCAACCTTGCCAAAAAATGCTGCATTGTGTAATGGTAGCCATCCATGTTTATTCGCGACTTCAGGTCTAAGTGAGCGTGCTTCTATCAAATGTTGCGCCATTTCTTTTTGTCCAGCGAGCGCACAGAGATGGAGTAGAGTACCTCCCTGAGGATTGTCCAGTTCACTATCTTTATAATGGGGAAGTAATAAGTCGAAAATATCTCGTCTCCCCATTTGAATTGATGAGGCAATGGATCTAAATCCTTCTTCGCTGGCTTTAGCCACTTGTACTCCATTTTCAATTAGAAATTTGACTATCTCAATCTGGCTCCATGCAGCACAAGTGATAGGGGGTCTACCCGATGAGTCCAGGTGCTCAAGACAAGTTGAATCGATAACAGAGAACTTTTTTAGCAAATCTAATTGCCCGTACTGGCTGGCAAGGTGAACGTGATATTTTTTGCTAGTTAACTGGGGGACTAAATGGGAAGGTGTTTTGCTTTGATTGAAAAGAGCAAGACAATAACGCTGTAAGTACTGATCACTTTCAGTTAATAGTTCCGGTTCAGAAAATGACCAGCTACGAAGGTAGTTATTGAGAATCTCCGTGGCATGACCAATGTTTTTTTCTAAATCCTCACTAAATTCAGAAGTCTTTAAATTGGGTTGATTGTTTGCTTGCCACTCTTCCGCTCTGGTACGAAAAAAAGCTTCAGTTTTCAGGAATTTAGATCTTCTTTCAAGCCATTGACTTGCTGGTTCCCAATGTCGAATAACAGCTTCATGTACCAGGCGAAATCGCTCATTTTCCAGTATGAGTAATCGATGTTGTTTGAAGCTTTCAGCAATTTTCCTCTCAACTATATAAGGAGGTAATCCCATAGTTCCAAGCACCAAATTATTGGAATAGGGGCTGGCCATGCGAATCAGCGGCTGCAAAAAATGATCAATGTCTTCTTCTTTTACAATCTCTTGACCAGTTGCTTTAAGCCAGGCAGCACCCGCTATTTCAGAAATGGAACTACAAATATCTAAGTCATTTCCTACATCTTCTAAAGTGATTTCATTGTCACTATGGCTAATGCCACCAAACTGCTTCTGAAGATTTTGCTGATCCGGTATCCCTTTAAGGTCGACAATTTTATCGAATAGCTGTGCTAGTTTAAGGGCAACTAGTGGTAATAAAGAGCTTTCATTAGCAGGCATATTTAATTTTAGCCCGTTCACGTTATCCATCAAGGTTTGCACAACGTCCGTACTTAAGAAGTAACCAGCCTTCTTAAATGGGATTTCAATGATCTTAAGTAAAAAATCATTGTTTGCTCCATCGACTGAGAGCTGTTCGCAACCTGTAAAGGTCTTTGGTAAGTCACATTGTTGAAATTCTTTTCGTCGAGAAGATTCCAGGGTAAAGACAAAACCTATAGTATTTGTATTACAAGAATATTCAATAAAGTCTACTAAGGGTTTCCATTGTTTAACATATTTATCTCCTGCCAGATCATCAACAATTTCTTCAAATTGATCCAACCCGATCAGCAACTTGCCAAGAGCATTATGTTTCATAAGAAATTCATCAACATAATGTACGGCTTTTTGTGGAGAAACCCATGCCTGTTTAGTAATTTTATTGATGTCTGACGCAGAAATATTGATATCTGTTTGCTCATCGATAAAGGTTAGAATAGAGCTTATAATTTTATCAGGCTCTCCCTGACTATTATGAAAGTCTGTAGGGCGGAAAACGACAGTTTGAAATTTTGATGGTTGCTCCAGTTCTTTTAATTTGGCAATAATGCTTGCTCGAAGTAATGAGCTTTATCCTGAACGACTTGCCCCCTCTAACCTTACAATGGGCTGTTTATTCGAATGTTCAAATCCTGCAACTAATTTTTCTACAGCCCATTTTGTTGGTCCGTTGCGGCCGAAAAAATGATCGACATTGTTAATGTCATAGTATTTGAGGGAATTGTATGGATTTACAATGGGTGATAATTTGTCATCGAGTTTGTCATCCTGTTCCAAATCGAAAGAGAAGTCTGGCTCGACAACAGAAGGAATAAATCCAGGAATAGGATATGTCCAAAAATTTGCATTCGGTGATTTGCGGTTATTGGGGAATATACGGGTGTCCAGATGCCATTCCTGATGTTCAGCATGCCAATATAGAGGTTCAACATGTATCTGGCCTGTGTGAGGTTCCAATTCATACCACTGAAAACCATTGACCCAGATATCGTCTTCTCTAGCTTGAAATCCAGCGCCGCATCCAAATGTCAGAAAACTATCGCTACCTCTATCGATCACACGGCCTTTACCTTTGTGGATATGTCCACTTAAATAGATCACTGGCCGTTTTGCAAACAAAGTTTCCAGCTTAGAGGCATCTCCTTCGTATAGCCAATTTAAAGGATGGTGACCCAGTACCAGAATCAGATCTGCATCATCGAAAATGTCCAGACCTTCGGATACCATATCTTTGTCAAGCCTGAGTTTTAATTGCTCGTCGTCATCGGCAGAAAGCCAGGCCGTATTTAGATGAAGGATGGCGATGTTGATTGTCCCACATTTTTGGCGAACAGTATGAAAGCCTTTTTCGCTTGTTACCCAGTCACAGGGGGCAAAACTGTCCAAGTTGTCTACATAGGCCTTGAAGCGCGGGTGAAGAGGTTCCCTAAGTTCCATTCCTTCTTTAGTTGGGTCGAAAAAATTTTTGTACTTATCAATGATGTTATAACTGTGTACAATTTTAGCTTTATTACGATCTACATCATGGTTACCTGGCACAATAAAGATGCTGTTTTCTGGTATGATGGCTTTGAGAGGTTTTAAAAATTGTTCGCAGAAATCTACGTATTGACTTGAGTTGCCACTTTGAGCAATATCTCCAGTGATTACTACCAGTTCAGGTCCTTTACCTTCTTCCGTTCTTTCGGCTACATGATTAAGTATATTAGGAAAAAAAACTTCTTGGCCATAGTCATCTTTACCCATATGAAAATCAGATAAATGAAGAATTCTTATTGGTTCATCAGACATTTATTATTATTCCTTGAATATCACTTGCCTTAATTTGTTTAATAAGCTTCTATCAAAGTAACCTTTAGACTTTAGGTCTTTTATCCTTTAAGTAAGTATGCGTGACTCAAAGTTACTCCTTCATTTTAAAAAATAACAAAGCAAACTTGGTTTGGTTTTTATACAATATGGTAATTCAGGTATCACGGGTATAATAACGGATCAGTCCTTAAAAAGGATAAATTTCAGAAGTGTTACATGAAACCATGTTTTAGAGTTTTATTCTAGGCTTCAATTTGACAGAAGTAAGTCGCCTCATGTACACTACCTTAAATGGTATTTTATGAGAGGCGGTCATGAGTGTGAGTTTTCTTCAAACAGTTATTACTGAAAAAGGGGTTGTCACGAGTTCCCTGGCTGATGAATTACATATTACCAAACAAGAATTAGCATCTGCGACTGGATTATCTCGTGATGCGGTAACAAAAACGAGCCGTTCGAGCGCCGTTTCCACACAAAAACGTTTGCGTGAAGTTGTTGATATTGTTAATCGTATCATTCCCTGGGCAGGTTCCCTGCCATCAGCTTTTGCCTGGTATCGTTCTCAACCTATTCCATCCTTTGGAGATAAGACGGCTGAAGATTTGTTGAAAGAAGGAAAAGGGCAGGCTGTTCGAGATTATTTAAGTCGAATTGCTGAGGGAGGTTATGCTTGAAGATCAGAGAGCTTGCCGTTCGTTATAGAGGGCAAGTTTCTCGTGGTCATAACCCCAGGTGGTCCTACAAGCCGGGATCAGGAGAAGGTGCTGCACGACATGGAGGGCGATTTAACCGAAAATGCATTGAGGCACTTTATACATCGGAAAGTCCTACTGCCGCTTTGTTTGAAATCCAACAAGGCTTTCTTTTTAAACCTCAACCTGTAACCATTTGCTATTACGATGTTGATTGTGAAGCCGTACTGGATTTAACTGATCCAAAAATTCTGGCGGCCACTTCTTTCACTCATTCCGATTTAAGTTGCGCTTGGGAATTAATGCTGAGTAACAAGGAAACGCCTCCTTCATGGGATTTGTCTGATTATTTGATAGAAAAGGATATCTCAGGAATTATTGTACCAAGCTATGTTCAGGGGGTTCCTGTTGCTAGTAAAAATGTTGTATTTTGGAAATGGGGTGAAGAGCGACCCTATAAAGTTAAGCCTATTGATGAAAATGGACGGCTCCCAAAAAATCAAAAATCCTGGAAGTAATTGAACATAGAATATTGAAATTGAACTAATCCCTTTGTAATGCTTCTATTGGATCCATTTTAGAAGCCTTATGAGCAGGATATAGCCCGAATATTAATCCTATAATCGCGCAAACACCAACAGAAAGAACAATCGCCCAGAATGAAAAACCCACTACCCAATCAGCATAATAGGCTATAACCTGTGCTATCACATAACCAAGAATAATACCGAGTAAACCGCCTAACGCTGAAACGGTGAAACTTTCCACCATAAAAAGGTTCATGATATCTTTTCTACGAGCACCTACGGCACGTAATAAACCGATTTCTTTGGTTCTCTCTAATACGGTTGCCAGCATAATATTCATAATGCCAATACCTCCCACCAGTAAAGAAATACTGGCAACAGCGGACATGACAATGGTGAAAATTCTTCTTGTCTGGCGGTGTTGTTCCATAAGTTTGGCGGGCACTACAACTTCATAGTCATCGACTTTGCCATGTCTTTGGCTGAGTAAATTGTTGAGTGCAATGGAAGCCAGTTTTGGATCGGTTCCCTTAGTTACCTTGATTCTGAAAGTGTCAATTTCATTGTCTAAAGAGGGAAATTTGAATTTTTTAAGCGCTGTTTTAAGTGGTATGAAAACCCTGTTTTTTTCACCCCCCAACTTAATGCCCTCAAACTCATCTTTGTTCAGAGACTTGTCTTCGAGTACGCCTATTACTCTTAACCAGACATGATTGACTTTAATGAGTTGGCCAACAGGGTTGCTGTCAGGAAATAATGAGTTAGCAGTATGGGAGCCTAAAACGGCAACCTGTTGAAAGTTTAGTTCATCCTGATCGGTAAATAATTGTCCTTTATCTGCTTTGAAGTCAGAAAGTTCAAAGTAGCTTGGAGTAACACCATATACAGATGCATCGCTTTTATTGCCATTGCCAAAAATGATAAAAGCCTTGATTTTTTTCTCGGCACTTGATTGTTCTACAAAGGGTAGTGTTTCTGCAGTAATTTCAACATCTCGGCGTGATAAGCCAATAGAATGAGCACGAATTTCTTTAAGTTGCTGTTCATCCATAACTTTAGAATTCACAATGACATTACGCAGTCCCATTGAGTCAATCAGTTGCAAGGCTTCCTGCTCGGCACCTTCTCCTATGCTGAGCATAGAAATCACTGCGCCTACGCCAAATATCATGCCGAGCAAAGTCAGTGCGGTACGCATTTTATGATGCCATAATTCTTCCCAGGCATCTTTTAAAGCATCAAAGAAAGGCATTTTTGTCTCCTTGATTTTTTTTGTCATGAGGCTTTTTATCTTCAAACCCGAAATCGCTAAATAATGCGATAGTTTCCCCTTCTTCCAGGCCTTGTAGGATTTGAGTTTTAGCCATATTACGCATGCCTAGCTTTACTTCTCGTTTTTTCCATTGTCCGTCAGCTTTTACCTGAACAAAATATTTCCCATTTACCAAAGTCATGGATTGAGTGGGAATACTGATAACCTGTTTGATTTCTGCGGCAAATATAATGGCTTGTAATTGACTACCAGGGCGTAAATGTTCGTATTTACTGTTATTTATTTGTACGATGACTTCAAAATATTTTATAGGACTATCCTTTTCTCTGGGTGTTGCAATACTACCTACCTGTTCGACTTTTCCCTTGATAATTTTTTGGGGGTAAGCGTCCAGGGTAAATTCTACCGGCTGGCCTATTTTCATGCCGGCAGCTTCTGATTCCAGCACAAAGATTTTTGCCTGTAATTTAGAAAGATCCGGTAATGAAGCAATTCTTCGTCCTGGCCAGGTAGTATCACCTATTCGGGTTTTGTCTCCTCGCCAGTTTTTACTTAAGACAAAAAGCCCATCATGTGGGGCTTTAACTTCTAACTCATTTAATGCAGAATTATACATACTCAGCTTATCAGTATGTTGATCCTGTTGTAGTTGCAATAAATCAAGTTCTGAGCGTGATTTATTTTCATGACTTTCACCGCGCCAGTCAGTGTAATCTCTCTTTGCTTCAAGAAACTTCATGTTTTTCATGGTATCAATAATTTCATTACGTGAAAAAACTTGTAGATCACCCGGATTGTAATCATTCGCCATTTGAAGTTCTTCATAAATGAGAGATTTATCACTAATGATTTCTCCCTTTTCATTTCTCAGTACCAGTTCTTTGCTTAGAAAACTAATGAGTCCCTGATCAATTTGAAACTGTTCCTGGCTACTTTGGTGAACATATTTTGTAGAATCAAAACGCACGACGACCTGGCCTTTTTTAACCAAAGTGTTTTCTTCCACCAACCATTCAATAATTTGAGGTTCAAAAACGCCTGATGGTAAGCCAATTGTGGTTGAAGCGGATGTTTCAAGTTCACCCGTTGCAGGAATTTTAATAATAAAATCCTGTTTTGATACAGTTAGTTTAATGTTGTTGTTTTGTGAGTTTTCAGTGCATGATATAAGGCATAGACTGAAACCAATAATCGTCATTATTTTATGGGAGAGTTTCATTTTTGTATGTCTTTTTTTGAAGTCGTTGCAGTTGAAGCCAATATCGTTGAAATGGGAACAGCTTCAGCAATTACTTTCTCTACTGATGGTTTAGTCAGAGAAATTTTCAGACGCGCGGCCATGCCGGGCCGCATTAGCTCAGAATCGGGTTCGGTAATGGTAATTTCGGCATCGAAAATAATATTGGGCTGATCGAGACTTTTTCGTCGAAAGATTTGTCCAAGAACACTTACATATCCTTTGAATATTCGTTCAGGAGCCGCATCAAGAACGATTTTAACGTTTTGTCCGATAGAAACTTTACCGGCATCAGCTTCAAGAATTTCAGCTTTTACAATCATACTATCGAGTGAGGGTAATCCTAAAAGTTGTCGTCCCATCCATACAGAGTCTCCAACAGAGACTTTATTACCCTGATGATCGGTTTTATAGATCACAATGCCGGATTTTGGCGCTAAAATGGTCATGCGTTGAATGCCATTTTGTATTTGATTGACTTCAGTTTGCAGGCGTGACACGTTATTTTCTTCAATAGCTATGTTTATCCGGTTTGACTCAATGGTTTTGTCCAGACTTCGGTCTAATCGTCGAGCTTCATTTTTTGCAATTTCATGCTCCAATGCCAATTGATTAGTTTCCAGATTACTTTCCAGACCGTTGGATTTGTTCCATTTTCTATAAGCTTTATCTTTTTCCATATTAGCTTGAGCTAATTCTAACTTGAGTCTTTCCAGTTCTGCATCGTTGGTGAGCCGTGTATTTTCCAATGTTTTTTGTTTTGTTTTTAATTCACCATTTTTAACCATAAGCTTCTGAGTAAGTTGACTGGTATCAAAACGAATAATGGGTTGATCTTTGATAGCCTCAGAACCCTCTGGAGGAAGATATGTAATTTTATATTGCCATTGATTTTTAACATTGGGTGGGCTTATGACAGCAGTTTTACTGGAAGCTAACTCTCCATTGGCCTCAACAATATCTGCTTTTATTCTTGTATTATTTTCGGGGTTTTTAACTGAGTTTTCGTCTGCCACAGGTTGACATGCGCAGATAAATAACAAAACAAATAATGACAGCAGTGAGTAACGCATATTAACTTGCCTCATTTAATTGAAGAGTATTTACGACATTAACGATTGGTATAATTTCAATCCTCACGCTCATTCCAGGGATAAGCTTCAGAGTGGTTAGTTCATTGATGCTAATATCAACATCGTAATAGTTAGCACTCCCCCATTCTTTTTTGGACTCTGCCTGAAATCCAATTTTTCTGATTTCACCTTCAAAATATTGATTGGGAAAAGCATCCAGAGTGAGTTTAACTGATTGACCAAGCTGTATTTTAGGCCAATCTACCTCGTTAACCCAGGCTTGCACAGATTCGTTGCCTGTACCGGGTATGGAGGCAACATTCCATGAAGTCTGTACCGATTGACCTACAGCTATTTTACTGCCATCCCAAGGGTTTACTGCATGTAAAACTGTGCCTTTACGTTTGGCGTGGAGTTGTAGTAGTTGAAGCTCATTTTCTTTTTTTGTGAGAATTGAGCTAATTCGTTGCACTTCGAGTGCCTGTTTTTGTTCTTCAGCAATCAGAGTATTTTTGCTTGTTTCTAATTTGATGACGGATTGTTCAAGTATTTGACGGGCCTTTTTATAATCAAATGCTATGCTATCTATATCAAGCTTACTTTTAAATCTGTCAGGTACATCAGCTGATAATTTTACCAGTTTAAGTTCAAGCTGCGCTTCGACCAGGGCATGTTCGGCATCTATAACCTCTTGTTCCAGATCGAGGCGGCTTTTTTGGGCTTTATCTTTGGCCTGTCCTAAATTGACCTTTTCCTGTTCAATTTGAGTATCCAGGTTTGCTGTATCAAATAATACGACCAAATCATCTTTTTCGACCATTTCACCTTCAGGTTTCATCCATTTTATCTGCTGGCGCCAGTTTTGAGACCATGGCGTTGTAAAGTTTTGAACATCTCCCGGTTTTATTTGCCCGGTTAGCAATAGTGGATTTTCTGCTAATAGTGGCTGAGAAGCAATTGTTAATATAAGGAGCAATAATGGAGCTGATAAAATTTTTAGCAGGTATTCAGGCATTTATTTTATCCTCTACAATTTTTCCATCTTTTAAAATGATAACTCTTTGTGCGTGGTTTGCTATTTCATCTTCATGAGTGACTACTACTACAGTTTGTCCTTGATCATGTAGCTGGTGAAATAACTGCATGATCTCTTCGGTGGTTTTACTGTCAAGGTTACCTGTGGGTTCATCTGCCAGTATTATGGCTGGTTCATTAACTAGTGCCCGAGCAATAGCCACACGTTGCCGTTGTCCGCCGGAAAGCTCTGAGGGGCGGTGATTTTTTCTATCTGTCAGCCCAACTTTTTGTAGCATAGCAGCGGCATATTTTTTTGCCTCTGCTTTAGAGCAATTGGAGAATCTCAGAGGTAACTCAACATTTTCCAGCGCACTACGTCTTGCTTGTAGATTAAAAGTTTGAAAAACAAAACCAATGGAACGATTTCTTAAGGCGGCAAGCTGATCATCGTCCATCTTTGCCACCTCTTCACCATCAAGTTGATAACTTCCACAATCAGCCTGATCAAGACAACCGAGTACATTCATCAGAGTAGATTTACCGGAGCCGGAAGGTCCCATAATAGCGATAAACTCATTTTTTTTAATATGCAAATCTATAGCATCTAATGCTCGGATCTTTTCATTTCCCATCTGATAGGTTTTAGATATGCTATTAATGCGGATCATTAGAGAAAATTCCCTTTATAGGTTGTTGCTCAGTTAGTGGTCAGATTGTATAGCTCAGTTTCACTTAAGAAAAGCCTATTAATGAATGTAGTTAGAAAATTATGTAACAAATTAAGTAACTATTCAGCTTACCTCTAAAATGAGCCATTTCATCGTTCAAAAATGGTCAAATAACCGAGTATACTCACATTTTTTGCCTCGAACTGACTCATTTTAGAGGCAACCTGAACAGCTACGGTTACATTTTACAACTCTCTGAATAGTTACCAAATTAACTTACTTTAACCTAAACTCGGGATAAAAAAGCCAAAATACTATTAAATATTAGTAAGTTGCAAATACTTTATAACTAAATATAGTAGTATTGGTTGTTGTTTTTATTTCAACTTGTTGTTATTTAAGGAGTTTTTGTCGCTTGCCAGGCTGCAACTTGCCACTTTCCATCTCGTTTAAGAAAAGTACCTGTGTTGAAATAATGACTTTCTGCAATTTTTTTAGAAACATTGGGATCTCTGATCAGCTTAAAAGCAATGATTGCAGTCTTATCATATAGACGTATGTCTACATCTACAGCATGGTAGGTTTCAGCAGATGGTTCATTTTGTGAGGCTTTAATTCCATCCATAATAAATGATTTATCAAATCTTGTTCCTGCAGAACTGGTATAAATCAAATCATCGGCCCAAAAGCGGTCATGGTTTTTATAATCATCTTTCAGATCATTAGCTAGAAAATTATCAAGTAAAAGACGTAAGTCAGCTTCATCATTAGCCTGAGCCTGAGCCTGAGCCTGAGCCTGAGCCTGAGCCTGAGCCTGAGCCGGTAATGAGGTGATTAATAAGAATAAAGTAAGTAATGTTGTTCTAATGAATGAATACATCCGTTTTCTCTTTAAATTATGATAATAAATGATTAGGGGTGTCACGGGTATATAGGCATTTCTGTTTTTTTCTTGAAAATAAAATGCTTTATTGGAAAAAATAGTAGCATATTTAAGAATAACGCCGTAACAATACCATACATAATATCGATTATATTAAGAGGCATTCCAGGCTTAAAATTATCTAACACCTTCTTTAGTTCGTCATATCTTACCGGGTTAAAAATAAACCAGGCTTTTTCAAAAATATTGCCATTAGTAAGAACATCTAATGCGATTTTCAATTCTTCATATTCGTGCATGGTTTGTAACTTTTGCTCAGCATCAAATCTAACAGCAGAATTACTATTTTCGAGAAGAACGTCAATCATAGTATATACATTTTCGTATTCATGAAGAACAGCATTTGCTTTATAGCCATCTACCTGATGTTTAGTTGATTCATAATAGCCGGATACAAATTGTAAGTAATGATCTGCAATTATTGGGATTTGGAAAGTTAACAATAATAGAAAGCCAAATAATAGTTTATCAAAAGTATTTAATATCAAGTTATCTCCTTAATAGTTAAAGTTTGAGCTATTTTGTTTCACACGGAATTTTTATAAGCCACCCAGAGCATTGCGCATGTCTGTAATTCTTTGTTTGGCATCTGCAATAAATTTCAAGCTTGCTTCAGGTGATAGTTCCATTTCTAATTGAAGCTTGAAAAATGCAGGAACCTGATTAATTTTGGGAACGGGTTTTAACAGGTTGTGGCCCAGGTAAGTGTGCATTTTAGCTATCAGGACCAAATCGGTTAAATTGGCTTCTGGAGAGCTGTCATATTCCCAGTTATCTCTGTTTTTAACCACATCTAAAAATTTTGAATGTAGTCCCCATTTTCTTAATACGGCAGCACCAACACTACAGGCATAACGGTCAAACAACAAGAACATGGCTTTTTCATTTTCAATAAGTTCTGGATATTCCTCTGCTTTGTCTATGAGAGGCAGGCATCCTATGTCTTGAATCAGTCCTGCAAGCAAGGCTTCATCAGGATCAAAGGATTTTTGGATATGTTCAGCAATAACACAAGCAACGGATGCTGTATAAGTACTATTTTTCCAGGCATGTTCAAGCCAATGTGCATTATTTTTATTTTTCTCAGAAAACAAAGCCCTGATAGCATAACTCATGGCCAGATTGCTGGTGTTTTGTATGCCTAGTCGAGCGATGGCCAGGTTAATATTTTGAATATCAACGGCGCCACGGTAGATAGGAGAATTCGAAATTTGCAAGAGGTAACCACAAAATGCAGGATCTGACTCGGCCACTGTGGATAATTTATGTATATCAGTATTTGGATCGGAAGCAGTTTTTTTTATTCGAAGACTAACCTGTGGCAATGTTGGGAGCTGAAGCTTGCCCCTCACTAAATCTTTATGGATCTGAAAAATAATACTTCTTTTGCTCATAGGAAAGAAAAATAGCTCTTTTGTTCTTGTAGTCTAGTTGTAAAATAGACGCTTTGTAGCCAAAAAGATAAAAAACTTCTCTGGTTCCATTATCTACCATCCGAAAATTTTCAATATATTTCGACTGCTTTCATGTTAACTCATTGTTATTGTTGGGAATTATAGTCGCAATATGCCATGGTTTTGCATGAGACACTAGTTAATGGTAGAAGTTTTGTTCAAATTCAATCAATAGGAAAACCCATTGATATTAAGGTTATAGAGTAGGGAGTTTGAATTTATTCCATTTGCTTTTTAGTGTTTTTACAAACAACTTATCCAGTTTCTTTTCTTTAGATACAAATAAAAGAAAATTACTTACATCGTTCCTGATGATTTTGATAATGGTGTGATCCAATAAGTTTTTAGACTAGGTGATTTCTATGTCTTTTATGTTTTTAAATGCCGCCGTTTCATAAGAAAACGCTCCTTCTTCTTTGATAGTTGGTTTTGACTCATTTGTTTGTTTGTTTGGAAGTAACTACTCAGCGAGTTGTTAAATGAGCCTGTAGATGTCCAGGTTGCCTCTAAAATGAGCCAGATCGAGGCAAAAAATGTGAGTATATCCCCACATGGATGTGGGTTATGCAGTTAATGCATGGAGCTATTAAC